>DMTU01000070.1:0-4131 GCA_003476595.1 Acidimicrobiaceae bacterium | reverse complement strand
GGTCGGCGACCGGGGCTGGAACGAGCGCAAGCTCCTCGAGCAGTTCGCGCCCTACCTCGAGGCCTACGGCGACGACGCCCCCCAGCCCGACCCGGACGCTCCCACCGCCCGCCCCGGCGAGGAGCGCCCCGCCGTCGTGCCCCGACCCCGCATCGCCATCGACGGCGACGCCCGCGGCCCG
Organism: Acidimicrobiaceae bacterium; assembly: GCA_003476595.1. Lineage (GTDB taxonomy): Bacteria > Actinomycetota > Acidimicrobiia > Acidimicrobiales > Salinilacustritrichaceae > Salinilacustrithrix. The sequence goes on along the minus strand of DMTU01000070.1, from coordinate 3,950 downwards.
GCCCGCTTCGTCGTCGCCGACGAGGGCGACACCTGGGAGATCGAGCAGATCCTCGTCGACCCGGAGGGCCACGACGAGTGGTACCTGCAGGTGACCATCGACCTGGCGGCCAGCGCGGACGCGGGCGACGTCGTCGCCCACCTCCACGGCCTCCGCCGCCGGTAGATGGAAATTCCGTGGATGCGTCACACCTGTGGTGACCGATCCACGAGATTTTCGGGAGGATGGGTCCGTGGCTCGCTTGCTGATCGTCCACCACACGCCGTCGCCGTCGTTGCACACGATGCTCGGGTCGGTGCGCGACGGTGCGGGCGCTGACGGGCTGGAGGACGTCGAGGTCGTCACGGCCGCGACGCTGTCGTGCACCGCCGCCGACGTGCTCGCCGCCGACGGCTACGTGCTGCTCACGCCGGCCAACCTCGGGACGATGGCCGGGGCGCTGAAGCACTTCTTCGACACGATCTACTACCCGTGCCTGGAGGAGACCCAGGGTCGCCCGTTCGGCGTCGCGGTGCACGGCAACAGCGACGTCGACGGCGCGCTGCGCGACATCGCCAAGATCACCACCGGACTGGGTTGGACCCAGGCGACCGACCACGTGCGGGTGCTCGACGCCCCCGACGCCGAGGCGCGGGATGCGTGCTGGAACCTCGGGGCCACCGTGGCCGCCACGGTGCTCGAGGGCTGACCGCGGCCGCGACCGCAGCACTGCCAGTTCGAGAAGGGGTCAGCCGGCAGTGGTGCTGGTGGTGTCGTCGGCCTCGCTGGCCGAGCCGGTGTCGTCCGCCTCGGTCTCGGACTCGACGCCGGAGGCCGAACCGCTCCCCGAACCGGACCCGGAGCCCGACCCGCTGCCGGAGCCCCCGGTGTCGCCGATCTCGCGGACGTCGGCGCCGTCGTCGTCGCCGCAGGCGGCGGCGCCGCCGAAGACGAGGGCCAGGGCCAGGGCGAGTGAGGACGTGCGGCGGAGGGCGGAGCGCATGGCCACACGTTAAGGACTCCTAACGACGTGAGGCAAGCACCGCCCAGGAGCGGACCGGTTTCGGTCGGACCCGACCGACTCGCTACCGTGGTCCCGCTGCTCTCTGGGCCAACGGCGTCCCATGTTGCAGAGCCTGAACCCCAGTTCGACTCTCCACGGGACTCCACATGACGCACTCCCCTGCCCCGCAGGGTCTCTACGACCCCGCCTTCGAGCACGACGCCTGCGGTGTCGCCTTCGTCGTCGACATGCACGGCCGCAAGTCGCACGCCATGGTCCAGCGAGGCCTGGACTCGCTGTGCAACCTCGACCACCGCGGCGCCACCGGCGCCGAGGACAACGTGGGCGACGGCGCCGGCATCCTCACTCAGATCCCCGACGCCTTCTTCCGGGAGGTCTGCGACTTCGACCTGCCCGACGCGGGCAGCTACGCCGTCGGCATCGGGTTCCTGCCCAAGGACGCCGCCGCGGCGGGCAAGGCCGCCGACTCGATCGACAAGATCGTGCACAGCGAGGGCCTGCGCCTCCTCGGCTGGCGGGAGGTGCCGATCGACGACTCCATGATCGGCCGCTTCGCCCAGGACGCCCAGCCCACCTTCCGACAGCTGTTCGTGGCCGGCAGCGAGGCCGAGCCGCTCGACGGCATGGACCTCGAGCGGCGTGCCTTCGTCCTGCGCAAGCGGGTCGAGCACGAGGTCGAGGACGTCTACTTCCCGAGCCTCTCGGCCCGGACCATCGTCTACAAGGGCATGCTCACCACGCCGCAGCTGTCGGAGTTCTTCCCCGACCTGCGCGACGAGCGCTTCAGCTCCGCGCTGGCACTCGTGCACTCCCGGTTCTCGACCAACACCTTCCCGTCGTGGCCGCTGGCGCACCCGTACCGGGTCGTCGCCCACAACGGCGAGATCAACACGGTCCAGGGCAACGAGAACTGGATGCGGGCACGCGAGGGGGCGTTCGCCTCCGACGCCTTCGGCGAGCACCTCGACAAGGCCCTGCCGATCATGACGGCCGGTGCGTCGGACACGGCCCGCTTCGACGAGTGCCTGGAGCTGCTCCACCTGGCCGGCCGGTCCCTGCCCCACGCGGTGCTGATGATGGTGCCCGAGGCGTGGGAGAACCACGAGACCATGCCCGACTGGAAGCGGGCCTTCTACCAGTACCACTCCTCCCTCATGGAGCCCTGGGACGGCCCCGCCTCCATCGCCTTCACCGACGGCACCGTGATCGGCGCGGTGCTCGACCGCAACGGCCTGCGCCCCTCCCGCTACTGGGTCACCGAGGACGGCCTCGTCGTCATGGCCTCCGAGGTGGGCGTGCTGGACATCGACCAGGCCACCGTCGTGCGCAAGGGCCGGCTCCAGCCGGGCCGCATGTTCCTGGTCGACACCGCCGAGGGCCGCATCGTCGAGGACGAGGAGATCAAGCGGGGCCTGGCCGACGCCCAGCCCTACGAGGACTGGATCCACGACGGCCTCATCCGCCTCGAGGACCTCCCGCCCCGGTTCCTGCTCACCCCGCAGCACTCCTCCGTCGTCAAGCACCAGCGGGTGTTCGGCTACACCAGCGAGGAGCTCAAGATCCTCCTCGCGCCGATGGCGGCCAAGGGTGCCGAGCCCATCGGTTCCATGGGCACCGACACGCCCGTCGCCGTGCTCAGCGAGCGCAGCCGGCTGCTGTTCGACTACTTCACCCAGCAGTTCGCCCAGGTGACGAACCCGCCGCTCGACGCCATCCGCGAGGAGCAGGTGACGTCGATGCAGACCACGCTCGGTCCCGAGGGGAACCTGCTCGAGCCCACGCCGGCGTCGTGCCGCCAGATCGTGCTCCCGAGCCCGATCATCTCCAACGAGGAGCTGGCCAAGCTCCTCTACATCAACGACGACGGCGACATGGGCGGGTTCAAGCCCTTCGCCATCGACGGCCTCTACCCCGTCGCCGAGGGCGGCGAGGGCATGCGCCGCGCCATCCACGACGTGTTCCACAAGGTGTCCGACGCCATCGCGGACGGCGCCAAGGTGATCATCCTCTCGGACCGCCACTCGAGCAGCGAGCTGGCCCCGATCCCGTCGCTGCTGCTGGCCTCGGCCGTGCACCACCACCTGATCCGGGAGAAGACCCGCACCCAGGTCGGCCTCGTCGTCGAGTGCGGCGACGCGCGCGAGGTGCACCACATGGCGCTCCTCATCGGGTACGGCGTCACCGCCATCAACCCGTACCTGGCGTTCGAGACCATCGACGACCTCATCGACGAGGGCGTCATCGCCGACATCAGCAAGCCCCAGGCCCACCGGAACTTCATCAAGGCCTGCACCAAGGGCGTCCTCAAGATCATGTCCAAGATGGGCATCTCCACCGTGGCCTCCTACACCGGGGCCCAGACCTTCGAAGCCCTTGGCCTTGGCCAGGACCTCGTGGACGAGTACTTCTCCGGCACGCACTCGCAGCTGGGCGGCGTCGGCCTCGAGGTCATCGCGGCCGAGGTCGCGGCACGCCACCGGATGGCGTACCCGGAGAACGGCATCGAGCAGCCGCACCAGGCTCTGATGGGCGGCGGCGAGTACCAGTGGCGCCGCGACGGCGAGCCGCACCTGTTCAACCCGGAAACCGTGTTCCGGCTGCAGCACGCCACGCGTGAGCGCCGGTACGACATCTTCAAGGCCTACACCCGCGGTGTGGATGACCAGTCCGAGAACCTCATGACCCTGCGCGGGCTCCTGAAGTTCAAGGCCGGGCTGCGCCCCGCGGTCCCGCTCGAGGAAGTGGAGTCCGTCTCCAGCATCGTCAAGCGGTTCTCCACCGGCGCGATGAGCTACGGATCCATCTCGCAGGAGGCCCACGAAACCCTCGCGATCGCCATGAACCGGCTGGGCGGCAAGTCCAACACCGGTGAAGGCGGCGAGGACGTGGACCGGCTGCTCGATCCGACGCGCCGCTCGGCCGTCAAGCAGATCGCCTCCGGCCGTTT
>DMTU01000285.1 GCA_003476595.1 Acidimicrobiaceae bacterium | reverse complement strand
CCGGCATCGTCGGTCACCGGGCTGTTGCCGGTGTTCACGGCCGTCGGGGCGGTGCCGAGGCCGTCGATGCTCTCGGTGAGCACGGTCAGGCTGCCGGCGTCGAGCGAGCCGACGGCGTAGACGATGAGGCTGGTGCCGTCGGTGATGCCGAGGTCGGCGGGGCCGATCACGACGGGGTCGGCGGCACCGGCCGGCACGACCGAGGCGCTGATGGTGCCGACGGGCAGGTCGGCGGAGGCCTCGTTGGGGTTGGAAAGGCTCGTGAAGGCGGCCTCGCCGTTGGCCAGCACGTCGACCGCAGGTGCGGCAGCCGTGTGGCGGACGGTCACGCGACCCTCGCCGGCGGCGATGGCGCTGGTGTCGTTCTCGAAGACGGCCAGCGTCGGGGTGCCCTCGGCGTCGAGGTGGGCGATGATCGTGTAGTTGCCGCTCGCGGGCAGCGCCGTGTCACCGGCGTCGATGGCGACGGTGTCGGTGCCGGCCGCGTTCACCGTGAGGCCGGGGAGGGTCTGACCGGCGAGGCCGGACAGGTCCTGGGTGTCGCCGAACTGGAAGTCGGCGAAGACGACCTCACCGCCGGCGACGACGTCGACCGGTGTGTCGGGGATGCCGTGGATCAGGTGGATCCGAGCGCTCTCCTGCGCTGCGCTGGGCGTGGCGAGCACGACCAGCGCAGCAGCAGCGAGCACCGCGATCCGGGTGACGAACGTTCGCATCAGGGGTTCCTCCTGGGAAGCAGGGTTTAAGTGGACTTCATCCCTGGTTCGAAACGGCCGGATGCGGCGGATGATCGACTAGCGGAATCCGGTGAATACCCCATCTGTCGGGTTCGCGAAGTCCGACACGACCACGCCGCCGTCGAACAGCGACCACAGCCGTCCCTGCACGACCAGCGCCCGGGAGGGGTAGCGGCCCTCGGCCGTCACGAGCGCCCGCTCGGTGATGCCGCTGTCGGCCACGTCGAGCACGACCATGCCGCTCTCGGGCGTGCCCTCCCCGAAGCGCTCGAGCGGCACGACCACGGCGGACTCCGGCGACCAGTGCAGGAACGCCTTGGGATCGTCGCCGGCCACGGACCACGCGTCGCGCTGGATCCACGTCTGCAGCTGGGCCGGCGCCGTCGGATCGGCGACGTCGAAGAGCGAGACCAGCAGGCCCTGGTCCCGGCCCTCGAGGTCGGCGTCGCGGCCGATGCCGACCAGCCGGCCCTCGCCGACCGGGTGCAGGTAGGAGGAGAAGCCGGGGATCTTCAGCTCCCCGACCGCCGCCGGAGCCGTGGGGTCGCTGAGGTCGATCACGTAGAGCGGGTCGGTCTGGCGGAACGTCACCACGTAGCCGACCGGCCCCATGAAGCGCACCGACTGGATCGTCTCGGTCACCCCCAGGCCGGTGACGGCCCCGACCTCGACCAGTGCGCCGCCCTCGAGCCGCAGCACCCGGACGCCGGACTGGCTGTCCTCGCCACCGCCCCACGGCGCGCCCTCGGTCGTGGCGACTCGGAGGTAGCCGTCGTGCTCGGACAGCGAGTACTGGTTCAGGAGGTGGCCGGGGATCGCACCGGCACCGAGGTGGGCAGCCGGGCCGTCGCCGCGCAGGTCGAAGGCGTGCAGCGCGGTGGTGAAGTCCTCGCCCACGACCCGGCCCTGCTCCTGCAGCGGGACGTAGGTGTTCGCCGCCACGTAGAGGGTGCTCGTCGACGCGTAGACGGTGCCGGCCTCGGCCACCACCGTGGTGGTGTCGGCCGGGTCGAAGCCGTCGGCGAAGTCCACCCGGAGGACCGAGGTCTGGGCGATGCCCGCGTTCACCTCGGGGACGAAGACGTCCTCGCACGCGACCAGGCTGCCCTCGGTCGACGTGCGGGTCGCCACGTCGCCCTCGTCGGCGACCGTGGTGCGGAAGGCAGGCAGCCAGTCCTCGATGGTCATGTCGGCGACGCCGGCCTCCATCGCTGCCAGGCCCGAGTCGGCGTCCCCGCCGCCTCCCATGCGCACGGCGACGTCGTCGAACAGCGGCTGGGCGTCGGGGTAGCTGCTGACCACGACGCGGGCGACCCCGTCGACGACGCGGGTCGACACGTGGTGGCCCTCGATCTCGGTGGTCTGCACCACCTGTGGGGCCCGGCGGTCGGTCACGTCGAGCAGCTGCAGGACCGTGCCGGCCGCGAAGGTCGGCGGCTCGGTCGGCATGGGGAACGGGTCCACCGGGATCGGCTCCTCGTCAGGGGCCGGACCGGACACGGCGGCGCCGTCCTCGATCGGCATCGGCATCGGGTACCCGTAGCCGCCGCTGGTCACGACCAGCATCCGGTCGCCCTGCAGGAGCAGCTGCGCGCCGTAGGAGGCGAGCGGCGTGCGGCTGAGCACCTCGGCCGTGGCCCCGTCGAGGATCACCAGGTGCGCCTGGTCCGGTCCGTGGTCCACGACGTAGACGAACTCGCCGTCGTTCTCGACGACGTCGGGCTCGTCGATGCCGGCCTCCTGGGTGTTGGTGTCCGACGAGGAGCCGTCGGCCGCCTCGAGCTGGGCCCCGGCCTCGTCGGGTGCCGCGACCCGCTCGGCGCTGTCCTCCACCGCCATGTCCGTCGCGTCGTCGACGCCCGATGTCGTCGCCGCACCACCCTCGGCGAAGCCGAACATCTGGTCCGACAGCACGGCCGGAGCGAACGACTGGAAGTCCTCCAGCACCTCACCGCAGCTCCGGTCGCTCTGGAGGGCGACCGGGGCGACGCCGCGGAGGCCCTGGAACGTCTGCCCACCGCTCGACGGCGGCGATGCGCCCTCGCTGCTGCAGGCGCCGGCCGCCATGGCGACGGCGGCGAGCACGATGGCGGTCCGGATCCCCCGGCGGACGGGTCGAGTGCGCATGGCCATCCGACGTCCGTGGCGGGCCGCTGGTTCCCGGCTGGGGTCAGTCGTCCAACGGCCGCACGCGCACCCGTGTCAGCTTGTGGCCCACCACGTCCTCCACCACCAGCTCGTGTCCCTGCACCTCGACCGCCGTGCCCGGCACGGGCACCGTGCCGTGGGCGGCGAGCACGAGGCCAGCCAGCGTGGCCACCTCGTCGTGGGTGAACGTGAGGCCGTGGTCGTCCCGCAGCTCGGCCAGCGTGACCTCGCCGTCGAGGCTCACGGAGCCGTCGTCGTGGTGGACGGCAGCGGACGATCCCGACGCGTCGCCCTCCTCCATGACCTCGGCGATGACGTCGTCGAGGGTGACGACCCCGAGCGTGCCGCCGAACTCGTCGACGACGAGGCAGGCGTGGGTGCGGGTGCGCTTGAACCGCTCGAGCAGCTGCTCGGCGCTCGCTGTCGCCGCCACCGTCGGGAGCGGCCGGATCAGGTCCCCGAGGTCGACGGTGGACCGGCCCGACGCCCGGATGAAGTCCTTGATGTGGAGCACGCCCACGACGTGGTCGAGGTCGCCGTCGATGACCGGGTATCGGCTGCGTGGCGATGCCGCGACCTGCGCGGCCACCTCCTCGGCGGTCGCGGTCACGTCGAGCACCTCGAGGCGGCCGCGCGAGGTCATGAGCTCCTCGGCGCGCCGCTCGTCGAGGTCGAAGATGTTGCGGATCAGGTCCCGCTGCAGGGCGCCGAGCTGGCCGCTGTCGGCAGCCTCGTCGGTGACGATCTCCAGCTCGGCGCTGGTGTACAGCGCCGTGCTCTTGTCCGGCTCGGGGATGCGGAGCAGGCGCATCAGACCGAGCGCCGTGGCGTTCAGGACCGCCACCATCGGACGGAAGACCAGCCCGAAGGCCCGCATGGCCGGGTTGACCCGGAGCACCACCGACTCCGGCGCCTGCAGCGCCAGCGCCTTGGGGATCATCTCGCCGAAGACGACGTGCAGGAACGTGATGGCGCTGAGGGCGATGGCGAAGCCGACGGCGTGCGACGCCCCGTAGGACAGGCCCAGGCCGTCCTCCAGCGGCGTGTACAGCCATCCGGCCACGGCCGGCTCGCCGTACATGCCGAGACCGATGCTGGCCAGGGTGATGCCCAGCTGGGCGATGGCGATGTAGCCGTCCTTGCCGGTGGGGCGGTCGAAGACGCCGAGCAGCCAGCGGGCAGCGGTGCTGCCCGAGTCGGCCATGGCCTGGACGCGGCTGCGCCGCGCGCCGACGAGCGCGAACTCGGCGGCGACGAACAGGCCGTTCACCAGCACCAGCACGAGAACGGCGACGATGGGGAGCACGACGGTCGTGATCACGGCGCACCGCCCGGGAGGTCGAAGCTGGCGCGGGCGACCGCCGTGCCGTCGACCCGGTCGACCCGGAGGACCACACCGTCGGGGCCGACGGGCACCTCGTCACCCTCCCGGGGACGACGGCCGAGCTCGTGCCACACGAGACCGCCGATCGTGTCGACGTCGTCCTCGGACAGGGTCGTGCTGAAGCGGTCCTCGAGCACCTCGACCAGCACGTCGCCCCGGACCGACACCCGCCGCTGGTCGACGGTGATCGGGTCCTCCTCGACGTCGAACTCGTCGAGGACCTCGCCGAAGATCTCCTCGATCGCGTCCTCCATGGTGACGAGGCCGGCGACGGACCCGAACTCGTTGACCACCAGGGCGCAGTGCTGCTCCTCGTCGCGGAGCTCGTCCCACAGGCCGGGGACCGTGAGCACCTCGGCCACCGCAGGCACGGGCCGGGCCAGGTCCCCGACCGAGCGGCTGCCGTCCTGGCGCGCCGCGACCCACAGGTCGCGGAGGTGCACGACCCCGATCACGTCGTCGTCGGTGCCGGTGACCGGGAAGCGGGTGTGGGCGCTGTCGGCCAGCCGGGCGAGGGCGTCGTCGACGCCCAGCGTGGCCGGCACGGTGGTGAGGCGGCGGCGCGGGGTCATGATCTCGCGCACCAACCGGTCCTCGACGTTGAGGACCCCCGCCAGCATGTCCCGCTCCGACGCGTCGATGAGCCCACCCTCGGCGCTGGCCCGGTACAGCCCGGCGAGCTCCTCGGGCGAGTGCACGTGGGCGTGGGAGTGATCCACGGCGAGGCCCCAGAGCTTCATGAGGCGGAAGGCCGACCCGTTGAAGATCGCCACGAGGGGCCGGAAGAGCCACTGGCTGATCGCCATCGGGGGCAGCGTGAGCATGGCCAGCTTCTCGGGGTAGCGCAGGGCTGCCGTCTTCGGCAGCAGCTCGCCGAGGACCACCTGCACCGAGGTCACCCCGACGAGCACGATGAGCACCGCCACCGCCCGGCCACCGACGGAGCCGAGGGCGGGCTCGAGCAGGGGCGTGAGCGCAGCCTGGCCGTAGGCGCCGGCCACGAGGCTCGACAGGGTGATGCCGATCTGGCAGGCGGCCACGTAGTTGTCGAGGCGCTTCGGGTCCTCGAGGATCTCGAGCAGCCGGCCGGCCGCAGCGCTACCGCCGGCGGCATCCTCCTGGACGCGCGAGCGCCGGGACCCGACGGTGGCGAACTCGGCGGCGACGTACAGCGCGTTGAACGACACCATCACCGCGATGAGCAGCAGGGGGATGACGACGCTCAAGGGTGCTCCTCAGAGGGGTGGGTGGTCACGTCCTCGAGACCCCGGGGGATGGCCCGCACCTGGGTGATGGCGTGGCGGTGCACCGTATCGACCTCGAGCACCCAGTCCGCCAGGTGGACCCGGTCGCCTGGCCCGTCCGGCAGCCGTCCGAGGCGGTCGAGGATGAGGCCGGCGACGGTCGTGTAGGGAC
>DMTU01000144.1:11312-16439 GCA_003476595.1 Acidimicrobiaceae bacterium | reverse complement strand
GAGCAGGCCTGGCCGACCCACGATCCGGCGATGCTGGCCGTGGATCGCGTCACGATGGTGGTGCAGGTGAAGGGCAAGGTGCGCGACCGCATCGAGGTCTCACCCGACATCTCCGAGGACGAGGCCCGGGCGCTGGCCCTGGCCAGCGACGCCGTGCAGGGTCACCTCGATGGCGAGCCCCGCAAGGTCATCGTGCGCCCGCCGAACATCGTCAACATCGTTCCGTAGTCACAGCTGGTCGGCGGCGAAGGTGTCGCAGCGGTTCGGGTCGCCGGTCTCGTAGCCGGTGAGGAACCACTGCTGGCGCTGCTCGGCGGAGCCGTGCGTCCAGGTGTGGGGGTCCACCTGACCGGTGGCGGCTTCCTGGATCCGGTCGTCGCCGACGGCCGCCGCCGCGCTGAGCGCCTCGTCGATGTCCTGGTCGGTGAGCTCGAGGATCAGGATCTCGCCGGTGGCCGGGTCCGGGGTGGTGGTGGCGTGGTTGGCCCACACGCCGGCGAAGCAGTCGGCCTGCAGCTCCTGGCGCACGGCGTCGCTCTCGGGTCCGCTGCCCCGCTCGGCGCGCACGCCGATGAGGTTCTGGACGTGGTGGCCGTACTCGTGGGCCAGGACGTAGGCCTCGGCGAAGTCGCCGCCGGAGGCGCCGAAGCGGGACTCCAGATCGTCGAAGAAGCCGAGGTCGATGTAGATCTGCTGGTCGGCGGGGCAGTAGAAGGGTCCGACCGCGGAGCTCGCCGAGCCGCACCCGCCGGTGGTCACGCCGCCGGTGAAGAAGTTGGTGATCGCCGGCTGGTAGCCCTGCAGCTGGGTGGCCCACAGGTCCTGGATGCTGTTGACCACGGCGACGATGCGGCACTCCTGGTCCCGCTCGGCGTCGGCGCCGGTCTCGCAGCCCTCGATCGGCTCGCTGGAGGCGCCCTGGCCGCCGGTGCGGGTTCCCTCGAGCGCGCCGAGTGCGCCGCTCAGGTCGCCCCCGCCGCCCCCCAGGAACTGCAGGGCCAGGACCACGAGGACGCCGACGATGCCGGCGCCCCCGCCCACCGCGGCCGCCCCGCCCTTGCGCGTGCGGACCTGGTCGGAGTCGAGTCGGGCCCGTCGGTTGAACTTCATCGGCCACCCCTACCCCGTCGTCCTGCTGTCCGGACCTCTGCCAGCAGATCCTCCCACGTCACGCGATGCGGGGGAGGAGCCACCCGAGCGCGACCTGGGCCTGCGCTCGCTGGAAGGAACGGATCGCGGGCAACCCGGCCGGGGGCGGATCCAGGGACTGGCGGACGAAGAACCCGGCGAGGGCGGCGAGCACCGCGACCAGCGCGTCCGGGTCGACGCCGGCGAAGAGGTGGTGCGCCTCGATGACCGAGGCCGGATCCGGGCCGCCGAGGCCCACCGAGGGCAGCAGCATGGCCAGGTCGACGAAGGCCGCGCCGGTGCACGCCCACGGCCAGTCGACGAGGACGACGTCGCCGGTCGGGGTGATGAGCAGGTTGTCGGCGCGCAGGTCGGTGTGGAGCAGGGTGTCGCCCGACGCGGCCGCGGCCCACGGTTCCTCGAGGACGGCGAGGCGGTCGATGGCCGCGACCACGTCCGGGCCGTACGAGGACGGATCCGCGTCGCCGGCGGCCAGGCGGCGCCATCCCTGGAACGCCGCGCCGTAGCGGGCCTCGACGGTCTGCAACCCGGGGACGGGCGTCGGGGTCGTGCGCTCCGCGAAGCGCTGGAGGGCGGGGAGCACGACGTCGAGCTGGTCGTGCGTCCACGGCTCGGCCGGTTGGACGCCCTCGACCTCCTCGAACACCAGGGCCACCCAGTGGCCGTCGTCCACGACGTGCACCAGGCGGGGGACGGGCAGGTCGGACGGCAGCTGGGCGGCCACCTCGGCCTCCCGCCGGTGGATACGGCAGGCATGCGGGTTCTGGTCGGGCGACACCGCCTTCACGAAGGCGCGGCGACCATCGCGCAGGGTGCAGCGGGCAGCGAGACCGGGGGAGAAGCCGCCGGGCTGGTTGCGGGCATCGACGACCGCCGCGCCGAGGCGCGATTCGATGGTGCGCCGGACGTCGGGTCCGACCTCGTGCCACTCGATTCGCTGGCCGCCGCTGGCCTCCATGGCCCGGGTGATCAGCCCCGCACGTGGCCGGCGAGACCGGCGAGCCCGTCGGAGATCACCTTGCGCAGCAGCGGTGCGGCGACGGGGCGGAGCAACTTGCCGCCCACCGGGTCGATGCCCATGGTGTAGGTCACCGTGCAGGCCCGGTCGCCATCGGGGGTCACCCGGATGTCCTCGACCATCGAGCGCAGGCCGGGTCGGGTCGACCCGGTGACCGTGAACGCGAAGCGCCGCTCGGGCTCCCAGGCCAGGAACTCCTCCTCGACCGCGGCGGCGCCGAGGTCCACGGTCCGGGTGCCACCGACGGCGTCGGCGACGGGGCCGGGCGTGACCGCGACGAGGCGGGGGAACCACTCCGTCCAGCCGGCGTGGTCGGCGATCGCCTCCCACACGACCGCAGGCGGCTGGGCGATCCGTCGGCTCCGGGAGGCGCGCACCGGGGCGGTGTCGATCCACTCGAGCGGTTGGGGGGTGATCGGCGTCATGGCCGGAGCCTCGCACGGTGCGGCCGTTCTGCGAAACGGGGTAACGGGCACGGCCGCGCGGTGGTCGAAGCCGACGTGCCCATGACTCCGCGCCGCTCCGGCGCCTCCCATGACACCCTCGCCACCCGGGTCGCGGCCGGTGCCGCCCGAGGCCACGACGTCACCTTCGTCTCCGGCGACGTCCACGTCACGGTCCCGTGGTCCGACGTCCACGACGAGGCGATGGCCATGGCCGCCGCCATGCAGCAGCGGGGGATCCGCCCCGGCGACCACGTCGCCCTGCTCGGACCGACGACCCGGTCCCTGGTCACCGGCATCCAGGCGGTGTGGCTGGCCGGTGCGACCATCGTCGTGCTGCCGCTCCCGATGCGGATGGGATCGCTCGACGAGTTCATCGCCCAGACCCGCCAGCGGATCCTGGACGCCGACGTCTCCCTCGTCGTCGCCGATCCCGACCTCGCCGCCTTCGTCACGCCCGAGCCGGGCGACCCGCCCCTCGTCGTCTTCGACGAGCTGGTGACCGATGCGCCGTTCGACTCGCCGGACCCGGATCCGGGTGCGAACGCCATCCTGCAGTTCACCAGCGGCTCCACGTCGGACCCGAAGGGCGTCGTGCTGCCGCACCGCGCCGTGTGCGCCAACCTCGACGCGATCGCCGAAGCCGCGGAGCTGGCCGTCGACGACGACGTCCTGGTGTCGTGGCTGCCGCTGTACCACGACATGGGCCTGGTCGGGATCCTGTCGCTCGCGATGACCACCGGCACCCGGATGGTGCTCGGCGCCCCCCAGGACTTCCTCGCGTCGCCCGCTCGCTGGATGCAGTGGATGTCCCGGTACGGCGGCACCGCCACGGCCGGCCCGAACTTCTCCTACGTGCTCGCCACCCGAGCGCTGCGCCGCGCCGCCCGCGAGGGCGAGCAGCTCGACCTGTCGAAGCTGCGCGTCGTGCTGAACGGCGCCGAGCCGATCGACCCGCGCACGGTGGAGGACTTCCTCGATGCCGGGGCACCCTTCGGCATGCCGCGCGGGTCCGCGTTCCCCGCGTTCGGGATGGCCGAGGTCGCCATCGCCGGCACCTTCCCGCCTCCGGGCCGGGGCCTCGTCGTCGACACCGTCGACCGCCGGGTGCTGGAGACCGAGCGGTACGCCGCGCCGGCCGATCCCGGCGCCGACAACGCCCGCAGCTTCGCCCTGCTCGGGCGGGCCGTCCCCGGGCTGGAGATCCGCATCGTGGGCCCCGACGACGGCCGAGAGCTGCACGAGCGCGAGGTCGGCGAGCTGGAGATCCGAGGGACCTCGGTGTGCGCCGGCTACTACGGGCGTCCCGAGCTGAACGACGAGCTGTTCCACGACGGCTGGCTGCGCACCGGCGACCTCGGCTACCTCGTCGACGGCGAGCTGGTGCTCTGCGGTCGCATCAAGGACGTGATCATCGTCGCGGGGCGCAACGTGTTCCCCGAGGACGTCGAGCGCGCCTGCAACGACGTCGACGGGGTGCGGGCCGGCAACGTCATCGCCTTCGGCGTGGAGACCGCGAAGGGCAAGGAGGGCATGGTCGTGGTCGCCGAGGCCCGCCCGCCCGAGGGCGGCACCGATCTGTCGCCGGTGCGGGCCGACGTGCAGCACCGGGCGCAGGCGGTCGCCGGGATCCCGGCCAAGGACGTCGTGCTCGTCGCGCCGGGCACCCTGCCCAAGACCAGCAGCGGCAAGCTCCAGCGCGCCCTGTGCCGGGCCCGCTACCTCGACGGCCAGCTCGAGCTGGTGCACGTCTGAGCGCACGGGGGTCGGACCCCGCCGAATCCGGAAACCGGGCGGTGCAGGGCTAGCGTCGTACCCATGAGCCCCCGTGGCGTCGCGATCTCGATGCTGGCCGTGTCCGGCGTCGCCGTGGGCCACATCGTGGGCTACGGGGTCGCACACCCGCAGGCTGCGGCGCGCGAGGCCGCCCTCGGTGGGCACGCCTACCTGCCCGCCGCAGCAGCCGTCGCCATCCCCCTCGGGGTCGTCGCTGCGCTCGCGTGGGCGATCCGCACGAGCCGCCAGCTCGGCCTCGCCGGCGCCATCCCGTTCCGGACGCTCGCCCTCGTCCAGCTCGGCGTCTTCGCCGTCCAGGAGGTCGGCGAGCGCGTCGCGGTCGGCGACGCCGCGTCCAGCGTCCTCACCGAGCGGGGCGTGTGGTTCGGGCTCGTGGCGCAGGTGGCGGTCGCCTACCTCATCACCCGGTCGATCGACACCGTCCGTCGGGTGGTGCGCCTCCTCACGGGTGGCGGCCGCGTCCTGCGCGACCTGGTCTGCCCTCCCGTCTCCTTCGTCTCCGTGACCGTGCGCGTCCAGCGTGCGGTGGCGGTCTCGGTCGGGCTCCGCGCCCCGCCGGTGGTCGGCGCCCGCTGACCCCGGGGCCGGCACCGGCCGGTCCGACCGACCACGAACGAACCACCACGAGGAGACCTGAACATGGGACGACCCCCGTTCCGCCGCGCGGCCGCGGTCCTCGCCGCCGCGCTGCTCGTCGCCGCCTGCGGCGACGACGACACC
>DMTU01000144.1:10914-11241 GCA_003476595.1 Acidimicrobiaceae bacterium | reverse complement strand
CCTGCGGCGACGACGACACCACCACGACCGCCGACACCGTCGCCGAGCAGGCTGCGCCGGCCGAGATGGCCGACGGCGGCCACAGCCACGGCGAGGGCATCGAGGTCGGGGACGCCGACGAGATCCCCACCGTCGCGATCACCGCCACCCCGGACGCCAAGTCGGGCATCAACCTGCAGGTGCAGACCACCGGCATCACCTTCGCCCCCGAGCACGCGTCGTCCGAGCACGTCCTCGGCGAGGGCCACGCCCACGTCTACGTCGACGGCGAGAAGTACGGCCGCGTCTACGGGGAGTGGATGCACCTCGACGTCGAGGCCGGCGAGC
>DMTU01000144.1:10358-10832 GCA_003476595.1 Acidimicrobiaceae bacterium | reverse complement strand
CCTCGACGTCGAGGCCGGCGAGCACGAGATCCGCGTCGACCTCAACGCCAACGACCACTCGCCCCTGCTCGTCGACGGCGAGCCCGTCGACGACGTCGTGACCGTCGAGGCCCCCGAGGCGCCCAGCGGCCACGGCCACGCCGAGGGCTTCGAGGCCGACGCGCCCCACCCGACCGTGGCGCTCACCGTCACCGAGGATCCCAAGTCGGGCTGGAACGTGCAGGTCGAGACCACCGACTACACCTTCGCCCCCGAGAAGGCCTCCACGATGGAGACCACCTCCGGGGAGGGCCACGCCCACCTCTACGTGGACGGGCGCAAGATCACCCGCATGTACGGCGAGTGGTTCCACGTGGACGAGGACCTCGCCGCAGGCGACCACGAGTTCCGGGTCGAGCTGTCGGCGAACGACCACTCGCCCTACCTCGCCGACGGCGAGCCCATCGACGCGGTCCAGACCGTGACCGTGGCGGG
>DMTU01000144.1:9448-10187 GCA_003476595.1 Acidimicrobiaceae bacterium | reverse complement strand
GAGGACGCGCCCACGACGGATGACGCCGACCAGGTGATCGAGGTGGAGATCGCGGGTGATTCCGTCGACAACGGCGGTCGCCACGAGGTCTCCGTCGGGGACACCGTGGCGCTGGTGATCACCAGCGACGTGGACGACGAGATCCACGTGCACGGCTACGACCTCTACGCCGACATCGGTCCGTCCGGCCCGGCCACGGTCCTGGTCGAGGCGACGATCCCCGGTGTCTGGGAGGTCGAGCTGCACGACAGCGGCCTGTTCCTGCTGGAGCTGGCGGTCTCGTGATCCTCGCCCACGGGGTCGGCAGCCGCGCCGACCTGCCGGTCGAGCCGTGGCTGTTCGCGTACTCGGCCGCCTTCGCCCTGCTCATCTCCTTCGCCGCCCTGCGGCTGCTGTGGCCCCGGCCGCGGCTGGCGGACGCGGCGGCCGGCACCTCGGTGCCGGTTGCGCTGGGGACGGTGGCGTCGGTGCTCGGCGCCGTCGTGCAGGCCCTGGCGCTCGTGCTGTTCGGCGCGACGCTGCTGGCGGCGTGGTTCGGCGAGGACGCGGTCTCGGCCAACCTGGCGCCCACGGCGCTGTACATCGCGCTGTGGATCGGCATGCAGGTCGCCAGCGCGGTGCTCGGGGACGTGTGGCGACGGATCAACCCGCTGTGGACGGTGGCGTCCGCGCTCGATCGCGTCCGGGGGCGGGACCCGGAGACGTCGACGGCGATGGGCTGGTGGGCGTCGCACTGGCC
>DMTU01000144.1:344-9368 GCA_003476595.1 Acidimicrobiaceae bacterium | reverse complement strand
GTGGGCGTCGCACTGGCCGGCGGCCCTGGGGCTGCTCGCCTTCCACTGGCTCGAGCTCGCCTACTTCGAGCCGGCCTCGCTGACAGCCGTGGCGGCCTTCATCAGCGCCTACACGATCGTCGTCCTGGTGGCCTCGAGCTGGTTCGGTGCCGGTTGGGTGCGCACCGGGGACGGGTTCGCCGTGCTGTTCGGCCTGCTCGGCGCGCTGTCACCGCTGCACCGCGACGACCGCGGTCGCCTGCGCCTGCGCGTCCCAGGCTCTGGTCTGGCCGCAGTCGAGCTGCGGCGCGGCAGCCTCGGTGTGATCCTCGTGGTCCTCGGCGGCACCACCTTCGACGGCGTCACCCGCACCCAGTGGTGGAGCGACCTGGTCGGCAGTCGGCGCGAGTGGGACCTGACCGCGGTCAACACCGTCGGCCTGCTGCTGACGATCGCCACGGTGGCGATGGCCTACCTCGTCGCCATCCGGGTGCTCGGTGTCCTGGCCAAGGACGACGCCGACCTCGTGGAGCAGGCGCGGCGCTGGGGTCCGTCGCTGATCCCGATCGTGCTCGGCTACTCGATCGCGCACTACTTCTCGTTGCTGGTGTTCGAGGGGCAGAGCTTCCTCGCCCTCCTGTCGGACCCCCTCGGTTCCGGGCGGGACCTGTTCGGCACCGCCGAGAACACGATCGACTTCACCGTGGTCACGGCCGACCAGATCGCCTACACCCAGGTGGCGGCGATCGTCATCGGCCACATCGCCGGCGTGATCGCCGCGCACGACAAGGCGGTGGAGCGCTACCCGCACCGCACCGCCGTGCTCAGCCAGTACCCGCTGCTGGCCGTGATGGTGGCCTACACCGTCTCCGGCCTGCTCCTGCTGCTCAACGCGTGATCAAGAACCGCGCATGTCCTCGAGCACCCGCTGCCAGCGGTCGCGGTTGCCGGCGTAGGGGGCGTAGAAGCTGAGCCGGGAGATGACGTCGCCGTAGCGGCGCTGGAGCTCCGGGCCGATCTCCTCGGGCTCGCCCACGACGGCGAACGTCGACAGGATCTCGTCGTCGATGAGCGTGCCCATCTCCTCCCACTTGCCCTCCTTGGACATGCGGTTGAGATCGGTCTGGAGCTCGCCCCAGCCGTGGCACTCGAGGACCGGGCGGTACGCGGGCGTGGAGCCGTAGAACGCGATCTGGCGCCGGGTGCCGACCTTGGCCGCCTCCAGCTCCTCCTCGGTGTTGCCGGTGACCACGAAGCTCGGGCCGCAGATCTCGAAGCCCTCGAGGGTCTTGCCGGCCTTCTGCCGCCCGGCCTCGAGCGCCGGCAGGGTCACCTCGCGGAGGTACTTCTCGGTCGTGAAGCCGTGGCAGAAGAACCCGTCGCAGACCTCGCCGGCGACCTCGGTCATCAGCGGGCCGACGCCGGCGAGGAACACCCGGGGGTGGCCGTAGTCGTGGGGGCCGGGGTTGAAGAACGGCGTCATCAGGGTGTGGGTGTAGAAGTCGCCCTTGAAGTCGAGCTTCGCCCCGGTCATCCAGCTGTCCCAGATGGCGTGCATGGCCAGCACCATCTCCCGCATGCGGGCGGCCGGCTTGGACCACTCCATGGAGAAGCGCTTGGTGATGTGGGGCTTGATCTGGCTGCCCAGGCCGAGGATGAAGCGGCCCTTCGAGTACTGGGTCAGGTCGTAGGCCGTGTGGGCCAGGGTCATGGGGGAGCGGGCGAAGGCCACGGCGATGGAGGTGCCGATCTCGATGCGCTCGGTGTGCTCGGTGGCCAGGACCAGCGGCAGGAACGGATCCCGTGAGGTCTCCGGCACCCAGATGCCGTCGTAGCCGAAGTCCTCGGCCTCCTTCGCCTGCTCGCCAGCCGTCGTGAGGTCGAGGCCGATGCCCCCGTCGATCTTCATGACCGGATCATACGTTTCTTGACTGACCGGTCAAGTTCGGCGGCTCCTCAGTCGCCCTGCTCCCGGAGGAAGCGCTGCAGCTCCTCGGCCAGCTCGTCGCCGGAGGGGAGCTCCCCGCCGCCGAGGGAGGGCTCGTCGCCGGCCATCGCCTCGAGGGACTCGTCGTAGGCCTCCTCGAGCTGGCGGATCATCGCCACGTGCTGCGGGTTGGACTCGACGAGCTCGTCGATGCGGGTGCGCATCGCGCCGATCTCGGTGTCGAGGTCCTCGGTGCCGAAGTCGGTGCCGGCCACCAGGTTGAGGCCCTCGATGAGGCGTGCCGCCGCCGCCGGGTAGCGCATCGCGGCCACGTAGTGGGGCACCTGGGCCCACACGCCGACCGCGGGCAGCCCGATGCCGGCGAAGCGCTGCTCGAGCACCGCCTCGATGCCGGCGGGGACGTCGACGGTGCCCCGGACGAGCCCGACCTGGGCGGCGAGGTCGTCGGTGGAGGCGGTGGCGGAGAGCTGGACGGGCCGGGTGTGGGGCGCGGCGGCCGGGTAGGCGCCGAGGCCGATCTGCATCCGGCACCCCAGCTCGACGGCGAGGGCGAGCACCGAATCGGCGAAGGCGTTCCAGGCGTGGTCGGGCTCGACGCCGGTGAGCAGCAGCACGTCGGTGCCGTTCGGTGCCACCGTGGCGTGCAGCTCGGTGGCCGACCAGGTCAGCCCGGTGTTCACCCCGTCCACGAGGTGCAGGATCGGTCGCCGGGCCCGGAAGTCGAGCAGGGCATCGGCGTCGAAGGTCGCCACGTGGGTGGACTCGCCCTGGGCGACGATGGACTCGACCGCCCGTGCCGCCGCCCCGCCGGCGTCGATCCACCCGTCGAGCGCGACGAGCAGGATCGGTGCGTCCAGGTCGGGACGGTGGTGGAGCTCGTACAGGGACACCGCGATCAGGCCAGCCGATCCACCGCGGCCTTCGCCTGCGCGGCGAGGGCCTCGACCTGGAGCTTGAAGCCGTCGAAGTCCGACGTGTCACGGGTGCCCATCGAGCCGCCGATGTAGCGGGCGTAGACGCCCTCGACGATGCAGGCGAGCTTCCAGTAGCCGAAGGCGACGTAGTAGTCGATGTTCGACAGGTCGCGGCCGGACGCCGCGGCGTAGCGGTCGAGCAGCTCCTGGCGGGTGCGCATGCCCTCGGCAGCGGTCGGCGCCCCCAGCGTGGGGGAGCGGTCGCCCGGCTCGGACCAGTACACCATCAGCAGACCGACGTCGGCGAGGGCGTCGCCGAGCGTGCACAGCTCCCAGTCGAGGACCGCGATCACGTCGCCCCGGTCGTCCACCATGCAGTTGTCGAGGCGGTAGTCGCCGTGGACGATGGCGGCCGGGCCCTGGTCGGGCACGTCGGCGCTGAGGACCCGGTGGACCTCGTCGATCTCGGGCAGCTCGCGGGTCTTGGACTTCTCCCACTGGCCGTACCAGCGCTTCAGCTGGCGCTCGATGTAGCCGTCCTTGCGGCCGAGGTCGCCCAGGCCGACGGCGTCGACGTCCACCGCATGGATGCGGGCGAGCACGTCCACGAGGGAGTCGCCGCAGTTCGCCCGGGCCTCCGGGGACAGCGCCAGCGCCTCGTCCTGGGTGCGCAGCACGTGACCTTCGACGAAGTCCATGACGTAGAAGGGTGCGCCGTTCACCGAGTCGTCGGGGACGTAGCCGAGCGGCGGGGCGACGGGGATGTCGGTGTCGTGCAGGGCGGCGATGATGCGGTGCTCGCGACCCATGTCGTGGGCGCTGGCCAGGACCTGGCCCAGCGGCGGGCGGCGCAGCACCGTTCGGCGGCCGTCCGCGTCGGTGACCCGGTACGTGAGGTTCGAGTGGCCGCCGGCGATCAGCTCGAACTCCAGGGGCGGCGTCGCCCCGGGCACGTTCGCCCGGTACCAGTCCGTGACCGGTTCGATCTCGATTCCCTGCACGTCCGCCACTGGGCCTCCGTCTCTTGCGGTGTGGGTTCGCCAACCTAGTGAGCCACCCCCGGCGACGTTCATCCGCCCGATGCTCGGGGGCGGTGCGATCGGAGCCCGCCGGTAGGTTGGCGCGCATGGCATACGTCGACGTGACCGACCAGACGTTCCAGACCGAGGTGATCGACCGCTCGACGCAGGTGCCGGTCGTCGTCGACCTCTGGGCCGAGTGGTGCGGGCCGTGCAAGACCCTCGGCCCGATCATCGAGAAGGTGGTCGACGCCACCGGCGGCAAGGTCGTGCTGGCCAAGGTCGACGTCGACGCCAACCGCGCCATCGCCCAGGCATTCCAGGTCCAGTCCATCCCCGCCGTGTACGCCATGCGCGACGGCAAGGTCGTCGACGGCTTCGTGGGAGCGCTGCCCGAGCACCAGGTCCAGGCCTGGGTCGACCAGCTCATCCCGTCCGCCGAGGAGTCCGAGGTCGCGCAGCTGGTCGTCGCCGGCGACGAGGCATCGCTCCGCCAGGCGCTCGAGCTCGAGCCCGGCAACGAGCAGGCCATCAACGCGCTGGCCGCGCTGCTCATCGACGGCGGCACCAACGAGGGCAAGGCCGAGGCGCTCGACCTGCTGGCCCGCATCCCCGAGACCGAGGCCACCCGCCACCTGGCCGCCCAGGCCCGCATGGCCAACCCCGACGTGCCCGCCGACGTGGAGTCCGTGCTCGACGGCCTGCTGCCGAAGGTCAAGGCCGACGAGGACGCCAAGCAGGAGTACCTCGACATGCTCGAGCTGATGGGCCCCTCCGACCCCCGCACCGCGGACTACCGCAAGAAGCTGGGCGCCGCCCTCTTCTAGGTCCGGAAGCGCTCGGTCCGGCGCCGGCTGGTCTCCCGTGCGACGCCGGCCGCCTCCCGGGATCGAGGACATCCGCATCGTGCACGGGTTCGCCGCGCCCGGGGCCAGTGCCACCACACTCGGCCGGACCGTGTTCGTGCGCCGCGGCGTGACCATGGGCCCGCGGCTGCGGCGCCACGAGTACGAGCACGTCCTGCAGTTCCACCACCTGGGCCGCGTCCGGTTCCTCGTCCGCTACGTCGCGGAGTACCTGCGCTGGCGCCTGCGCCGCCACGGCCACGGCGGCGCCTACCGGCGCATCTCCCTGGAGATCCAGGCCGAGTGGCGGGCCCGCCGCGAGCTCGGCATCGGCGTGGTGGACCCGCCCGCCTGAGCGGGCGGATCCACCACCTCGTCAGCCCGCCTCGGTCTCCGTCTCCGTTCCGGTGTCGGTCTCGGCCTCGGTGCCCGTCTCCGATTCGATCGGGGCCGGGACCTCCACCGGGGGCGTCGTGCTCTCGTCCTGCTGCCCGGGGGCGACGTCGGCGGGCGGTCCGACGGGCGTCTCGGCCGGGGCGTCGCCCTGCGGGGCCGGCTCGATCTCCTCGGCCTCGATCTCGGGCTCCTCGATCTCATCGTCGTCGAGGTCCGGGGGGCATGCGTCGCGAGCGGCTCGTTGCTCCGGTGTCGGACCGCCCTTCTTGCCTGCCCACGGTGGCTTGCCGGTGCAGTCGTCGCCGTCGCCGTTGGGATGGTCCGCCGGGAAGGCCTTGCGAGCCGGTGCCTCGCCCGATCTCCCGGGTGCGTCACCGGAACGACCGGGCGCCTCACCGGAACGGCCGGGTGGGTGCGACTCCTTGCAGAGCTCCTTCGCTCGCTGCTTCTCCGCGGGGTCTGTGATCTTCGCTGCCGTCGAGATGCACTTCCCGTGGTTGTCGGGCCGGTCGGGCACCTCGACCTGGACCACCGAGAGCACGTCGTGGGCGACGCCCTGGGCCGGATCGGGGAGGGCGCCGGCCATGGCGAAGCCGGTGGAGCCGACGGCGAAGCCGACGAACGCGGCGGCGGCCACGGCGAGGCGGTTGAAGCGCTTGGGCTGCGGCGTCGATGCCGGCGTGGCGGCGTGCATCTGGCTGAGGTGGCCGGCTCGCACCTCGCCGGGCACCGGGTGCTCGCCGGAGGCACGGAGGCGCTGGGTGATCTCGTTCTCTTCCATCACCCCGGTGATCGTGCGAGGGCCCGATCAGGTCACGGTCGTCGGCGACAAGCGCGCGGCCAGTGCCTCCAGGCCCCGGACGGAGAGCATCTTCACCGACCCCGGGCTCCGGCCGGTGATGGCGGCGACGTCCTGGACGGAGAGGTCGGCGACGTGGCGCAGCACCACGACCTGGCGCTGGTCGTCGGTGAGGGTGGCCAGGGCGGCCGCGAGGTCGGGGTCGAAGGGATCCTCGGGTTCGACCAGGTCCGGTGACGGCGGTCCGGGCGGGACCTGGCGGTTCGCCCGCCGGATCTCGTCGACCCGGCGGTGGTGGGCGATGGTGAACACCCAGCGGCGCAGGGCGGCATCATCGCCCTCGAAGCTGGCCAGGCGCTGGGTGACCGCGACGAAGACGTCGCCGGTGAGGCCCTCGGGGTCGGCCATGCGGTGGGATCGGAAGTAGCCGAGCACCGCAGGCGCGAGGGCGTCGTAGACCCCTTCGATCGAGCGGGGGTCCGCACCCCGGCGGCGTCGCACGGGTCCATCATCCCACCGAGCCCCGAACCGAGCGCGCCCGGAGTGGCCATCGCCTACCCTGGCGCCCGACTTCCCCGGTCGAACCGTCGTGCCTGCGGGCCGACGTGTGCGCGGAGGAAGCCATGTTCGGCGACGAGGACGACGCCTCGGGTTCCCAGGTGCCGGACCGCCTCCGGGCGCGCTGGGAGGAGCTGCTCGATGCGACCGGTGTCGGCACCCGGTCGTTGGTTGCCGGCGTGGCGGTGGCGGGGCTCGTGCTCGGCGCGCTCTGGTGGTTGACCCGGCAGTCGCCGCCGCCGGTCGAGGCGACGCTGCCCCTGGTGCAGGCCACCGCACCGGACACCACCACCACGACGGCAGGGCCGGTCGTCGTCCACGTGGCCGGCGCCGTCGTGGCACCCGGGGTGCACCAGCTGCCACCGGGCTCCCGGGTCATCGACGCGGTCGACGCGTCCGGCGGGCTCACGCCGGATGCGGACGCGGGCGCGGTCAACCTGGCGGCGGAGGTCGTGGACGGCTCCCAGGTCTACGTGCCCCGGGTCGGCGAGGTGCCGCCCCCACCGCCGCCCGGGCCGGACGGCGCGGTGGATGACGGTCCGGTGGACCTCAACGCGGCCGATGCGACACTGCTCGAGACGCTGCCCGGCATCGGCCCCGCGACGGCGGCGGCGATCGTGGAGCACCGCGAGCGGCACGGGCCGTTCACCACCGTCGACGGGCTCCTCGCCGTCCGGGGCATCGGCGAGGCGAAGCTGGCGGCGCTCCGGGACCTGGTGCGTGTCTGAGCCCGTCGCGCTGGCGGTCAGCGATGCGGTCGGCGCCGAGCGACGGGACGACCTGCCCGCCGTGGCGCTGGCGGTCGCGGCCTGGTCCGGGGCGATGCTGGCGCGTCCGGTCCCCGGGGTGGCGATGGCGGGCCTCGTCGGGCTGGCGGTGGCCGGGTGGGCCGTGATCCGTCGTACGCGCGCGGTCGGCCCGGCTGGTCTCGTGCTGGTGGCATCGGCGCTGGCCCTGGTGACCTCGGCGCTGGGGGCGCGGTCGCTGGCCGGGCTGACCCCGGTCACCACCGGCGATGTGGACGTGGCCGTCACCCTCGTCACCGATCCGGAGCCGACGGCCACGGGGCGCCTCCGGGTCGAGGTCCACCTCGACGGACGCCGGTTGCTCGGCGAGGCACGGGCGCCGGCCGCGATCGAGGCCTTGCGGGCGCGCCTGGCCGGGGACCGGGCCGTGGTGCGGGGCGTCGTGGAGCCCTTCGAGGACCGGCAGGACTGGGCGCTGGCCCGCCACCTCGCCGGCCGGCTCCGCATCGAGTCGGTGACCGCGGTCGGGGGCAGCGCACTGCACGCCAGCGCCGCCAACGGCCTCCGCCGGGTGCTGGACCGGGGTGCGGTGAGCCTGCCCGACCGCCACCGGTCCCTGCTCGCTGGGCTCACGCTCGGTGACGACCGGGCCCAACCGGCGGAGCTCACGGCCGACTTCCGGGCCTCTGGGCTCACGCACCTCCTGGCGGTCTCGGGCCAGAACGTCGTCTTCGTCCTGGCGGTCGCCGGCCCGCTGCTGCGCCGGCTGCGCATCTGGCCCCGGTTCGCGGTCGCCGTGTCGGTGGTGGCCGGGTTCGCGTTCCTGACCCGGTTCGAGCCGTCCGTGGTGCGGGCGGCGTTCGTGGCCGGCGTCGCGCTCTGGGCCTCGACGACGGGTCGACCGTCGGGCGGGCTCCGCCACCTCGCGCTCGCCGTGTGCGCCCTCCTGGTGGTGGATCCGCTGCTCACCCGGTCGGTGGGCTTCCGCCTGAGCGTCGCGGCCTGCCTCGGTGTGCTGCTGCTGTCCGGGCCGATCGTGGCCCGGCTGCCCGGCCCCCGCTGGGTGCGGGAGGCGCTCGGGATGACCGCCGGCGCCCAGCTCGCGGTGGCACCGGTGCTGGTCCCGACCTTCGGCGCCATGCCGCTCGCGGCGCTCCCGGCCAACGTGCTGGCCGCGCCCTTGGCGGGCGCGCTGATGGTGTGGGGCGTCACCGCCGGCGCGGTCGCCGGTGTCGTCGGAGGTGCGCCGGCCGAGCTGCTCCACCTGCCGTCGGCGTTCGGTCTCTGGACGCTCGAGCTGGTCGCGTCGCTGAGCGCGGCGCTGCCCCTCGGCCACGTCGATCTGCGCCACGTCGGGGTCGCTGCGGTCGCCGGGCTGCTCCTCGCGACCCACCGGTCCTGGGCGCGGGCCGTCGCCGTGGTGCTCCTCGGCGCCGCCCTGGCCGTCCCGGCCACGGTGCGCGTGCCCGCCGGCGCATCCGCCGCAGGCTGGGCTGCCACCGTGTGGAGCGACGGCCCGGTGGCGGTGGTGGACCTGCGACCCGGCGCGTCCGGGGTCGAGGTGCTGGACGTCCTGCGGCGCCGACAGGTGCACGTCGTCGGGCTGGTCGTGATCCGGGCCGGCCGTCCGGAGCTGGCCGAGGTCGTCGAGTCGGTCCGGGCGCGCTTCCCGGTGCACGTCGTCCTGGCGCCGGAGGGCACCCCGGTGCCGGACCACGTGGTGCCCGAGCCCGGGCTGGTCGCCGGTGTGGCGGGCTTCGAGGTCCACGTCTCCTCGGCGTCGCCGGTGCTGGAGGTGCGGATCGGACGGGGAGCGGGGG
>DMTU01000144.1:0-215 GCA_003476595.1 Acidimicrobiaceae bacterium | reverse complement strand
CGGGGAGCGGGGGAGCCACCGACGCAGCGGTAGGTTCGGCTGGTGCTCCTGGCGCTCGGTCAACTCCAGCTCGACACGGACGCGCGCACGGCCGTGATCGGCCTGGTCGACTCGCTGGATCGGGGCTGCATCGAGGCCGTCGCATCCGGCGCCGACGCCGTCTGGCTCCGCTGCGGCGCCACGGTCGCCCAGGTCAGCGAGGCCGCCGAGCGCGG
>DMTU01000096.1 GCA_003476595.1 Acidimicrobiaceae bacterium | reverse complement strand
ATGAAGCTGGACAGCACGTTGAGATTGGTCGTCTTGCCGGTGCCGGTGCCGCCGCTGACGAGCACGTTGAGCTTGCCTCGGACCGCGGCCTCCATCACCGTGACCAGGTCCATCGTCCAGGTGCCGAAGTTGATGAGGTCCTTGGCGGTGAAGGGGTCCTTGGCGAACTTCCGGATGGTGAGCACCGAGCCGTTGATCGCCAGCGGCGGGATGATGGCGTTGACGCGGGAGCCGTCCGGCAGGCGGGCGTCGACCATGGGGGAGGACTCGTCCACCCGCCGGCCCACCGAGGACACGATCTTGTCGATGACCTGGCGGTACTGGGCGTCGTCGATGAACTTGGTGTCGGTGCGCTCGATGCGGCCGTCTCGCTCCACCCAGATGTCGTCGTAGGCGTTGCACATCACCTCGGTGATGGACTCCTCGGCCAGCAGTGGGTCGAGCGGGCCGTAGCCGAGGGTGTCGGACACCATCTCGGCCACGAAGCGGCGCCGCTCGATCGGGGTGACGGAGATGTCCTCGCGCTGCAGGATGCGGTCGAGCGCCTCGCGCAGCTCGGTCTCGCGCTCCTCGGCGTCGAGCATCTTGATCCGGTCGGCCATCTCCTCGAGGACGAGGGTCCGGACCTTGCGCTTCATGTCGTCCCAGGTGGACGTGGCACCGTCCCGAGCCGCCCGCGCCGCCTTCTTGGCGGCCTGCTTGGTCACCGGCCTGGCGGCCTTCGTCGCCGTGGTGGGGGCGTCGACGGCGTCGTCGCCGCCTTCGGCCTCCTCGAGGGCGGCGAGCTTCTCGGACAGCTTCATGCGGGTGACCTCCTGGTGGTCACTTGCCGAAGAGGCGGCGCAGGCCGGCCTTCTTCGGGGCGGTCTCCTGGGTGATCTGCGCCTGCAGGTCGCCAGGGAGGACGAGCTTCATGCCGCCGGCCATGAGCCGGCTGATCTCCGCGTCGGGGGAGGCGGCCATCACGGGCATGCCGAGGTTGATCGACCGGCTCACCTCCTTGGCGTAGGGGAGGATCGACTCGAAGCCCTGGGGGAACAGCTTGGTGACCTGGTCGATGTCGATGCCGACGTCGGTCTCGGCCTTGTTGAGCACGAGGCGCAGGTTGTCGGTGTCGATGCGGAGCCGGTCCAGCGTCGAGAGGAACACGCTCATGTTCCGCACCGACGGCAGGTCGAGCGTGGCCATCACGTACAGCAGGTCGGACAGGTCGAACGCAGCGAGCACCGTCTCGGCCAGCGCCGGCGGGGTGTCGACCAGCACGTAGTCGAACCGGTTGCGGACGGCCTCGAGGATGCGGGTGACGTCTGGCGGGGTGATGCGGTCGGCCTCGCTCGTGTCGCGCGGCGCGGCCAGCACGTGGACGCCCGTGTCGTGGACGACCATGTACTCCTCGATGTGGGCCTGCAGGTCTGACTCGTCGGCGTCCTCGCGCTGGAGGGCATCGAAGATCGTGTACTTGGGCCGCAGACGCAGCGCGGTGGAGACCTCGCCGAACTGGAGGTCGAGATCCACGATGCACACCGACTTGCCGGTCCACTTGTGGAGGAACCAGGCCAGGTTGGTGGCGTAGAACGTCTTGCCGCAGCCACCGGTGGCGGAGCTGATCGTGTACACGATGCCGGGACGGTTGGGTCGAGGCTCGAGCGACTCCGGTTCGGGCGTCGCCAGCGTCTCGATCACCGAGGGCTCCGGCACCTGGCGGGCGAGCGATGCGGCCCGCTCGAGGGACTCGACGATGTCGGCGTCCTCGACCGGCAGCTGCAGCAGGTCGATGGCGCCGGTGCGCACGATGTCGCGCAGCGATGCGTCCGGCCGGCGGGAGAAGGCCAGCACCATGCGCATCTCCGGGAGCTCCTCGGAGATGATGCGCAAGCGGGCCAGGCCCGACCTCGTGCCGAGGCTGGGTCCGGCGACGAGGACGTCGAAGGGACCGTCCTCCTCGAGGACCTCGCCCACGGCGCCGATGCGCGTGCAGCTCGTGATCTTCGGCGCCTCGTCGAACTGGTCCGACAGCCCGCGGATCTGCTCCGCGAGCGTGTCGCCCCGATCGAGCACCAGGATCTTGCTCATCCGTTCGTCACCCACATGGCGGACGCTAGGCCTAGCCCTGCGGAGCGGCGCTGTCGGAGGAGACCGGCCCGAGGACCGAGCCGCCGTCGCTGCCCGGGGTGTCGGACACCGGTGCCGCACCGTCGGCGGCGAGGCTGACGTAGGCGCCGGCGAAGCTGGTGACCTGGATCAGGCGCTCGGCGTCGGTGGGTCGCAGGGCCAGCAGGTAGGTGAGGGGCGCGCCCTGGGCGGCCCGGCCGACCGTGGTCTCACCCTCGGGGGTCTGGGCGGCGTTGTCGATGGAGCGCCCCTCCTGGGCGCTCACGTCGAGCACCAGCACGTTGGTGAGGATCATCTCGGTGCGGGGCAGGCGCACCTCGGCGCCGCCGTCCGGGGTGGCGAGGCCGGCGGCGCTGTCGCCGGAGCCGTACACGCCGTAGACGTTCACCATGTCGCCGGGCGCCACGTAGCCGGCGCCGCCGTTCAGGAACGGAAGGCTGACGGCCACGCCGTCGTAGCCCTCGGGCACGGACACGTTGGAGAGCGAGCGGACCGCGAGCTGGGAGGTGGTGATGACGTCGCCCTCGGAGACGCCGACGGCGAAGATCTGGTTGTCGAGGTTGGCCGCCGACGTGATGGCGCCGACCGGCTGGCTGCCGCCGGCGACGGTGTCGGTGGTGAGCAGGCCCTGCTCGATCACCTCGGAGCCGAGGGTGTTGGCCGGGATGTCCTGGGCGGCCACGAAGACGGTGACCTCGGCTTGGCCGGGTGCGACCGCAACGCTCTCGCCTTCGTCGTCGTTGAGGACGAGGAACACGATGGCACCGCCGATCAGGAAGAAGGCGATGCCGAACAGGATGATCAGATTCGAACGCTGGCGCACGGAGGTCCTCTCGGCTGGCGGGGTTGGACCGATTGTCGGCACTGTCCGGTTTCGAGAACATGGCCCGTCGGTGTCATTTCCTGCGCACCTGACGTGACTAGTCCGCTCCGCTGCGTGCGGAACCGACACGCTTCGGCCGCCGGGGTACGGTGCCGGCCGTGCTCGTCCTCGGCCTCACCGGCGGCATCGGCTCCGGGAAATCCACCGTCTCCGCCCTCCTCGAAGCGAAGGGTGCGGTGATCATCGATGCCGACCGCATCGTGCGCGAGCTCCAGCAGCCGGGCGAGCCCGTGTTCGACGCCATGGTCGATGCCTTCGGTGACGGGATCGTCGCGGCCGACGGCACCCTCGACCGCCAAGCGGTGGCCGACCTCGTCTTCGGCGACGAGGAGAAGCTGGTAGAGCTCAACGGCATCGTCCACCCGGCCGTCGGCGTGCGCATGGCCGAGCAGCTGGCCGCGTTGGCCGACATCGACGCCGTCGTCATCCTCGACGTGCCGCTCCTCGTCGAGGGCAAGGGCATGTACGACACCGCCGGGACGATCGTCGTCGACGTCGACCCCGACCTGGCCGTGCAGCGCCTCGTCGAGCACCGGGGCTTCACCGAGGCCGACGCCCGGGCCCGCATGGCCCGCCAGTCCAGCCGGGAGGACCGACTCGCCAAGGCGGACGTGGTGATCGACAACTCCGGAGCGGTCGCCGACCTCGGACCGCAGGTCGACGAGCTGTGGGCCCGGATCCAGGCTGGGGACTTCGCCGCGGCCTGACCGGCCGGTCACACCACGTCGATATCGTCGATCCATGCCCGAGTTCCGCATGGTGGCCGACTACAAGCCGGCCGGCGACCAGCCCGCCGCGATCGAGTCGCTCACCGAGGGCATCCGGGCCGGGGAGCGGTACCAGACGCTGCTCGGCATCACCGGCTCGGGCAAGAGCGCCACCATCGGCTGGACCATCGAGCAGACGCAGCGGCCGACGCTCGTGATCGCCCCGAACAAGAGCCTGGCCGCCCAGCTGGCCAGCGAGTTCCGGGAGTTCTTCCCGGACAACAAGGTCGAGTACTTCGTCAGCTACTACGACTACTACCAGCCCGAGGCCTACGTGCCGCGCTCGGACACCTATATCGAGAAGGAATCCTCGATCAACGGCCAGATCGACCGGATGCGCCACGCCGCCACCCGCGCCCTGCTCGAACGCGACGACGTCATCATCGTCGCCTCGGTCTCCTGCATCTACGG
>DMTU01000032.1:3365-3545 GCA_003476595.1 Acidimicrobiaceae bacterium | reverse complement strand
GCGCCGGGGATGTCCTCGACGCCCTCCATCAGGCCGATGAGCCAGTCCCGGCGATCGGGGGCGACCGGCGCGAACCCGACGCCGCAGTTACCCATGACGACCGTGGTGACACCGTGGAAGCCCGACGGCGTGAGGTACGGGTCCCACGTGGCCTGGGCGTCGTAGTGGGTGTGCACGTCG
>DMTU01000032.1:1244-3073 GCA_003476595.1 Acidimicrobiaceae bacterium | reverse complement strand
CCCGCCGTCGTCGCGGTCGACCACCTCGACGATGCGGTCGCCGTCGATGGCGATGTCGGCGTGCCGCGTCGGGCCACCGGAGCCGTCGACGACCGTTCCCCCTCGGATGACCAGGTCGTGCATGGCCCCGATGGTAGGGAATGGTAGGGCCGGTCGACTCCTACGCGGCCTGACGGAGCGACCGGTACAGGAGGCGGGCGTCGCCCAGGCGGTGGCGCAGCTCCCGCTCGAGGCCGGCGATGGGATACAGGTTCTGCGGGGCCCGGGCGTCCTTGTGGGCCTCGGAGGCGAAGCGCGGGAGGGCGAGCGTGCACCCGTCGGCGACGGCGGCCGCCTCGGCGACGGTGCGGTCGGGGCTGATCTCGCAGCGCACGACCCCGGCCCAGCCGTGGGACCGGTCGCCAGGGAGGCGCAGGTACCACGACCAGCGGCGGAAGCGATCGCCGATGAGCAGCACCGGCGTGCGCTGGCCGGGCTCCAGCATCGGGATCACGTCCTGGACGACGGCGGGCAGGTAGGCGACGTGGTGGGTCTTCACGTAGCCGACGGCGTGGTCCATGCCCCGCCGCTCCCGCAGCGGGCCGTCGACCACGAGCAGGCAGTCGTCGGGCACCGGAGCCGAGACGGCGGACTCGAGGTCGGCCATGGCCCCCTGCAGGGCGAGGGAGAGGGCATCGCCGGCGCTGTCGGTGACCGGGCAGACGCCGAAGCGTCCGTGGCGGGTCACGATCGGCACCAGGTCGGGTGCGTCGGAGAAGACGCTGCGCCGCACCTGCGCGTCGACCACGGTGGCGGCGCCGTTGCACCGGACGACCCCGGCGGCGTAGCTGGCGCAGATCCCCTGGTGGACGCTGCCCCGGTCGGACTCGATCCACACCCGGGCCTCGACCCGGCGCACGCCGTCGACGAACGCGATCTCGTCGGGGACGGTGGTGCCGGGCGCAGGTGACCGGGGAGCCCACGCCTCCACCGGCACCTCGCACTCGGCATCGACCGCGGCCTGGGTCTCCTCCAGGGCGTCGGGGCCCATCGGGCTGCCGTAGTCCGGCGCCCACTGCTCGATCGAGATCCGCATCTACACGTCCACCCGCTCGACCGTGGACGACTCGATGCCGCGCCGGACCTCGAAGCGCACCGGCACCCGGTCGGCCAGCTCGCGCACGTGGGACACCACGCCGACCATCCGGCCGCTGGCCCCCAGCTCCTCGATCGCGCTGGCCACGACGTCGAGGGTGTCGGGGTCGAGCGTGCCGAAGCCCTCGTCCAGGAAGATGGCGTCGAGGCTCGCCCGCCCGGAGCCGGACAGCTCGGTGACCCGCTCGGCCAGCGCCAGCGCCAGGGCGAGGGAGGCGAGGAACGTCTCGCCGCCGGAGAGCGTGCGGGCGAGGCGCCGTTCGTCGGCGTTGGCGTGGTCGATGACCTCGAACTGCTTCTTGTCGTCGATCGCCATCGCGTAGCGGCCCGACGACAGCTGCTCGAGGCGCTCGGACGCGCCGGCGACGAGCGACGCCAGCGCCTCCTCGAGCAACCACGCCTCGAACCGGCGGGGGCCGAGCTCGCTGGCGAGCAGCTCGTGGATGGCGCGCTGGTCGGCCACCGCCTCGCGCTCGGCGCGGTGGCCGGCGGCGCGCTGCCGGTCGGCGTCGAGCCGCTCGACCGCGGTGCGGGAGTCGGCGGACGCAGCCACGCACGCGTCGCGCAGGCGCGACGGATCGGGCACGGCGATGCCGCCTGCCGTCGCCGCGCCGACGAGCTGGTCGACGAGGTCGTCGTGGGCCCGCTGCATGCGGGCGCGCTCGTCGTCGACGGCGGCCAGGCCTCGGCGGGCG
>DMTU01000032.1:0-1058 GCA_003476595.1 Acidimicrobiaceae bacterium | reverse complement strand
CGCCTGCTGCTCGGCCCAGCCGGCCAGCGCGTCCCAGTCGGCGGCGAGGTCCTCACCCGTCGGAGGCGGACCGTAGGCCGCGACCCGGTCTCGGGCGGCGAGGAGGTCGTTCCGGGCGGCTGCTTCCGCTCGGGTGGCGGCCTCCAGCGCCTGGCGGGCCTCGGCGGCGCGCTGGCGGGCAGCCCGGTCGGCCTGCTGCGCCCGCTCCACCGCCGCGTCGGCCTCGACCATCGCGGCGAGGGCGGCGCGCAGCTCCTCGGCCGGCGCCGCGCCCGCTGTGGCCACCTCGGCGCGGGCCAGCTCGGCGCGACGCTCCTCCAGTTTCGCCCGCAGGGCGGTGAGCTCTCGGTCGGCCTCCTGCCAGGCCTGCTCGGCGCGTCGCGCGGCGTCGACGGCCGTCCGGTGCCGGGCGCTGGCGTCGTCGAGCGCACCGGCCGGCCGGGCGGGCAGCTCCTTGACCTCGCCGCCGCACACCGGGCAGTCGTCACCGGGGTGGAGGTGCCGGGCGAGGTCCACCGCGGCGTGCGCCACCCGGGCCTGCTCCAGTGCCCGCTCGGCGTCGCCGACCTCCTCCTGCGCGGACCGGAGCTGATCGGCCAGCGGGGCGATGGCGGCCTCGCGATCAGCGACCATCTGCGCCCCGTTGGCGACCCGCCCGGCCAGCGACTCCAGCGCCGCCCAGGCATCCAGCTGGGCCTGGAGCCGTGCCGCGTCGCCGAGCGCCTGGCGAGCGGTTCGGGCCTCGTCGAGGGCGCGGACGGCCCCGCCCTCGGCCTCGGTCGCCTCGGACACGGTCCGCTCGGCCTCCGCTCGCCGGGACGCCACCGAGGCGACCTCGCCCGGGACCCGGACCCCACCGAGCAGCTCGACCTGGCGGCGCAGATCGGCAGCCTGGTCGTCGGTGCCGCGGACCTTGTCGAGCAGGGCGGTGAGCTCCGGCGCCGCGGCATCGAGGCGGTCGATGACCGTGGTGACCTCGGCGACGCGCGCCCGGGCGGCATCGACTGCGTCGTCGGTGGCGTGGGCGAGGTCGACCAGGTGCTCGTCGATGACGGCGA
>DMTU01000326.1:1388-5142 GCA_003476595.1 Acidimicrobiaceae bacterium | reverse complement strand
CGGCCCCGGCGGCCCCGGCGGCCCCGACGGCCCCGGCGGCCCGGATGGTCCGCCACCCGGTCCGGAGGGTGACGGTCCCGACGGCCCTGGCGACGGCGGTGACGGGGACGGTCCCGGTGACGGTGACGGACCCGGCGACCAGCCGGGCGATCAGCCCGGCGAAGGGGGCGGCGGCGGAGGCGAGGACGACGACCCGACCCTGTCGGACCTGGTCGACAGCGGCAGGAAGGCCATCGAGGAGCTCATCGACATCGCCAGGGAGTCCCACGAGGTCCTGAACAGCGACGACCCGACGGCTGACGAGCAGATCATCCAGGACGCGTACAAGGATCGCGTCGACGACCGGGCCACGAAGAAACACAAGAAGAAGGGTGCGCTCGACTACCTCCTCGAGCTCGGCGTGAAGTCCACCGAGACCGCGGTCGACGGGGCCAAGACGATCGACAAGTACAACACCGACAAGCAGGACACCCTCGACGACATCCTCGGCGCGCGTGACCGCGACCCCGGGCAGGGCGACAGCGACTCCGGCGACGGCGACGGGGGTGACGAGTGATGCGCGCCCTCGCACGGCTGCTCGGGCGCCTCCCCTGGCCGTGGATCGCCCGGCTGTCGATGCTCGTGTCGATCGGGATCCTCGCGTGGGGCCTCCCCCAGCTCGTCGACGGCGACTGGTCCCGGTTCCTCACCTCGACCGGGCACCACGCCTGGATCGTGGGCTGGCTGTTCGTGGTGTCCCACCTGGCCCGGTCCCGCACGCTGTTCAACGTGGCCGGCGCCTGGCTCGGCGGATGGTTCACCGCCATCTGGCTCTCGCTCACCCTCGGCGAGCAGACCGGGGACTGGCTCGGTGAGCAGGACTTCTGGCAGCTCACCGTCGCCGTCCCGATCATCGAGGAGCTCATGAAGCTGGTGCCGCTGGCCGTGGTGCTGGTGCTCTTCCGTCGCCGGCGGGACGCCGGCACCCCGGGCGCCGTCGACCTCGCGATCCTCGGCGTGGCCGCCGGCTCCGGATACGGGATGCACGAGGACGCGCTCTGGGCCCGGGTGTCGAGCAGCGGCTTCGACACCCCGCTCAGCTGGATCTTCCCCACCATGCACACCGATGTCGGCACCGTGGCCGGCCACGCCGTGTGGACCGGCCTCGTCGGCCTCGCCCTCGGGTTCTGGGCCACCCACAAGGACCGGCGGATCACGGCGCTCGTGCCGCTGGCCGCCGTCGCGCTCGTCACCTTCGACCACGGCACCTGGAACGACCTCGGCACCCGCGAGGAGTGGCGGGGTGCGCTCCTCGACGGGTGGCTGGTGCCCGGGTTGCTGGCCGCCGGCCTCGTCGTGGCCCTGGTGGTGGAGACCCGCCGGGTCCAGCGGCGCAGCGAGGGCACGGCCTCCCGCTTCGCCCGGAGCATCCCGGCCATCGCGGCCGGCGGGTCCACCCCCGCCCGCAAGGTGCAGCGCTGGCACCGGGCCCACGTGGTGCTGCGGCTCATGGCCCTCCGGGCCCACTCCCTGCCCTCCCTGGAACGGGCTGCGGCCCGCTCCACCTCGCCCGAGGTGACGTCGTGAAGCGCTTCCTCCTGTCCCTCGTCCTCGGCGTCGGTGGCCTGCTCACGCTCAACGCCTGCCAGCCCCCGCTTCCCTGCGAGAGCCCCGGCGGGCCGGGTGGCCCGACGTACTCCGCCGGGGGCCTGGCCGCGCCCGGGCAGCTGGACATCGATTGCGATCCACCGCCCCCCTGCACGGGCTGCGGCGAAGGCAGCGGCGAACCGCACCAGAGCACCTTCGACGAGCGGCACTACTCGCTCCAGACGGCAGCGGAGCTGGTGGCCAGCCGCAGCGACGACGGCCGCTTCGAGGTGCAGTGGCGCCAGGAGCCCATCGGCGAGTTCGTGTCGGGCATCACCGCCGTGGCCGTGCGGATCACCGAGGACCGCATCACCGTCGTGGGCGACGGCGAGGTGCTGCGCATCGACGGCGAGATCGTCGAGCTGGAGGTCGGTTCGGCCTTCCGCACGACCGGGCACACCTACGTCCACCGCCTCGACGACCAGATCGTGATCCAGGGACCCGAGGGCGCGGGCGCCGTCCACCTGAACCTGCACCCGAGGATGATGGGCGTCCTCGTGGACCCGCCCGAGGACGACCGCGGCTCCCTCGAGGGCCTGCTGGGCGATGCCGACGGCGACAGCACCAACGACCTCGTGCTCGCCGACGGGAGCCTCCTCATCGAGGAGACGTGGGAGGAGCTGCACCCCGGCCTGGCCGAGGCGTGGCGCGTCACGGACGACACGACCCTGTTCGACTACGCCGACGGCCTCGGCCCCGACGACTACTGGGACCCGACCTTCCCGGCGCGGCAGATCCGGGTCGAGGACTTCTCCGACGAGGAGCGGAGGGCCGCCGAGGCGGCGTGCCGGGCGGCCGGCGTCAGCGGGAGCCCCCGCCTGGAGCGCTGCACCTTCGACGTGCTCGTCCTCGACGACCAGGGGGCGGCCGACCTCGCGTCCCGCCAGCAGGAGGCGGCTGGCCTCGAGCTCGAGCCCCAGGCCGGTGGCGGCACCGCCGAACCCGAGGACGACGAGCCGGCGGAGCTGGCCGACATCCTCGTGTCGTGGAGCAGCCTGGTGCCCGACACCGGAGACCCCACCACCAGCACGCTGGTCGGCGACGTGGTCGTCGTCCAGGCACGCAGCGTCGAGCGGTCTCGCTCGCTGCTCATCGGCCTCTCCGTCGAGGACGGGGAGGAGCTGTGGCGGGTCGAGGGCATCGCGGCACCCGTCCGGGTCGGGGTCGACGGCGACGTCGTGGTGGCCGTGGCCGAGACGAACGGACCGCTCGCCGGGCCCGATGGCAACCCGGCGCTGGTGGCGGTCGACGCCACCAGCGGAACCGTGCTCGACGACCGCCGGCACGATCCGGACCGCGCCGCCGGCGAACCCAGCCTCAGCAACGGGACCGAGCTGCTCGCGCTGGGCGACCAGGTGGTCCTGGTCGCCGGGGGGCGGCTCCTCGGCTACGACCGGGCCGACCTGTCCCACCGCTGGGAGACCGAGCTCGAGTCGGGCAACTCCTTCGACCTCGTGCCCGTGGACGATGGGGCCTGGGTGGGCTGGCGCGAGGGCGAGACCACCCGGATCGCCCGTCTCGACCCGACCGACGGATCGGTGACCGAGGTGGCCGAGCTCGACGGGCAGGTGCCCGGACGGCGAGGCGCCGTGGGCACCCCCGACGGCGGTCTGGTGGTCGGCCTCTCCGGCGAGCGCGAGCGGATCGTGGCGCTCGACCCCGACGGGGACGTGGTGTGGGACGTGGAGCTCGACGAAGGCCAGCGGGCCCCCCGCTGGTTCACGGTGACCGGTGACACCGTGGTCGGCTTCACCGGCAGCCAGGAGATCAGCGCCTTCGACCTGGGTGACGGCTCGGTCCGC
This sequence comes from Acidimicrobiaceae bacterium, assembly GCA_003476595.1. GTDB lineage: Bacteria > Actinomycetota > Acidimicrobiia > Acidimicrobiales > Salinilacustritrichaceae > Salinilacustrithrix. The sequence continues at coordinate 1,714 of DMTU01000326.1, read as the reverse complement.
TGGACGGCCCGGCCGACCAGCTTCACCAACAACGACGGCCAGGTCATCGGCCTGGACGACGGCACCGTGGTGCTGGCCAGCTTCGGCGGGGCGTTCCTCGAGGCCCTCGACCCCGACGGCGACGCGGCCTGGGAGGTCCCCTCCGAGGCGATCTTCGACGAGGGCGGCGCCCCGTCGGTGTCGGTCCTCGGCCCGCGTGCCGACGACGACGTGCTCGGGGTCGCCCGGGCCGAGGGTGGCCTGCTCGTGGTGGCGGTCCCCACCTCCGGACCCCGGGACCGCTGACTGACGGGCCGACGGTCCGGCGGGCCGGTGGGCTCCTTGGC
>DMTU01000326.1:0-1241 GCA_003476595.1 Acidimicrobiaceae bacterium | reverse complement strand
CGGCTGAGGGCGGCCTCGAGGGTCAGCGCCGCGATCGCTGCCGTGCCGACCACGAGGCCCAGCGCCAGCCGCAGCGAGGTCGCACCGGCGATGGCCCCGACCAGGGGCGGAGACACGAGGAACCCGAAGCGGGCTCCGGTGGACATCACCCCGAGCCCGAGGCCGGCGGGGATGCCCTCGCGATCCGCGGCGGAGAGGTAGAGGGCCGGGAACAGCACGGACACCCCCAGCCCGATCGTCGCGAACCCGGCGACGGCCACGGCGATGCCCGGCGACAGGACCACCACGGCGAGACCGATGCCGACGAGGCCGAGCGCGACCCGCAGGACGCGCTCGGGTCCGAGACGGTCGGTGGCGGCATCGCCAGTGAAGCGCCCCGTGACCATGCCCGCCGACATGGCCAGGTACCCGAGGCCGGCCACGCCGGGCCCGGCGTCGTGGACGTCGGCGCCGAACACGGCCGCCCACTCCCCCGGCGCCCCCTCGACGATGGCCATGGCGAGCGCGACGGCGGCGAGCAGTGCGAGGACCGGTGCTCGCCGGGTGCCGTCGATCTGGGGTGCCGGTGGGTCGTCCCGGACCGACAGGTGACGGGATGCGTAGGCGATCGTCGAGATCAGCACCGCGGAGGTGGCGACGAGCTGCCAGCCGAGGGACACCTCGGCCGCTGCCGCCGCCGACGCCACCGCCGCGCCGGTGAGCGCACCGACGCTCCAGGCGCCGTGGAACCGCTGCATCACCGACGCGGAGGCCTCCCGCTGGACCTGCGCGGCCTGGACGTTCATGCCGATGTCGGTCAGCACGTCCACCGCGCCGAGGGCGACGAGGATCCCGGCGAGCGCGACCGGGGTGGAGGCGACGGCGATCAGCGGCAACCCCAGCGACAGCAGGACGCCGGCGGCGACGCAGCTGCGCCGGCTGCCCAGCCGATCGACCAGCGCGCCGCCCGCGGCGCTCGCCAGCAGCCCGCCGAGGCCCGTGCCGAGCAGGACGGCGCCGAGCGCGCCGAGGCCGATGTCGAGGCGGTCCCGCACCTCGGGGATGCGGGGCAGCCAGGACGCGAAGGTGACGCCGTTGACGAAGAAGACGGCCGTGACCGCCCACCGCTGCCCGCGGCGGTGGGACGGGACCGGCCCGGACCTCGGCGGTCGGTTCAGATCGTGCGGCCGGGCCGCCCCGGCCCCTCGGCGTCGTCGCCGTGCATGTCGGCGTTGGGGCGCGCGTCGGCCATGAGGCGGGCG
>DMTU01000328.1:22024-22329 GCA_003476595.1 Acidimicrobiaceae bacterium | reverse complement strand
GCCGACGGCGACGACGGCGGCGGGGCGGTGGCGGCGGACGAGGCTGACGGCCGCGAGCACGGCCCGGACCAGCCCGATCACGGCGCCGACGTTGGCCCGCAGTGCGGCGGGCGACACGCTGCGGGCGATGCCGCGACCGGGCAGCAGGGTCTGGTCGAAGCCGGCGTCGGGCACCAGGCGGGCCTCGATGCCGCGCTCGGAGCCGACGAGGTGCACGTCGTGGCCGCGCTCGCGCAGGGCGGTGGCGATGGCGAGGGCGGGCAGGACGTGGCCGGCGGTGCCACCGCCGGTGACGAGGATCTTCA
>DMTU01000328.1:21505-21962 GCA_003476595.1 Acidimicrobiaceae bacterium | reverse complement strand
GGAGCCGAGCCGCCAGGCGAGGCGACCCATGTCACGGTTGGGTTGCGGCGGCGAAGCCGCCAGAGTCGAGCAGCCGCTGGACGCAGACGATCGGCGCAGATCATGCCTGGTTTCGCGCCCGGCGGGCGGCGATGCGGGCCCGCACCGGGTTGTCCGGCTCCTCGCCCTGGAACGCCACGTTCACGAGCACGCCGGCGGCGAGCATGGTGGCCACCAGCGACGAGCCCCCGAAGGAGACGAACGGCAGGGGCACGCCGGTGATGGGCAGCAGGCTGAGCACGGCGCCCACGTTGACGAAGCCCTGGACCGCGAACCAGGTGGTGACGCCGACGGCCAGCATGGCCCCGAAGGGATCCGACGCCCGGTGGGCGATGCGCAGGCCGAGGCCGATGAGGCTGGCGAAGAGGGCGACGACGAACAGGGAGCCGATGAGCCCGAGCTCCTCGCCGATGATGGC
>DMTU01000328.1:21095-21343 GCA_003476595.1 Acidimicrobiaceae bacterium | reverse complement strand
AGCTCCTCGCCGATGATGGCGAACACGAAGTCGGTGTGGGCCTCGGGGAGGAACCCCCACTTCGCCCGGCTGGCGCCGAGGCCGGTGCCCGAGACGCCGCCCGAGGCGACGCCGATGAGGGACTGGATCGTCTGGTAGCCGGAGTCCCCGGCGTTCTCCCACGGATCGAGGAAGCCGGTGACGCGGGCCCGTCGGTAGTCCGCCGACAGCGCGAACGTGGTGCCGAGCACCACCGCGGTGGCGCCGAG
>DMTU01000328.1:20367-20896 GCA_003476595.1 Acidimicrobiaceae bacterium | reverse complement strand
GCCCAGAGCAGCATCCCGCCGACGATCGCGCACAGGATCATCGTGGTGCCGAGGTTCGGCTGCTTCATGAGCAGCACGGCGAACATGCCGAGCACCACGAGGGCGGGCCGGAGGACCACGCCGAGCTGGTGGACCCGGTGGGCGTTGCGGGCGACGAGGGCGGCGCAGAAGACGATGAGGGCGAACTTGGCCGGCTCGGCGGGCTGGAGCTGCAGGAAGCCGAGCCCGATCCAGCGCTGGGCGCCGTTCACGCTCATCCCGATGCCGGGGACGAGGACGGCGACCAGCAGGCCGAGGGAGCCGAGCACGAGCAGCGGCACCAGCCGGGCCCAGCGGTGGTAGTCGATCCGGGCGCCGACGAAGAGGGCGACGGAGGCGATGACGAGCCACATGCTCTGGCGGATGAAGACGGCGAAGGGGGATCCGACCTCCTCCACGGCCCACACCGAGGACGCAGACAGGATCATCACCGACCCGAGCAGGCTCAGCAGCGCGACCACCACGACGAGCGACAGCCCGAGGCGGTGCG
>DMTU01000328.1:13688-20239 GCA_003476595.1 Acidimicrobiaceae bacterium | reverse complement strand
CGACAGCCCGAGGCGGTGCGACGGCGTGGCGCCGGAGGACGGCACCTCGGTGGCGCCCGCCTCGGTGCTCCGCGACGGAGGCACGAGTCGCAGGCGCGGGTGGCGGGTGCGGCGCAGGCCGATCGCGGTCATGGGGTCTCCTCGAGGGCGTGGACGGCGGCGGCGAAGTCGTCGCCGCGGGCGGCGTAGCTGGCGTACCAGTCGAACGACGCGCAGGCCGGTGAGAGCAGGACGGCGTCGCCGGGCTGGGCCAGGCGGGCGGCGGCGGCGACCGCCTCGGGCATCGAGCCGGCCACCTCGACCGGGCGGAGCTCGTCGAACGCCGCGGCGATCTCGGGGGCGGCTTCGCCGATGGCCACCACGGCCCGGACGTGGTCGACGCCCTCGGCGAGGGTGCCGAGGTCGAGGCCCTTGTTGCGCCCGCCGGCGATGAGGACGACGGAGTCGAAGCCCCGGACCGCGGCGAGGGTGGCGTGGGGCACGGTGGCCTTGGAGTCGTCGTAGTAGGTGGTGCCGTCGACGGTGGCGACTGGCGCCACCCGGTGCGGCAGCGGACCGAAGCCGACCAGCACCTGGCGGATGGCGTCGGTCGGGCAGCCGGCCGCCTCGGCGGTGGCGGCGGCGGCGAGGGCGTTGGAGATGTCGTGGTCCAGGGCGCGGGGCAGGTCGGCGGCCGCGACGATGGTCCCACCCGGCCCCACCAGATGGCCCCCCGCGAGGCGGTAGTCGGCGGCGGGGTCCGAGGTGGACCAGGACACGTGGCGGGCCGGCGCGGCGGCGAGGTGGCGGGCCACGACGGGATCGTCGAGGTTGCCCACGGCGACGTCGGTGCTCGCCTGCGAGGCCCAGATGCGGGCCTTGGCGGCTTCGTAGTCGGCGTGGGTGGCGTGCACGTCGAGGTGGTCGGGGGCGAGGTTGAGCCAGGTCGCGACCCGGGGGGCCCAGCCGTGGGTGCGGCCGAGGCGGAACGAGGACGCTTCGACCACGAACCACTCGGGGCCCGGGTCGTCGATGGCGGCGACGAGGGGCAGGTCGTTGTTGCCGGCGTCGACGCACGCGATGCCGGCGGCGTCGAGCATCGCGGTGACCATCGTGGTGACCGTCGTCTTGCCGTTGGTGCCGGTGATGGCCACGATCGGGCGCTCGTCCCAGACCGCGGCGAGGTCGAGCTCGGTGACCGACGTGGTGCCGTGCGCGGCCGCGCTGGCGAACACCGGGTGCTGGTCGGGCAGCCCGGGCGAGGGGACGACCAGGTCGGCGTCGGCGACCATGGCGTCGAGCGCCGTGTCGTCGGGGGCGACGACCAGGGAGACACCGACGCGGTCGGCGGTGGCCTTCGTCGCGTCCGACGGCGCGTCGTCGGTGACCGTGACGTGGTGGCCGCGGGCGAGCAGCGCTGCGGCCACGGCCTGGTTGGTCAGGCCGAAGCCCACCAGCAGCACGCGGTCGGGCACGCCGTCGAGGCGTCGGGGCGGGGCCATCAGTCGAGGCCGCCGGTGCCGATGTAGTCGGCGTAGAACATGCCGAGCGCGAGCGCGGTGGCGAGGCCGGCCATGATCCAGAAGCGGATGATGACCGTGGTCTCCGGCCAGCCGCCCAGCTCGAAGTGGTGGTGGATCGGCGCCATCCGGAAGAACCGCTTGCCGGTGAGCCGGAAGCGGGTGACCTGCAGCATCACCGACACGGTCTCGAGGACGAACAGGAACCCGATCACCGGGAGCAGCAGCTGGGTGTTGGTCGTCAGCGCCAGGCACGCGAGGGCGGCACCGATGGCGAGGGCACCGGTGTCGCCCATGAAGATGCGGGCCGGGTTGGCGTTCCACCAGAGGAACCCGGTGACGCCTCCGAGCATGGCGGCCGCCACGACGGCGAGGTCCAGGGCGTGCTCCACCTGGTACACGTCCGGGTGCCGGAACGCCCAGAAGCCGACGACGATGAAGGTGATGAAGGCGAAGATCGACGACCCGGCGGCGAGGCCGTCGAGGCCGTCGGTGAGGTTGACCGCGTTGGTGGTTCCGGCGAGCAGGAGCATCGCCCAGATCGCCCAGGTCCAGTCGGGGATGTCGAAGCCGGGCGAGTCGAAGCGGGTGAAGGAGATGGTGGTGTGGACGTCGGTGAGCGTCAGCATCGCGACGACGAAGCCGACGGCGACCACGAGCAGGCCGAGCATCTTGGCCCGGCTCGACAGCCCGAGGTTCCGCTCCCGCGACACCTTGATCCAGTCGTCGAGGGCACCGACGATGCCGGCCCCGAGGATGGTGGCCATCACGATGAGGCCGGTGCGGGTGAAGACCAGCCCGGAGCGGACGTGCGCGGCGAGGTAGCCGGCGAGGGCGGCGATGACGAAGGCGACGCCGCCCATCGTCGGCGTGCCCGCCTTGGTGACGTGGCCCTCGACGTCTTCGTGGATGGGCTGGCCGATCTGGTGGGCGGTGAGCCAGTCGATGAGGTAGCGGGTGCCGACGAGGGACACCATCAGCGACACGCCTGCGGCGATCAGGAGGGGGATCACCGGCCCAGCACCTCGCGCAGCGCCGCGGCCGCGACGACCCGGTCGTCGAACTCCACGACCCGGTCGGCGAAGGTCTGGGTCGTCTCGTGGCCCTTGCCGGCGATCACCACCACGTCATGGTCCCCCGCCTCGCGCGCTGCGTGGTGGATGGCCTCCGCACGGTCCAGGATGGTGCGGACCTCGGCCCGCGCCGGGCCGTCCGGGATGCCGGCGACGATCTCGGCGGCGATGGCTGCGGGGTCCTCCGAGCGGGGGTTGTCGTTGGTCACGACCACCACGTCAGCAGATGCTGCGGCGATGCGGCCCATCTCCGGCCGCTTGGCCCGGTCCTTGTCGCCACCGCAGCCGAAGACCACCAGCACCCGGCCGCCGCTCGCCTCGGCTCGCTCCCGGGCCGCGTCGAGCACGGTCTGGAGGGCGTCGGGCGTGTGGGCGTAGTCCACGGCCAGGGTGAAGGACTGCCCCTCGTCGACGCGCTCGAACCGGCCGGCGACGGTGGGGACGGCGGCCAGGCCGCGCGCGACCGTGTCCGGGTCGATGTCGAGCCAGTCGGCGATGGCGGCGGCGCACAGGGCGTTGGCCACGTTGTGGCGTCCGGCCAGTGGCAGCTCGACCGGGACGCCGCGCAGGGTGAAGCGGGAGCCGGTGCCGGCCGGGGCGAGGCCCTCGGCGTCGGCCAGGCGGTAGGGGTGGACGACCACGTCGGTGCCCTCGACCCGTTCGATCAGCCGGGCACCCCACTCGTCGTCGGCCCGGATCGCCGCCCGGCTCGTGCGGTCGGGGCGGAACAGCGACGCCTTGGCCTCGAAGTAGGACTCGATGTCGCCGTGGAGGTCGAGGTGGTCGTGGCCGAGGGTCGTGAACCCGGTGGCGCGGAACCAGGTCCCGTCGACGCGGCCCATGACCAGCGCGTGGGAGGAGACCTCCATCGCCACCGCCTCGACCCCTTCGTCGCGCCAGGTGGCCAGCTGGGCCTGGAGCTCGGGGGCGTCCGGGGTCGTCGGCGGCCAGCCGGGCCGGGACGTGAGCGTGCCCACGACCTCGCACCGGCGGCCGGCGGCCTCGAGCACAGCGCGCAGGATGGCCACCGTCGTGGTCTTGCCGTTCGTGCCGGTGATGCCGATGACGTCGAGGTCCCGGCTCGGGTCCCCCCAGTAGCGGGCGGCGACCGGCCCCATCGCGGCGCGCACCGACGGCACCACCACCTGGGGCACGTCGACGGCGAGGGGGCGCTCGACGAGGAGGGCGGCCGCGCCGGCGTCGACCACGTCGGCGGCCAGGTCGTGGCCGTCGACGCGGCTGCCCGGCACGCAGCAGAACAGGACACCGGCGAGGACCGTGTCGGTGCGGTGGACGACGCCGGAGATCTCGACGTCGCCGCGCACCTCGTGGTCGATGCCGGCGTCGGCGAGGCCTGCGGCCGCGCGCGACAGCAGCATCACGAACCTGCCGGGGGGATCCGGAAGCGGTTCAGCGCGAACTTCGCCAGGTCGGCGAAGACGGGAGCGGCGGCGGAGCCGCCGTAGATGGTGGCAGTGGGCTCGTCGATGGCCACGATGATGGACAACGCGGGGTCCTCGGCGGGAACCATGCCGGTGAAGGCGGCGACGTAGTGGTAGTTCCCGGCCGCGTCGCGGTAGGTCCCGGTGTCCTGGGGCTTGCGGGCGGTACCGGTCTTGCCCCCCACCGAGTAGCCGGCCACCTGGGCGTTCTCGCCGGTGCCGGCGTCGACGACCTGGACGAGCATGTCCCGCACCTGCTGCGCGGTCTCGGCCGACACGACCCGACGGGGTTCGCCCACGTCGACGGGGTTGCGCCGCCCGTCGGCGTCGACCGTGGCCGCCACGAGGCGGGCCGGGATGTGGAGGCCGTCGTTGGCGATGATGTTGTAGGCGTCCAGCATCTGCATGGCGGTCACGGCGATGCCCTGGCCGATCGGGATGGAGCCGATCGAGGTGCCGGACCAGTTCTCCGGCGGCAGGAGGATGCCCGGCGACTCGTTCGGGAAGCCGAGCGCGGACTTCGAGCCGAAGCCGAAGGACCGCAGGTACTGGTCGATGCGCTCCTTGCCGAGGTCCTGGGCGAGCATGATCGTGCCGACGTTGGAGGACTGGGCCAGGATCTCGGTCACCGTCATCGGCACCGTCGGGTGCTCGTGGTCGTCGGAGAAGCGGTGGTCGGACACCTGGAGGCTGTCGGGCACGACCAGCTCGGTGTCGGGCGTGACCAGGCCCTCCTCCAGGGCGGCGGCGATGGTGATGACCTTGTTCACCGATCCGGGCTCGAACACGTCGATCACGGCCCGGTTGGCGCCGGCGGTGATGATCTCGTCGTCGGTGTTGCGCGTGATGTTGGCCAGCGCCAGGATCTCGCCGCTCTCGGGCTGGCTGATGATCACGGTGCCGCCCTTGGCGCCGAGGGCGTCCACCTGCTCGGCCAGGACGCGCTCGGTCTCGTACTGCAGGCTGCGGTCCAGCGTGAGGACGACGTCGCTGCCGGCGCGCGGGGCGATGCGGGACTGGCCGGCCGCCGCGATGGTGCCGCCGTCGCGGGCCCGCTCGTAGGTCACCTCGCCCGGCGTGCCGGTGAGGACCTCGTCGTAGAGCAGCTCCATCCCGGTCGCGCCGGTCTGGTCGGGCGCCACCCGGCCGATGATGGCGCGGGCCAGCTCCTCCGACGGCGTGAACCGGGCCGGTTCCTCCAGCAGGTGGATGCCGGCCAGGTCGAGCTCGACCACCCGGGCGGCCACGTCGTCGTCGATGCGGCGGGACAGGTAGGCGAAGCGGCCGTCGTCGTCGAGGATGTCGGCGAGCTCGGCCCGCTCCATCCCGAGGACGGGGGCGAGCCGGCGGGCGGTGGCGAGGGGGTCCTCGATCTGGCTCGGATCGGCGAAGACGGTGGGCCGCAGCACCGACAGGGCGAGGTCGTGGCCCTCCCGGTCCAGGATGCGACCACGGTCCGCGTCCAGCTGCACCGTGCGCAGCCGCTGGGACTGGCCGACCTCGACGAAGCGGTCCGGCTCGAGGACCTGGACGTGCACGAGCTTGCCGACCACGGCGAGCAGGAGCACGGCGAGGAGGGCCTTGAGGGCCATGCTCCGCCGCTCGGGACGGGCCGCGGGGCGCGAGGCCGGCCGGCGCGGCGGTCGGCCACCACCACCGCCACCGCGGGCGGCCCGGGCGTGGCTGGTGTCGATGTCGTGCACCGTGTGCGCCGCGGTCGGGGCCGGCCAGGCCGGGTCCGGGAGGCGGTGGGCCGGCGCGGGGCTCCGGCGGGCCACCGGGCGGCCCGTCGGCGGTGCGCTCGGGCGCGGGGCGGTGAGGGAGCGGTCGAGCGGGACGCCGCGTCGGCCCGGCCGCGGGCGCGGCAGGCGGTGGACGGTGGCGGTGCGCGGCGCTCGCGCCCCACCCCGGCCGGGGTGCCGCGGCTCCTCGGCGAAGGGATCGGTGTCGAAGTCCTCCCAACCCTCGCCCCAGTCGGGGTCGATCGGACCCCAGCTCACTCCTCCCGTCCTCCCTCGGACAGCTGGTCGGCGGCGAGCTCGGTCGGATCGTCGGCGGCGTCGGCCTCGGCAGCAGCCACGTCGTCGGCCTCGGTCTCGGCCGCGTGGGCGGTGGCGGGCTCGACGCGGACGGGCTCGGCCGGGGCCCCGTCGAGGCCGACGGGGAGGAGGTAGCCGACCTCGGTCGGCAGCACCATCCCGAGGCGGTCCCGAGCTGCGTCGAGGACGCGGTCGGGGGACTCGAGCTCGGCCACCCGCAGCTCGAGTCGGCGGATGGCCTCGTTCTCGGCGGCGACGTCGCTGCGCATGGCGTCGAGGCGGACCTGGCCACCGATGAGCAGGGCGTGCATGCCGGCGAGGCCGAGCAGGGCGGCGATGACCATGCCGACGCCGACGAGGGCCGGGACCGCCGGTGAGCGCTTCGGGCGCGGGCGCTCCACCGGGCGCAGGTGCTGGCCGCGGCGGTGCTCCGGTCGGCGGGCCGGGGCGACCGCACCGTCGTGGGTGGGGCGGCCGTGGGTGGGGCGGCCGTGGGTG
>DMTU01000328.1:13048-13503 GCA_003476595.1 Acidimicrobiaceae bacterium | reverse complement strand
GGCCTCACCGAGCTGCTCGGCCACCCGGAGGCGGGCGCTGCGGGCACGGGGGTTGACGGCGATCTCGTCCTCGGTGGCGGTGATCGCCTTGCGGGGCACCAGCTTCACGCTCGGGGCGCCGCCGCAGCGGCAGGGGCCGCTGCCCGGGGGGCAGACGCAGTCGTCGGCGGCGGCGTCGCGGAAGCGGCGGGCCACGATGCGGTCCTCGCCGGAGTGGTACGTGATGACCGCCATGCGGCCGCCGGGGACGAGCAGGTCCAGGGCGTCGCCGAGCACGGCCTCGAGCTGGGCCAGCTCGTCGTTGACCTCGATGCGCAGGGCCTGGAAGGTGCGGGTCGCCGGGTGGCCGCCGGTGCGGCGGGCGGCGGCGGGGATGGCGTCGCGCACGACGTCGGCCAGCTGCGCGGTGGTCGTGATCGGGCGGGCCTCGATGATGGCGCGGGCCACCCGGTCGG
>DMTU01000328.1:6738-12999 GCA_003476595.1 Acidimicrobiaceae bacterium | reverse complement strand
ATGGCGCGGGCCACCCGGTCGGCATGGCGCTCGTCGCCGAAGCGGCGCAGGATGCGGACCAGCTCCCCGTGGTCGGCCTCGTTCACCACGTCGGAGGCGGAGCGGCCGGTCGTGGGGTCCATGCGCATGTCGAGCGGGCCGCTGTTGCGGTAGCTGAAGCCGCGATCGCCGCGGTCGAGCTGGGGCGAGGAGACGCCGAGGTCGAGGAGGATGCCGGAGAGCCCGGTGGGGATCTCGGACTCGGGGGTGTCGGCGGTGGTTCGGGTGCGGCGCAGCAGGCTCATGGCATCGGCGATCCGGTCGAAGCGGGTGTGCACCACGTGGGCCCGGTCCCCGAAGCGGGCGAGCCGCTCGGTGGCCACCTGCACGGCGAGCGGATCCCGGTCCAGTCCCAGCACCGAGAGGTGGGGGTGGGCGTCGAGGATCGCCGTGGCGTGGCCGGCTCCGCCGAGCGTGCCGTCGACCACCCAGCCCGGCGGGACCGGGGCGAAGGCGGCGACGACCTCGTCCCGCAGGACGGGGACGTGGCGGAAGGTCCGGGTGGAGTCGTCTGCGTCGCTCACCGGCAGCCCCTCGGTCGCCGAAGGCCCGCCGGGATGTATGCCCCGGTCGGGCACGATGAAAGAGCGGGCGGAGAGTAGGGGCCTTCCATCTCGACGCCCGAGAGGCTGCGAGTGAGCGGCGCGTGGACTCCTGTTGTGGTGGTGCTCGTCTGCTCGGTGGACGCGCTCCCTTCGTTCACGGTCGGTGGTCTGTGGTGGGTGGGATGTCAGAAGTGGGCAAGGTCGAGCTCCGTCACGACCGCGTCGTCCACGGTCAGGCCGGCGTCGAGGGAGGCGTCGCCGACGGGGACGATCTCGATGCGGGGGCCGGCGCCGAGGACGAGCACGTCGCGCTCCAGGCCGGCCTCGATGCGCACGGCGTGGGGGATGACGATGCGACCCTGGGCGTCGGGCGAGACGAGGTGGGTGCTCGAGAGGAAGCCGCGGACCTGCGTGCTGGTGAGCTCTCCATCGGAGACCCGCTCGTTCAGCCGATCGACGGCGCGGCGGTAGGTGGGCTCGTCCCAGATGACGGCGCGCCCGTCGAGGACCACGAGGGAACCACCGCCGAGCAGGGCCTTGCGCATCTGGACCGGCAGGGTCAGCCGGCCCTTGTCGTCGATCGCGTACTCGCCCCGGCCCCGGAACTGGGAGGCGGCGTGGACCGGAGCAGCGGACGTGGACGCATCAGGGCTCATCAGGGCTGTCGCCCCACTGCGCTCCGTTGTCGTCGCTCCGGTCTCCGCCATGCAGGGCACAGTACGTCTATACAGGGAAGAACGTCAACGTCTCAGGGCAGATTGTTACTGGCAAGGGAATCGGCACCACCTGGCGCCACGATCCACCACCCGCTGTGTCGCGACTGTTGGAAACTGGCAGTGATCTCGTCGCACGGAAGCCCGTGTGCGACGACCTCACTGCCAGTTTCTTTCCGGGTTGCGCGCTCAGCCCAGGGCGGTCACGAGGGCGTCGACCAGCTGGTCGACGCTGATCGACTCACCGATGCCGGCGCCGACCCCGGCGAGCGCCTCGGGGTCCGGGCGGTCCCGGAGCAGGGCGGCCAGGGGGGCCGGGTCCCAGCGGACGGGGACCGCGCACTGGAAGCGGGCGCCGGCCCGGGTGCGGCGCTGGCTGATGCCGACGACCTTGGCCTCGCCGAGCAGCACCTCGCCCGGTCCCCGTCCGGCGAAGCAGACGGTGCCGCCGAGGGGGCCGCAGGCGAGTCGGTCCTCGTGGAGGTGGGTGCCCTCGATCCCCAGCGACGCGAGCGCGTCCTGCCACGCCCGCCCGACGGGGAGGAAGGCCCGGCCGACGTCGTCGGTCCACAGCTCGTGCCCGCGCGGGACGATCACGTCCACCCAGTGGGGGTCGCCCGGCCCGACCCACACCGCTCCCCCGCCGCTGCGCCGGCGGGCCACCTCGACGCCGGCGGCGCGGGCGGCGTCCGCGTCGACCACGTCGTCGCGCTGGGTGGAGCCCAGGACCACGGCGGGCCCGGTGGCCTCCAGCACCCACACGCTCGGCGTCGCGTCGGCCGGCACCTCGAGGGCGTGCAGCTCGGCGGCGGACCCCCGGTGGTGCTCGACGGCCCAACCGCTCACGCGGACAGTGCCGGCTCGAGCACGAGGTACGGGTGCCAGTCGTCGGGCACCGCACCGACCGACACCAGGATCCACGCGTGGCCGGCGGGGGCTCGGGGCGTGGAGCGCAGCGACATCGAGGTGTCCTGCAGGAGGCGGTCCCGCTTGCGCACGTTGCAGGGCCGGCAGGCGGCCACGACGTTCTCCCACGTGTGGGGGCCGCCCTTGGCGCGGGGCACGACGTGGTCGATGGAGTCGGCGGAGTCGCCGCAGTACTGGCAGCGACCACCGTCGCGGGCGAACACGGCGCGTCGGTTGAGCGCGGCCCGACGGGCGAAGGGGACCTTCACGAAGTGGCGCAGGCGCACGACGGAGGGCACCTCGACGGCGAGGTGCTCGGAGCGGAGCTGGAGTCCGGACGGGGACACGAGGTCGGCCTTCTCGGCGAGCATGAGCACGGTGGCCCGCCGGGACGAGACCACCGACAGCGGCTCGTAGGAGGCGTTCAGCACCAGTGCCCGGCCGCTCATCGCAGCTCGGCCCCTCCGCTCCCGAGCGGTGGCGCCGGGCGGGTGGTCTGCGTCCAGGCCAGCCAGGTGAGCAGGTCCTCGACGTCGATGGCGGCGCCGGCGTCGCCGTAGGCGGTGGTCATCCGGAACCGGAGCCAGGCCCGGTCCGGGACGGGCAGGAACGGGCGGCGTCGCCACCACCCCGGGGGCACGAGCACCCGCGCCTGGCGGGCGGCAGCCGGCCACAGGCGCGGCCGGCGGACGATGGCGACCGCGACGGCTCCGGCGCCCGTCCGGCGGCGGCCCGGCGCGGTCAGCTCCGCTGCTGCTGGGCCTTCCACGAGGCTCCTGCCCCCTCGGGTCGGGGCTCCTTGGGGAGGCCGAGGACCATCTCGCCGACGATGTTGCGCTGGATCTCGCTGGACCCGGCGTAGATGGTGCCGGCCCGGGCGGTGAGGAACGTGCCGACCCACGACGCCGAGTCGTTGGGGGCGCCGGGGTCGTCGGTCTGGAAGCTCGAGGCCGGGGCGCGCCCGGACGGCACCAGGGCGTCGGCGCCGAGGATGTCGACGGCGAGCTCGGTGACCCGGCGGTGGTGCTCGGACCACTGCAGCTTGAACAGGCCCGCCTCCGGGCCGGGGTGCGCGCCGGAGAGGTACGCGGTGAGCGTGCGCCACCCGGACCACTTCATGATCTCGACGGTGCTGTGGGCCCGGGCCAGCCGCTGGCGGATGATCGGGTCGCGGTCCAGACCCCGGTCGCGGGCCAGCGCGGTGAGGCGGTCCAGCTCGATGCGGAACGACACCGGGAACGTGGCTGCCGCGTCGCCGCGCTCGTAGCCGAGCAGGGTCATGGCCACCGCCCAGCCGTTGTTCACGCCGCCGATCACGTTCTCCTTGGCGCAGCGGGCGTCGGAGAAGAACACCTCGTTGAACTCGGAGTCGCCGTTGATCATCTCGATCGGGCGGACCTCGACGCCGGGCTGGTCCATCGGCACGAGCAGGAACGAGATGCCCCGGTGCTTCGGCGCGTCGACGTCGGTGCGGGCCAGCACGAAGATCCAGTCGGCGAGGTGGCCGGCCGAGGTCCAGATCTTCTGGCCGTTGATCACCCACTCCTCGCCGTCGAGGGTGGCCCGGCAGCCCAGGTTGCCCAGGTCGGAGCCGGCGTTGGGCTCGGAGTACCCCTGGCACCAGGTGTGCTCGCCGCTGAGGATCTTCGGGATGAACTCCCGCTTCTGCTCCTCGGTGCCCCACTGCAGGATGGTGTTGCCCACCATCTGGATGCTGAAGGCGTCGTTCGGGCCGCCGGTGGGCACGCCGGCCCTGGCGAACTCCTCGGCCAGCACCACGGTCTCGGTCTCGGTGAGGCCGGGCCCGCCGTACTCGGTGGGCCAGCGCGGCGCGAGCAGGTTGTTGTCGAACAGCGTCTGGCGCCACCGCATGGTCCACTCGTGGACCTCGTCCGGCGGCAGCGCGCCGATGCCCTTCCAGTCGGCCGGGAGGTGCTCGGCGAGGAAGGCCTGGACCTTCTCGCGGTACTGCTCGGCCTCGGTCCCCCACGTGGGCTGCATGGCGGAGAGTCTGCCACGACCACCCCGGCGCGGACCGGCGGTCAGACGATGCCGATGTCGACGCCCCGGGCCCGCAGCGACACCGCTGCGGCGCCGATGAGCGGTCCTGCGTCGCCGAGGCCGGCGGGGATGACGCGGGTGCCGGCGGAGAACTCGAGGTGGCAGAGGCGGTCGACCTCGGCCTGGGCGGCGGCGAAGAAGGGCTCGCCGTAGCCGAGGGCGACCGACCCGGCGACCACGGCGAGGCGCAGGTCGAGCAGGTTGGCCACCGACGCGACCGCCCGGCCCACCAGCGTGCCCGCCCGGGTCCGGATCGCGGGGGCGGCGTCGGCCGCGGGTGCGCCCGTGCGGCGAGCGATGGCCGTCCCGCTGGCCTCCGACTCGAGCAACCCGGCCGGGTGCCGTTCCCATGCGTCGGTGCCGTCGAGCACGAAGACGTGCCCGACGTGGCCGGCGTTGCCCGACGCACCCTCCAGCAACCGGCCCCGGCTCACGATCCCGCCGCCCACGCCGGTCGACACCACCATGGCGAGGAAGTCCTGCTCCCCCGCCGCCGCACCCCGCCAGCCCTCGCCCAGGGCGAGGGCCTTGGCGTCGTTGTCCACGGCGACCGCCAGGCCCAGCTGCTCGGCGAGGCGGTCCCGCAGCGGGAACGCCTGCCACGCCGGGATGTTCAGGGGCGAGACGGTCGCGCCACCGGCGGTCATCGGCCCACCGCAGCCCACGCCGCACGCCTCGATCTCGACGCCAGCGGCGCGAGCGTCGCCCCGGACGCCGGCGACCAGCTCCACCAGGTCGGCGAACAGCGCCTCGCCGTCCCCGGCCGCGGCCGTGGCCCGCTGGGCCCGGTGGGTCAGGGTGCCGGCGGCGTCGACCACGCCCGCAGCCAGCTTCGTTCCGCCGATGTCGATCGCGAGGGTCGCCACGCGGGCGATGGTAGGGACGGTCGCGAGCATCCGACCGGCACCCGGGCGCCGTAGTCTGCGCAGGCGGCGGGGTTCACCGGATCGGCCGTGCCACGACGACCCAGACGACCAGGAGGACGGGTGGCGAGCAGCCAGACAGAGGCGTTGCGAGGGAGCTCGGTGGCCGAGGCGTGCGAGCGCGTCGCCGACCAGGTCGAGTCGGTGATCATGGGCAAGCGCTCGGTGATCGACCTGATCCTCGCCGCCCTCCTCGCCGACGGGCACATCCTCCTCGAGGACGTGCCCGGGGTCGGCAAGACCAGCCTGGCCAAGGCCCTGGCCGCCTCCATCGAGGGCACCTTCGGTCGGGTGCAGTTCACCCCGGACCTGCTGCCCACCGATGTCTCCGGCGTGACCATCTACCGCCGGGGTCGGGACGAGTTCGAGTTCCGGCCCGGGCCGATCTTCGCCAACATCGTCCTGGCCGACGAGATCAACCGCGCCTCACCCAAGACCCAGTCGGCCCTGCTCGAGGCCATGGCCGAGCGCCAGGTCACCGTCGACGGCTCGACGTACCCGCTCGCCGCCCCGTTCCTGGTGATCGCCACCCAGAACCCGATCGAGCACGAGGGCACCTTCCCGCTGCCCGAGGCCCAGCTCGACCGCTTCCTGTTCAAGCTCACGGTCGCCTATCCCGATGCCACCCAGGAGCAGGAGATCCTGGCCCGCCACCACGCCGGCCTCGACCCCCACGACCCCGCCTCGGCCGGCGTGCGCGCCGTCGCCGGGGCCGCGAACCTCGCCGCCGGGCGCGCCGCGGTGCAGCGCATCGACGTGGAGCCTGCGGTGCTCGGCTACGTCGTCGCCCTCGCCCGGGCCACCCGGGAGAGCCCGTCGCTCGGCCTCGGCGTCTCGCCCCGAGGCGCGGCCATGCTCCTCCACGCCGCCAAGGCCTGGGCGTGGCTCGCCGGCCGCACGTTCCTCACCCCGGACGAGGTCAAGACGGTCGTGAAGCCCACGTTCCGCCACCGCGTCCAGGTCCGCCCCGAGCTCCAGCTCGAGGGCACCACCGCCGACGCGGTGCTCGACGGCATCCTCGCCAGCGTCCCGGCGCCCCGCTGATCGATCTGTGCCCGTGCCCGTGCCCGTGCC
>DMTU01000328.1:6308-6585 GCA_003476595.1 Acidimicrobiaceae bacterium | reverse complement strand
CCCGTGCCCGTGCCCGTCCCCACCGCCCGCCTCGCCGTCGTCGCCGCCCTCGCCGCGGTCGCCGTCGCGCTGGTGCCCGGGTCGGTGGTGGAGCGGCTGCTCCTCGTGAACGGGGTGCTGCTCGCCGTCGCCCTCGTCGACTGGCTGCTCGCGCCGCGGGGCACGTCCCTCACCATCGAGCGGGACCTGCCCGCGGTGATCACGCTCGGGGCCTCGTCGCAGGTCACCTGGCGGGTGCGCAGCACGGCGCGCCGTCCCGTCCGCATCGCCGTGGCCG
>DMTU01000328.1:5149-6244 GCA_003476595.1 Acidimicrobiaceae bacterium | reverse complement strand
CGGGCATCGGCAGGCTCTTCGAATCGATCAGCTACCCCATCGAACAGCCCATCGGCCCGTACCTGTCTCGGGACATCGCCGTGGCCGACGAGCTGGCCCCGAGCCTCGGTGCGGGCACCAGGCGCTTCCGGGGCACCATCCCCGCCGGCGGCGCGCTCACGACCTCCACGGCGCTGGCGCCGACCCGCCGGGGACGGTTCGCGCCGACCGAGCTCGTGTGGCGGGTCGAGGGCCCCCTCGGCCTGGCCGCCCGGCAGGGCCGTCGCTCGGTGCCGGCCTCGCTGCGGGTCCACCCCCGGTTCCGGTCCCGGGAGGAGGCCGAGCTGAAGATCGACCAGGCCCGCATCCTCGAGGTCGGCATGCGCTCGGCCACCGGCCGCGGCGGCGGCACCGACTTCGACCAGCTCCGGGAGTACACCGTCGACGACGAGTCCCGCCGCATCGACTGGGCGGCCACGGCGCGCGCCGGTCGCCCGATCGTGCGGACGTTCCGGGCGGAGCGCAACCAGAACGTGGTGGTCCTGTTCGACAACGGGCGCGTGATGGCGGGTCGGGTGGCGGGCGTCCCCCGGGCCGAGTTCGCGATGGACGCGGCCCTGCTCGTCACCACGGTGGCGACCCGGCTCGGCGATCGCTGCGGGCTGCTCACCTTCGATCGCACGGTCCGGGGGGTGGTCGCGCCCGGCCACGGCCGGGACCAGGTCGGCCGGGTCACCGACGCCCTCTACGAGCTCGAGCCCGTGCTGGCCGAGAGCGACTACCGGGGTGCGTTCAACGAGACCCTGGTCCGGTTCCGGAAGCGGTCCCTCATCGTGCTGCTCACCGACCTGGTCGAGCAGGCGGTGGGGGAGTCGCTGCTGCCGGCGCTGCCGGTGCTGACCCGGTCCCACCTCGTGCTGGTCGGGGCCATCCAGGACCCCCAGGTGCGGGCGTGGGCCGACGGCCCGGTGCGCGATGCCGAGGACGCCTACCGCCAAGCCGCCGCCGCCCGCACCCTCCGGGCCCGGGCCCGCGCCGCCGCTCGCCTCCGCGCCGCCGGCGCCACCGTGGTCGACGTGCCGCCGGACCGGCTGGCCTCCGAGCTCGGCGACGCCT
>DMTU01000328.1:0-5022 GCA_003476595.1 Acidimicrobiaceae bacterium | reverse complement strand
CCGGAACGGTGGGGGTGGGTGTGGGAGGGTGGCAGCCGTGAGCAGGCTCTTCGAGGAGATCGACCGTCGCGACACGCCCATCGGCGAGATCAGCGTCCGACGTCGCCTCGAGCCCACGCTGCAGATCGACGTCTACGAGGTGAAGCTCGGCGACGAGCACCTGATGTCCAGCATCTTCACGGTCGCCGAGGAGGAGCTGGCCCGCCTCGGCCTCGCCGCCGTCGGTCCGGACGTGGGGCCCGACGGCCTCGACGTCGTCGTCGGCGGGCTCGGCCTGGGGTACACGGCCCGGGCCGCGCTGGCGAACGACCGGGTCCGCTCCCTGCACGTGGTGGAGAAGCTCGCCGCGGTCATCGAGTGGCAGGAGGAGGGGATCTTCCCGGACGCCGACGTGCTCACCGGCGACGCCCGCACCCGCCTGGTCGAGGCCGACTTCTTCGCCTGCGTCGCCGACGGCACCCCGTTCTCGGCCGGCGAGCCCGAGCGGTTCCACGCCGTGCTGCTCGACGTGGACCACACGCCCCGCCACGTGCTCCACCCGAGCCACGCTGCGTTCTACGAGCCGGCCGGCCTCGCCCGCATGGCCGAGCGCATCCACCCCGGTGGGGTGTTCGCGCTGTGGTCGGACGACCCGCCCGACGACGGCTTCGTGCGGGCCGCCGAGCAGGTGTTCGCCACCGTGGCCTCCCACGAGGTGTGGTTCCCGAACTTCCACACCGGTGGCGAGGCGATGAACACCGTCTACGTCGCCACCGTGTAGCCCGAGGTCCCGTCGCTGCTGTCCTCCGCTGGTGATCGATCCACGGGAGGTCCGGTGGCGGCCCGGCCGAGGCGGACGATGTAGGCGATGAAGGCGACCTCGACCAGCACGCCGATGCCCACCCGCACCAGCGTCGGCAGGGGGGAGCCGGTGACGAAGCCCTCGATGAGGCCGGCGACGACGAACGCGCCGACGAGGCCGAGCACCACGACCACCGACTGGCGGCCCTCCTCGGTGAGCGCCTGCAGGCGGGGGCGGTCACCCGGGTCGATGAGCGTCCAGCCGAGCCGCAGGCCGGCGCCGCCGGCGACGATGACGGCGCTGATCTCGAGCAGGCCGTGGGGGAGGATCAGGCCCCAGAAGCGCTCCCACTCGCCCACGGCGTGGAACAGGCCGCCGGCCAGGCCGACGTTGGCGCCGTTGAAGGCCAGGATCCCCGCGGTCGGGATGCAGGCGAGGATCCCGATCGCGAACGCGGTGATCGACACCTGGATGTTGTTGAAGGTGACGTCGGCGGCGAACTGGCTGGCCGGCTCGGAGGAGTAGTACGCCTCGAAGTCCTCCTCCACGTAGGCGGCGCGCACCGCCTCGGGGGCGGACGCGTCGAGGGCGGCGTCGCTCGTGGCGATCCAGGCGCCGACGGCGAACGCCGGCAGCAGGGTCAGCACCGCGGCGGCCAGCACGAAGCGGCGGATGCGCCAGACGGCACCGGGGAACGTGCCCAGCACGAAGTCCCGCACCGCGGTGCGCGCCGAGGAGCGGGTCCCGTAGATGGCGGCGTTCGCGTCCGCGACGAGGCGGGTGAGCAGCGCGGTGAGCGAGGGGTCGCCGTAGGCGGCCCGGACGTGGGACAGGTGGCCCGAGACCCGCTGGTACAGCTGCACCAGCTCGTCGAGCTCGGCCGGCTCCAACCGGTGGGCTCCGCGCCGACCGCGCCGGGCGAGGTGCGCCAGGCGGTCCCACGCCGGCTGGTGCTCGGTGATGTAGCGATCGAGGTCCACAGGTGGCCGGTACCGTACCGAGGCGTGACCGCGACCCAGCCTGCGCCCGTGCCGCCGGGTCGGGACCTGGCCGGGGAGGGGATCGTCACGCCCGAGGCGGTGCTGCTCGAGTTCGCCGTCGCCGGCCTCGGCAGCCGATCGCTGGCCTTCCTGATCGACCTCGGCATCCGGGCTGCGCTGCTGTGGCTCGTGTTCATCGGCACCGCGGCGGGCGGCCTCGTCGTCGACGACACCGTGCTGGTGGTGGTCTCGATCGCGGCCGTGTTCTCGGCGCTGCTCGTCTACCCGGCGCTCACCGAGACGGTGTGGAACGGCCGCACCCCCGGGAAGATGGCGATGGGCCTGCGGGTGGTCACGATCGAGGGTGCGCCGGTCCGCTTCCGCCACGCCGCCATCCGCTCCGCCCTCGGCATCGTGGACTTCCTCCTCGGCGCCGGCACCCTCGCCATCCTCAGCGCGCTCGCCACCCGCCAGAGCCAGCGCCTCGGCGACCTGGCCGCCGGCACCATCGTCATCCGAGAGCGCCAGGTGCGCACCGACTCCCGCCCGGTCGCGTTCTCGCCCCCGCCCGGCTGGGAGGCCTACACCGCCGCCCTCGACGTGTCCCGCCTGCGCGGCGACGCCTACGTGCTGGTGCGGGCGTTCCTGCTGCGGGTGCACGAGCTGGAGCCGACCGCCCGCCGGGAGCGGGCCGCGTCCCTGGCCGAGCGCGTGGCCGCCACGATCGACGTCCCTCTGCACCCGGGCACCGACCCCGAGGCGTTCCTCGTCGCCGTCGCCGCCGCCCACCAGGCCCGCCACGGCGACCGCGGCGTGGTGCCGGAGCCGGCGACGGTTCCGCCCCCGGCGAGGCGCCCTGTCCCGCCACCTGTCGTCGACGTCGACCAGCCCGCCGACACCTGGGGTCGGTAGGGAACTGGCAGCGGCTGCGGAACAAGGCCCTGGCGGGCCACGTTCCGCCTCCGCTGCCAGTTCCGTGGTCGGGCCGTAGCCTGGGGCGGTGGCCTACCTCGACCACGCCGCCACGACCCCCGTGCGCCCCGAGGCGCGCGACGCGATGCTCCCGTGGCTCGGCGACCGCACCGGCAACCCGTCCGGCGCGCACCGCCTCGCCCGCGACGCCCGCCGGGCCATCGACGACGCCCGTGACACCTTCGCCGAGGTCACCGGCTTCGACCCGGGAGACATCGCCTTCACCGCCGGCGGCACCGAGGCCGACAACCTGGCGGTGCTCGGCGTGCTCGACGCCGTCGGCCGGCCCGACGCCACCGCGGTCTGCCCGGCCAGCGAGCACCACGCCGTGCTCGAGGCGGTCGAGCACCGCCACGGCCGCATCGTGCGGGTCCGGGCCGACGGGCAGGTCGACCTCGACCACCTCGCCGAGCTGCTGGACGACACCGTCGCCCTCGTGTCGGTGATGGCGGTCAACAACGAGAGCGGCGTCATCGCCGATCTGCACGCCGTGCTCGACCTCGTCGCCGAGCACGCGCCGGGCGCGATGGTGCACACCGACGCCGTGCAGGCCCTGACCTGGCTCGACCTGCCCGCCGCCACGACCTCGCCGTCCGGACGGCGCGTCGACCTGCTGTCGCTCTCGGCCCACAAGTTCGGCGGACCCCAGGGCGTCGGCGTCCTCGCCGTCCGTGCCGGGACGCCGCTGCAGCCCCGCCTCCTCGGCGGCGGCCAGGAGCGGGGCCGGCGATCGGGCACCCAGAACGTGGCCGGCATCGTGGGTGCGGCCGCGGCCGCCCGCACCGCCACCGACACCCGGCCCGAGACCGTCGCCCGGCTCGGCGCGCTCCGCGACCGCCTGGCCGACGGCCTCCACCACGCCATCGACGGCCTGGTCGAGACCGCCGTCGACCCGGTCACGCGAGACCGCAGCGCCAAGGTCGCCGGCAGCTGCCACGTGTGCATCCCCGGGATCGAGGCCGAGGCGCTCCTCGTCCTGCTCGAGGACCGCGACGTGTTCGCCTCGGCGGCCTCGTCGTGCGCCTCCGGCGCCCAGGACCCGAGCCACGTGCTCGCCGCCATGGGCGTCCCCCGAGAGGTCGCGGCCGGAAGCCTGCGCCTCTCGCTCGGCTGGTCCAGCACCGAGGCCGACGTCGACGCCGCCCTCGAGGCCGTGCCCGGCGCGGTCGAGCGCCTGCGCTCCTTCGCCCCGGAGGGGACCCCGGCATGAGGGTGCTGGTCGCCATGTCCGGCGGCGTGGACTCCTCGGTCGCCGCCGCGCTCCTGCAGGAGCAGGGCCACGAGGTCGTCGGCGTGACCATGAAGCTGTGGGGCGGCGAGTCCGACTCGGGCTGCTGCTCGGTGTCCGACGTCGACGACGCCCGCCGGGTCGCCGACGAGCTCGGCATCGACCACCACGTCTTCAACTTCGGCGACGACTTCACCCGCGACGTCATCGAGCCCTACGTCGCCGACCACGCCGCCGGCCGCACGCCCAACCCCTGCATCGAGTGCAACCGGCACCTCAAGTTCGACCGCCTGCTCCACCGGGCCGAGGCGCTCGGCTTCGACACCGTCGCCACCGGCCACCACGTGCGCCTCGCCGCCGACGACCTCGGCCGGCCCCACCTGGCCCGGGCCCACGATGCGGCCAAGGACCAGAGCTACGTCCTCTACGTCGTGGCCGGCGACGTGCTCGACCGGGTCTCGTTCCCGGTGGGCGACATGACCAAGGACGAGGTGCGCGCCCACGCCGCCCGACTCGGCCTCCGCACCGCCTCGAAGCCGGACAGCCAGGACGTGTGCTTCATCACCTCGGTCGAGGGCCGCCGGGGCTTCCTCCAGAGCCGGATCGACTACACGCCCGGCCGGGTCGTGGACGCCGCCGGCGCCGAGGTCGGCCGGGTCGATGCGGTCGAGCTCGTCACCATCGGCCAGCGCCGTGGCCTCGACATCGGCGGCAACCCCACCCCCCGCTACGCGGTGGACGTCGACGTCCCCGCCGCCACGGTCACCATCGGCGACGCCGCCGCCCTGCTCGCCGACCAGGTCGAGCTGGCCGACGTGGTCTGGGCCCACGACCCGATCGAGGGCCCGGTGCTGGCCCAGTGCAGCGCCCACGGCACCCCCCACCCCGCCACGGTCACGGGCACCACCGTCACCTTCGACGAGCCCCAGCGCCGCCTCGCCCCGGGCCAGTCGGTCGTGCTCTACCGCGGCGACCTGGTCGTGGGCGGCGGCATCGCCCAACGCTGACCCACGACCGTTCCCAGCGCGCACATCGACCGCGGATGGTCGATCGGCGCGTGA
>DMTU01000353.1:5885-6284 GCA_003476595.1 Acidimicrobiaceae bacterium | reverse complement strand
CGGCTCCGGCAAGTCGACCCTGGCCAAGCTCCTGTGCCGCCTCGCCGACCCCGACGAGGGCGTGATCCGGATCGGCGGCGTGGACCTGGCCACCGTCGGCGGTGCCGCCCGCCGGCGCCACATCCGGATGGTGCCCCAGGACGGCTTCCTCTTCGACGACACCCTGGCCGCCAACGTGCGCATGGGCGGCGACGGGCAGGTCCAGGCCGCCACCGACGAAGACGTCGTCGACGCCTTCGACTCGCTCGGCCTCGGGGCGTGGGTGCGGAAGCTGCCCGACGGCATCCACACCGAGGTCGGTGAGCGCGGCGGCAACCTCTCGGTCGGCGAGCGCCAGCTGGTCGCGCTGGCGCGAGCCCAGCTGGCCGAGCCGGGCGTGCTCGTCCTCGACGAGGCCAC
>DMTU01000353.1:265-5785 GCA_003476595.1 Acidimicrobiaceae bacterium | reverse complement strand
TGCTCGTCCTCGACGAGGCCACCAGCGCGATCGATCCCGAGACCGAGCAGGCCCTCGCCGGCGCGCTCGCCCGCCTGGCGGACGGTCGCACGGTGGTCAGCATCGCCCACCGCCTCTCCACCGCCGAGCTCGCCGACCTCGTGCTGGTGTTCGACCAGGGCCGCCTCGTCGAGCGGGGGCACCACGACGAGCTGCTGGCGCTCGGCGGCACCTACGCCGCGATGCACCGGTCCTGGATGGGCGCCACCCGGGACCGCGCCCGCGCTGCGGACGGGGCGGGCCTGCCCCAGCCGTAGGCTCCGGGCCATGGCCGACACCCCGACGCGCAGCCCGCTCACCAGCACCTCGGCCTGGCAGGCGCTCGCCTCCCACCAGCCCCGGATGGCCGAGCTGCACCTGCGGGAGATCTTCGCCGCCGACCCCGACCGTGGGGAGCGCATGGTGGTCCAGGCCGGCGATCTGCACGTCGACTTCGCCAAGCACCGGGCCACCACCGAGACCCTCGAGCTGCTGATCCGCCTCGCCGAGGAGCGCGACGTCGCCGGCCGCTTCCACGCGCTCTTCACCGGCGAGCACGTCAACACCACCGAGGACCGCCCGGCGCTGCACACCGCCCTGCGCCGGCGCCGCGACGACCGCCTCGAGGTCGACGGCGTCGACGTGGTGGCCCAGGTCCACGAGGTGCTCGACCGGCTCTCCGCCTTCGCCTCCCGCGTCCGCTCCGGCGAGTGGACCGGCTCCACCGGCCGGCCGATCCGCCACGTCGTGAACATCGGGATCGGCGGCTCCGACCTCGGACCGGCCATGGCGGCCACCGCCCTGCGCAACTGGGTGCGCGAGGACCTCGACCTGCGCTTCGTGTCCAACGTCGACGGCGACGACCTGGTCTGGGCGCTGCGCCACGTCGACCCGGAGACGACCCTCTTCATCGTCGCCTCGAAGTCGTTCACGACCCTGGAGACTCTGACCAACGCCCGCCACGCCAAGGCCTGGCTCCACGAGCGCCTCGGCCCCGAGACGCAGGTGGAGCGCCACTTCGTCGCGCTGTCCACCAACGCCGAGGCGGTCTCGGCGTTCGGCATCGACACCGAGAACATGTTCGGCTTCTGGGACTGGGTCGGCGGCCGCTACTCCCTCGACTCCGCCATCGGCCTGTCGCTGATGATCGGCATCGGCCCGACCGCCTTCGGCGAGCTGCTCGAGGGCTTCCGCCGCATCGACGACCACGTCCGGGAGGCGCCGCTCGCCGAGAACGCCTCGGTGCTCATGGCGCTGCTCAACCTCTGGTACCGCAACTTCCTCGGCGCCTCCACCCAGGCGGTCCTGCCCTACAGCGACGTGCTCGCCCGCTTCCCCGCCTACCTCCAGCAGCTGGAGATGGAGTCCAACGGCAAGCGCGTCACCGTCGACGGCCAGCCGGTGGACCACCACACCGGCTCCATCGTCTGGGGCGAGCCGGGCACCAACGGCCAGCACGCCTTCTACCAGCTGCTCCACCAGGGCACGTCCATGGTGCCCTGCGACCTCATCGGCTTCGCCGAGCCGACCGACCAGTCGCTGGTCTCGGAGCACCACGACCTGCTCACCGCGAACATGCTCGCCCAGGCCGAGGCCCTCGCCTTCGGCCGCACCGCCGAGGAGGTCGCGGCCAGCGGCGTGGCCCCGTCGCTCGTCCCCCACCGGACCTTCCCCGGGAACGTGCCCTCGACCACGATCCTGGCCCCCCGCCTGACGCCGTCGGTGCTCGGCCAGCTGGTCGCGCTCTACGAGCACAAGGTCGCGGCGCAGGGCTTCCTGTGGGGCATCAACAGCTTCGACCAGTGGGGCGTGGAGCTGGGCAAGCAGCTGGCCACCACGATCGCGTCGGAGATCGCCGACGGAAGCGACGGCGACCACGACTCCAGCACCACCGCCCTGCTGCGCCGCTATCGGGCGATGCGGGGCGAGCTGTAGCTACTCGGCTTCGGTCGCCTCGGTGGGCTCGGCTGCGGCGTCAGTGGCCTCGCCCTCGGCCTCGGGCTCACCGGCGGCGAGGGAGTCGAGGAAGCGCTTCAGCACCTCATTGAACTCGACCGGGTTCTCGAGGTTCGGCAGGTGCGAGCTGTCCTTGATCACGGTCAGCTCGCCGTCGGCGACGAGGCGGGTGATGAGCGTGGACTCGGCCAGCGGGGTGATGCGATCGAGCTCACCGGCGATCACCAGGGTCTTGCGGGGCATGCCGCGCAGCGCACCCATGGCGTCGGGGCGGTTCTTCATCGCCTCGAGCGCCGCGATCCAGCCCTCGGGCAGGTTGTGCTGCATCAGCGCGAGCACGTACTCGACCAGCTCGGACCGCTCGAGGGATCCCTGCGACAGGAGGTTGTCGACCATGCCCTTGGCCAGGGTGGCGAGGTCCTCGCCGCCCTCGAGGGCCTGCTGCTGGGCCGTGCGCTTCTCCCAGGTGTCGACGTCGTCGGACTTGGGCCGGGTGGCCACGAGCACCAGCGGGCCGAGCTTGTCGAGGTGGCGCCGGACGAGGGCGAACACGAGGTAGCCCCCCATCGACGCGGCGACGATCGGCGGCTGCTCCAGGCCGAGCTCGTCGAGCACTCCTGCGACCAGATCGGCCCACCGGTCCATGGTGGTGGCCTTGGGGTCGGTCGGTGCCGGGCTGCTGCCGAAGCCGGGCAGGTCGATGCCGATGACTCGGTGGTCGGCCTCGAGCGCCGCGTACTGGTACTCCCACATCGCCGCGTTGAACGGGAAGGCGTGGAGGAACACGACCGGGTCACCGTTGCCACGGTCGACCACGTGCAGCTCTTGGCCGGCGATGGTCACGGTGGTCATGAGGTCCTCCGAGGGGGAATCGCGGGCGATCCCGAGTTTCTCCCGTGACCCCGGTGGTCCGCAAACCGGCCTCGCAGCGTGTCCGGATGACCACGTCTCCTGTGGGAAGATCATCGGAGAATGGGAGCCCACCTGCGGATCGATCCGAAGCTCCCCGCGCCCTTCCAGCGGCTGCGGGCAGCGGCGTGGGCGTCGAACTTCGGCGATGGCGTGCGCAACGCCGCCCTGCCCCTGATCGCCGCCGGGCTCGACGGCTCGGCCACGACCGTCGCGGTGGTCGCCGCCGCCGGCACGCTGCCCTTCGCCGTGCTCGGCCTGCCCGCGGGCACGATGGCGGACCGCCGGCGACGGGTGCCGCTCATCGTCTCCGCCCACCTGTTCCGGTTCGTGGTCATGGCCGGCCTCGCCGCCGTGATCCTCCTGGACGCCACGACGGTCGGCGTGCTCGTCGGTGCCGCCTTCCTGCTCGGATGCGGCGAGGCCGTCGCCGACTCCGCCAGCCCCGCCCTGCTGCCGGACCTGGTCGACGACGACCGCCTCGAGGAGGCCAACGGCGAGCTCGAGACCGCCGAGCTGGTGGCCAACGACCTGGTCGGCCCGTCGATCGGCGGCACGCTCACCGCGCTGTCGAGCTCGTTGCCTTTCGTGGTCGACGCCGCGTCGTTCCTCGCCGCGGGTGCGCTCGTGCGCACCGTCGACGTGGACGAGTCCCACACCCACGATCCGCCGGCGAGCACCTGGTGGGCCGACCTGCGGGAGGGGGCGAGGACGTCCTGGACCAACCCGGTGCTGCGCAGCACCGGCGCCCTCATCGTGCTGCTGCAGCTCGGGAGCATCGCGGCGATCGCCCCGATCGTCATCTACCTGACCGAGCGCCTCGACCTGAGCCCCACCGGCTACGGCATCTTCCTCAGCATCGGCTCCCTCGGCGGCCTGGCCGGCGCCCGAAGCGTCAAGCGCCTGGTCAAGCGCCGGCAGCCCTTCCACGTCCTGCTCGCCTCGCTCGCCGTCACCGTCGTGGCGTTCCTGCTGATGGCCGTGCCCTCCCTGCCCGTGGTCACCGTCGGCTTCGCCCTGTCCTTCGCCGCCGTCGTGACCGGCCGCATCATCGTGATCGCCGCCCGCCAGCGCAGCGTCCCCGGCCGGCTCCTCGGCCGGGCCCAGGGCACCATCCGCTCGCTGCTGTGGACCGCGGCCACGGTCGGGGCGCTCCTCGGCGGCGCGATCAGCGACGGGATCGGCGTGCAGGCGCCCTTCCTGTTCGCCGCCGCCATCACCGCGGTGGCCAGCCTCCTGCTGGCGCCGTCCCTCCGCCGGGTCCTCTGAGAACTGGCAGCGGCCACGGAACGCACGGGCTTCGTGTTCCGTGGCCGCTGCCAGTTTCCTCCGGACGGCCCGCACTGGAGCGGGTCCCGTCCCCAGCCTCAGGCGAGGTGGGCGGGGATCCAGTCGGTGAGCCTGGCGCGGAGCTCGTCGCCGGCTTCGGCCAGGAGGTGGCCGGCGCCGGGGAGGATCACCAGCTCGCCGTGGCCGCCGGCGAGGCCGTGCACGACCTCGCTGGCGAAGGCGGGAAGGATCTCGTCGCGGTCGCCGTGCACCAGCAGCATCGGGGTGTCGGCGAGGCCATCGGCGTCCTCGCACCCGGCGGACTGCGTGGCCAGGGTGACGACCCCGCCGGCGTGGTCGCCGAGCGCCATCCCGAGCTGGACGGCGACCGCGCCGCCGAAGCTGTGCCCCACGGTGACGAAGCGCCGGGCACCCTGGCGGGCGGCCACGTCGGCGACGGCGAGGGCGTCGTGCACGCAGCGACCGAAGTCGTTGGGCGTGCGGTAGGAGGCGCGGAAGGTGGCGATCCCCTGCTCGGCGAGGGCGACGCCGACGTCGTGGTAGAGGCCATCGGCCGGGCCGAGCAGGCCGCCCATGGCACCGCCGAGCATGATCACGGCCCGGTCGGCCTCGACCGGGCCGTGCCAGAGCACCGTGAGCAGGCCCTGCATCGTGAACAGCTCCACGTGGCGGAAGCCGTCGGCGACCTCGACCTGCTGGCGGGCCAGCACGCCCAGGCGCTCGTACGGGCCCGCCGGCGCGCCGGCGGGCCCCGATGGGCTGCTCGTACCTTCGTCCACTGCCGTCCCCTCCCGTCCGGGCGGAATCGACCGTAGCCGCGAGGTCCGCGCAGGCGTCACCCTGGGTAGAGCACCGACCACGCACCCATCACTGGCCTGCCGGCCTGGACGCGCTCTTGCCCACACCACCACCGGACGCTGTCGAGCTCGACCTGCACCTGGCGACGCGCGTCCTGGAGCTGGTGCGGCGGATGCCGCACCTGGTCGGGCTCACCGACGGCACCGGTGAGGTGCTGTGGCTGAACGCGGCCGGCCGGCGCTTCGTCGGCGCCGAGCCCGGCCAGCACCTGACCACTGCCGACCTCTTCACCGAGGCCGTGTTCGACCGCTACTACGCCAGCATCAGGCCCGCCCTGGTGCGCGATGGGGTGTGGACGGGCGAGCTGCCGGTGCGCCGCGCCGACGGATCCGAGGGCGTCGTCGACGTGGTGCTCACCGGCGACGTCGGGGCCGATGGCGAGGTCCGCTGGATCGGCGCGCTCGCCGTGGACGTCACCTCCCAGCACGAGCGGGAGGCCGAGCTGTCGCACCAGGCATCGCACGACCCCCTCACCGGTCTCGCCAACCG
>DMTU01000353.1:0-121 GCA_003476595.1 Acidimicrobiaceae bacterium | reverse complement strand
CCCCTCACCGGTCTCGCCAACCGGGTGCTCCTGCTCGACCGACTCGACGTCGCCGTGTCCATCGCCACCCGGCTCGGCTCACCGGTGGCCGTCCTGACCCTCGACCTCGACGGGTTCAAGG
>DMTU01000001.1:13288-13413 GCA_003476595.1 Acidimicrobiaceae bacterium | reverse complement strand
CGGCCCTCCACCCGGTTCAACAACAAGATCGGCCCCCACCGCCGCTTCGCCTACACGTCGGTCCCGTTGGAGGACGTCAAGGCGGTGAAGTCGGCGCTCGGGGTCACCGTCAACGACGTCGTGCT
>DMTU01000001.1:8704-13066 GCA_003476595.1 Acidimicrobiaceae bacterium | reverse complement strand
GTCACCGTCAACGACGTCGTGCTCGGCATGTGCGCCGGCGCGCTGCGGAGCTACCTGGACAAGCACGGGGAGCTGCCCGAGGAGTCGCTGCGCTGCCTGATCCCGGTGTCGGTCCGCACCGACGACGAGGCGCTCAGCTACGGCAACCGCGTGTCGGGCATGCTCGCCGCGCTCGCCACCGATGTCGCCGATCCGATCGAGCGGCTCCACGTCATCCACGCCGAGACGCTGCGGGCCAAGGAGAGCCTCGGCGCGCTGCCGGCCGACCTGCTCACCGACGTGGCCGAGTTCGCCCCACCGGCCATCTTCGCCCGGGCGTCACGGGTGATGGCCCGCACCGCCATCGCCAACCGGATCGACCCGCCGTTCAACCTCATCATCTCCAACGTGCCCGGTCCGCAGTTCCCCCTCTACGCCGGGGGCGCCGAGATGCTGTCGTACATCCCGGTCTCGGCCGTGGCCGACACCCAGGGCCTGAACATGACGATCATGTCCTACAACGGCCGCTGCGACTTCGGCCTCGTCGCCTGCCGCGACGCCGTCCCCGACCTGTGGGTGCTCTGCCACCTGCTCGAGGACGCCCTCGCCGAGCTCCAGGACGTCGCCGGGGTCCGCTGAGGGACCCCGGCCCGACGTCGCTCGGTCAAACGCGGAGCAGGCGGCGCAGGACCAGGCCGCCGGCGGCTGCTGCGGCGGCGAACCCGATCGCCACGGTGCCACCCGTGCGGGGCAGCGTGGCGGCACCGGCCGCGCTCGGGGAGGCGGCCGTGGGCGCCGGCGTGCTGGCGTCGTCCTCGGTCTCGGTGCCGTCGGTGCCCTCGGCCGGGTCCTCGCCGTCCTCGGGTGCGCCGGCGCCGGGGATCTGGTCGAGCACCGGCTGCAGCGGGTCGAGCACGGGCTGCAGGGGGTCGAGCAGCGGGTCGAGCTCCTCGGGGAGCGGGGATCCGCCCTCGGGGTCGGGGGTCTCCTCCGGGGTCTCCTCGCCCTCCGGGGCCTCCTCGCCACCGGGGATGGGCAGCTCAGGGAGCTGGGCGGCGGCGAGGCCGGCCGACCCGACGACGAACCCGAGCGCCAGGGCGAGGAGGGCGGCGGACCTGACGATGAGGCGGACGATCGGTGCGTTCATGGGGACCAACTTCGGCACCGGCCCCGCCGAGTCCTCCCCGGGGGAGTTGTGGGACGCACTGCGCTCTGCCACTATTGGTTGCGATGCACCGAGACCGAATCGTGGTAGTCGTCATCTAGCGCACGCCGTCCCTCTCGTCGCGTGCGCACTCCGGCCTCCCAGATGGGAGGCCGTCGTGGTTTTCCGACACCGATCCGACCATCAGACGACCGGGCCAGAGCCGAGGCCCGGAGGAGCAAGAGCAGTGGAACCGAACGAACCGACCAACGGCGGGGCAGCCCTGATCCGAGCGCTCGAGCTCGAGGGCGTGGAGGTCATCTTCGGCCTGCCGGGCGGGGCGATCCTGCCGGTCTACGACCCGATCATCGAGTCCTCGATCCGCCACGTGCTCGTGCGCCACGAGCAGGGCGCCGGCCACATGGCCGAGGGCTACGCCCACGTCACCGGCAAGCCCGGCGTGTGCATGGTCACCTCCGGCCCGGCCGCCACCAACGTGGTGACCCCGCTCGCCGACGCCTACCTGGACTCGGTCCCCATGGTCTGCATCACCGGCCAGGTGCCCTACGCCGCCATCGGCACCGACGCGTTCCAGGAGTGCGACACCACCGGCATCACGATGTCGATCACCAAGCACAACTACCTGGTCAGCGATGCCCGAGACATCCCCCGCATCGTGCGCGAGGCGTTCCACATCGCCACCACCGGCCGGCCCGGCCCCGTGCTGATCGACGTCCCCAAGGACATCGTCGACCCGACCAACCCGCGCTCGTCGCTGGAGTGGTACTGGCCGACCGACGAGGAGGTCGTCGCCGGCCTCCCCGGCTACCGGCCGACGACCAAGGGCCACCCCCGCAAGATCAAGGAGGCGGCCGAGATGATCCTGGCCGCCGAGCGCCCGGTCATCTACGCCGGCGGCGGCATCCTCAAGGCCCGCGCCGCCGAGGCGCTCAAGGAGCTGGCCGAGCTCACCGGCATCCACGTCGTCACCACCCTCATGGCCCGGGGCGCGTTCCCCGACGACCACGAGCTGTGCCTCGGCATGCCCGGCATGCACGGCAACTACACCGCGGTGATGTCGTTCCAGGAGACCGACCTGCTCATCACCCTCGGCGCCCGCTTCGACGACCGGGTCACCGGCAAGCTCGACGAGTTCGCCTCCAAGGCCAAGGTCATCCACGCGGACATCGACCCGGCCGAGCTGGGCAAGAACCGCACGCCCGACGTGCCCATCGTGGGCGACGCCCGCCTCGTCATCGAGGAGCTGGTGGTCGCGATCCGCTCGCTGCTGGAGAGCGGCCGCACCCAGGCCGACACCTCGGCGTGGAAGCAGACGATCAGCGGCTGGCAGGAGAAGCACCCGCTCCACTACGACCAGCACGTGCCGGGGGAGCGGCTCAAGCCCCAGTTCGTGCTCGAGACGCTGCGGGACAACACGCCGAGCGACACCATCGTGTGCTCCGGCGTGGGCCAGCACCAGATGTGGACCAGCCAGTACTGGCACTTCAACCACCCCTACACCTGGGTCAACTCCGGGGGCCTGGGCACCATGGGCTTCTCGGTGCCGGCCGCCATCGGCGCCAAGGCCGCCTTCCCCGACCGCATGGTCTGGGCCATCGACGGCGACGGCTGCTTCCAGATGACGGCCCAGGAGCTGGTGACGGCCACGGTCGAGCAGATCCCGGTGAAGATCGCCATCTTGAACAACAGCTACCTCGGCATGGTTCGCCAGTGGCAGGAGATGTTCTACGAGGAGCGCTACTCCGAGGTCTTCCTGTCCCAGACGGTGCCCGACTACAAGATGTGGGCCGAGTCCATGGGCTGCGCCGGCTTCCGGGTCGACAGCCCCGAAGAGGTCCTGCCCACCATCCAGAAGGCCAACGAGATCAACGACCGGCCGGTGGTCATCGACTTCCGGACCGATGCCGCCGAGAAGGTGTTCCCCATGGTCGCCTCGGGCAAGTCGAACTCCGAGGTCATGGTCCACCCCAGCCAGGTCGCCGGGATCGGAGAATATTGATGCCGGGAGTCACCAGCCCCAGCGGGGGCCACAACACCAACAGGGCCGTCCGCCACCACACCCTCGTGGTGCTGGTCGAGAACCAGCCGGGCGTCCTCGCCCGGGTCGCCGGCCTGTTCGCCCGCCGCGGCTTCAACATCTACAGCCTGGCCGTGGCCCCCACCGACGACGACGAGCGCTTCAGCCGCATCACGATCGTCGTCGACGTGGAGTCCTCACCCCTCGAGCAGATCACCAAGCAGCTGTTCAAGCTCGTCAACGTGGTCAAGATCTCCGAGCTCGACCCGGACGACTCGGTCGAGCGCGAGCTGATGATCGCCACGGTGAAGGCCGACCCATCGGTGCGCAGCCAGGTGATCGAGCTCGTCGACGTGTTCAAGGGCTCGGTCATCGACGTCGGCTTCGACGAGCTGTCGATCGCCGTCAACGGTGAGCCCGACAAGCTCGACGACGTCGAGGAGCTGCTCCGCCCCTACGGCATCGTCGAGCTCCAGCGCACCGGACGGGTGGCGCTGCCCAAGCTCGAGCGCACCCCGCCCCGTCTCAAGTCGGTCCAGAACCGAGCCGCCAACTAGAAAATCTCGTGGATCGGTGCCACCTGTGGTCACCGATCGACGACAGATCCCCGAAGGAAGAAGCCTCCCATGGCCGCAAACGTGTACTACGAAGCCGACGCCGACCAGAGCCTGATCCGAGGCCGCAAGGTCGCCGTGCTCGGCTACGGCTCGCAGGGCCACGCCCACGCGCTGAACCTCGCCGAGTCCGGCGTCGACGTGCGCGTCGGCCTGAAGGAGGGCTCCTCGTCCCGGGCCAAGGCCGAGACCGCCGGCCTGAAGGTGCTGTCGGTGGCCGACGCCGTCGCCGAGGCCGACCTGATCGTGATGACCCTGCCCGACACCAAGCAGGCCGCCATCTACGAGGCCGAGATCGCCCCGAACCTGTCCGAGGGCGACGTCCTGTGCTTCACCCACGGGTTCAACATCCGCTACGGGCTGATCGAGCCGCCGGCAAACGTCGACGTGATCATGATCGCCCCGAAGGGCCCCGGCCACCTCGTGCGCCGCACCTACACCGAGGGCGGCGGCGTGCCGTGCCTGATCGCCGTCGAGCAGGACGCCTCCGGCCAGGCGCGTGACCTCGCCCTGTCCTACGCCGATGCCATCGGCGGCGGCCGGGCCGGCATCCTCGAGACCACCTTCACCGAGGAGACCGAGACCGA
>DMTU01000001.1:7152-8504 GCA_003476595.1 Acidimicrobiaceae bacterium | reverse complement strand
GCCTACTTCGAGTGCCTCCACGAGCTGAAGCTGATCGTGGACCTCATGTACGAGGAGGGGATCGCCGGCATGCGCTACTCGATCTCCGACACCGCCGAGTACGGCGACCTCACCCGTGGCCCCCGCATCATCACCCCGGCCGTGAAGGCCGAGATGCGCAAGGTCCTCGACGAGATCCAGGACGGCCGCTTCGCCGAGGAGTGGGTCGCCGAGGCCAACGGCGACCGGGCCAACTACGACCGCCTCCGCAAGGAGGGCGAGGCCCACCCCATCGAGGAAGTCGGCCAGCGCCTGCGCGGCATGATGCCGTTCATCTCCGCCGGCAAGCAGTCGGTCAAGGACTCCGCCGGCGGCGCCCAGGACTGACGCACCGGGGGACGGGCTCGCCGAGACCGGGCCCGTCCCACCACGGGCCCGGTCCGACCCCGGGTCCCTTTCCGGCCGTCGCCGGTTTCATCCCTTTTCGGGGGTTTCGGTCAGGTGGAGCGGCGGCGCTGGGCCCGGTCCTTGCGGTCGGTCACGAGCACGTGGCCGAGCAGGACCATGCCGCCGATGAAGGCGAGCACGAAGAACACGACGGCGATGGCCGGTGCGCCGAGCAGCTCCACAGAGCTCTCGACGCGCATGGCCAGCGAGGCGCCGACGATCATGGCGGCGAGGACGAGGCCGACGGTGAGCCGGGTCGCCATCTTCTCGATGCCCCGGAGCAGCTGGTCCTCGTCGATGGCGTCGACCTTGATGGAGAGCGTGCCGTCGGCCAGGCCGCCGAGGATGCGGTCGGCGTGGCGGGGGAGGTTCTCCATCATGCGGGCCGAGTCCAGCGCCGTGCGGGCCACCCGCAGGCTGCTCGCCCCCTCGGAGACCTGGTGGCGCATGAGGGCGCCGGTGTGGTCGACGATGGTCTCGTTGGGGACGAAGTCGGGGTCGAGGCAGCGGGTGACCTCGTCGAGGTGGAGCAGGGCCTTGCCGACCATGGCCAGCTCCGCCGGCGGGCGCAGGTCCGCGCTGCCGCAGGCCCGTGACAGCTGGAGCATGACCGAGCCGGTGTCGAGGGTGGCCACCGAGGAGCCGGCGTGGCGGCTGAGCAGCTCGGCGATGTGGGCCTCGAGGGTGGACCGGTCGTAGTCGGCCAGGCGGGTGCCGGCGGCCTCGAGCACCTCGACGGCCTGGTCGGCGCGCTGCTCGGCGATGGCGAGGGTCAGGTCGAGCATGTGCTGGCGCATGCGGTGGCCGAGGCGGGCGACCATCCCGAGGTCGAGCAGCACGAGGCGCCCGTCCTGGGTGAGGAGCATGTTGCCCGGATGGGGGTCGGCGTGGACGAGGCCCTTGACCAGGATCTGGTCGATGTAGGC
>DMTU01000001.1:1132-7008 GCA_003476595.1 Acidimicrobiaceae bacterium | reverse complement strand
GGCCAGCGGGGTGAGCTCGGTGACCCGGCGGCCCTCCACGTAGGCCATGGTCAGCACCCGCCGGGTGACGAGGCGGTCGACCGGTGCCGGCACGTCGAGGTGGTCGCGCTCGGCGAGGAGGTCGGCGAAGATGTGCAGGTTGTCGGCCTCGGTGCGGAAGTCGAGCTCGGCCACGAAGCTGGTGCGGAACGACTCGAGGAAGTCGACGAAGGCGAAGCGGCGGCCGACCTCGGTGGTGGCGTCGACGAGCCGCGCCAGGTCGGCGAGCACCTCGAGATCCTTGCGGACGGTCTCGGCGATGCCGGGACGCTGCACCTTCACCACGACCTCTCGCCCGTCACCCAGGCGGGCCCGGTGGACCTGGGCGACCGAGGCGGCGGCGAGGGGCTCGTTGTCGAAGGCCTCGAACACGTCGTCGACGTCGATGCCCAGGTCCTCCTCGATCACCCGACGGATCTCGGCGACCGGCACCGGCTCGACGTCGTCCTGGAGCCGGCTGAGGGCCTCCAGGTAGTGCTGGGGGAGCAGGTCGGCCCGGGTGGACAGCACCTGGCCCAGCTTCACGAACGTGGGGCCCATGCCCTCCAGGTCGTCGGCGAAGCGGGCGGCCTCCTCGGCCTCCTCCTGGCCGCCGCCGCTGGCGGATTCGAGGTCCTGCAGCTCGGCCTCGAGGCCGGCCTGGTCGATTAGGCCGGGCCGGGCGTGGCGGACGATGAGGCGGAGCACGTCCCCGTGACGGGAGAGGCGTGCGGTCTGGCGCGACGGGAGGATGCCCACGGGCGAATGCCTACCCCGTCCGGGGTCCGATCAGCGGTCCGTGCACGCGTCGACGGCGGGGGAGAGGATGCGCTGGGCGGTGGCGGCGGCGTCCTCGCCGGCGAGGCCGGCGGTGAAGATCGTGTCGATGTCGTCGTCGCTGATGTTGTCGTCGAGGCACTCGATCACGGAGTCGGCGGTGCCGCTCGCCCGGATGCCGTCGAGCAGGATCGTGCGCACGTCGATGCAGGCGGTGTAGGCGTCGGCGAACACGTCGATCTCGGCCGGACGCAGGTCGCTCACCGTGCTGCCGCTGCGCTCGCCCTGGACGCCGATGGTGATGAGCCGGGCCGAGGGGATCTCCCCGATGACGGCCTCGGCCACGCACCGGGCCTGGGCCTCGTCGATGGGGAAGGTGGCCTGGGGCTCCTCGAGGATGCTGGCGGCCACGGTGTCGACCAGCACGTCGTCGACGTCGTCGATGCAGTCGTCCATGGAGCGGGCCAGCACCTCGACCTCGTCGTCGTCGAGCTCGGTGAGGTCGATCTCCTCCTCCGAGGGCGTGTCGCCGCCGAAGCCGAGCTCGGACATGCGCCCCACGCCGAGGCCGGTGACGGTGGACTCGGCCACGCAGTCGGCCTCCTCCTCGGCGATGCCGTAGCCGGCGAAGGTCTCGTCCTGGAGGATGCTGGCCGAGATCGCCTCGACCATCGCCTCCTCCTCGGACTGCTCCTCGCCGCAGGCCCCCAGCACGAGCGCGCCGGCCACGACCAGGGCGAGGGCCCTCCTCACATGGTCTCCTCGAAGGAGACGACGCCCTCGCCGCGCAGCACGTTCTTGAGCAGCTTGCCCGAGGCGTTGCGGGGGAGCTTGTCGCGCTGCAGCTCGACGTAGGCGGGGACCTTGAAGTTGGCCAGGCCCTCGGCCACCCACTGCTTGACCTCGGCCTCGGTCATGTCGTGGTCGGCCTCGATCTGGACGACGGCCTTGACCTCCTCGCCCAGCTCGGGGTGGGGGACGCCGATGACGGCTGCGTCGGCGATGGCGTCGTGCTGGACCAGGCGCTCCTCGATCTCCACGCAGTAGATGTTCTCACCCCCGCGGATGATCATGTCCTTCTTGCGGTCGGTGATGAAGACGAAGCCCTCGTCGTCGACGTAGCCGATGTCGCCGGTGCGCAGCCAGCCGTCGACGATGGTCTCGGCCGTGGCCTCGGGCTTGTTCCAGTAGCCCTTCATCACGATCGGGCCCTTGACGCAGATCTCGCCGACCTCGCCGGTGGGCAGGGCGCCGCCGGCGCCGTCGACGACCTGGATCTCCACCGTGGGCACCGGCGGGCCGACCGAGGTGGGCTTGCGCTTGGCGTTCTCGCCGGAGTTCACCGTGGCGACCGAGGAGGTCTCGGTGAGGCCGTAGGCGTTGGAGGTGCTCTTCACGTTGGGGAACGTGTCGGCGATCTTGCGCTGCAGCTCCTCGGCCGAGGGCGAGCCACCGAAGGCCACGGTCGTCACCGAGGAGGTGTCGTAGTCGTGGCGGTCGGGGTGCTCGCAGACCCGCCAGATCATGGTGGGCACCGCCGCCCAGATGTTGACGCCCTCCTCCTGGATCGTGCGCAGGGCCGCCTCGGGCTCGAACTTGCCGACCGGCATCACCAGGCGGAGGCCGGCGAGCATGCCGACGACGAGGCCGGAGTGGCAGCCGGACACGTGGAACAGGGGAGAGGTGAACAGCGACACCGTTTGGTCGGCGGCCTCGCCGTCGAGCGCGTTGCCGGCGTCGGGGTCGAGCATCGAGGCGGCCACCGTGCTGAAGATCGTGTTCTGCAGGTTGGCGATCATGTTCCGGTGGGTGGACATGATCCCCTTGGGCTTCCCGGTGGTGCCCGAGGAGTAGAAGATCACCGCCACGTCGTCCTCGTCGATGGGGGCGTCGAGGAACTCCGTCGTCGGCTCGGCCATGAGCTCGTCGAAGCGGTGGAGCTTGTCCCGGTGGGCGTCACCCACGACGTCGGCGAAGTCGGCCGGGTCGCAGTCGCGGGTGAGGTAGATGCGCTCGAGGTCGGGGCACTCGTCGAGCTGGTCGGCGATGCGCTCGAAGCGCTTGCGGTCGGCGACCAGGACCTTGGCGCCGGAGTCCTGGAGCCCGTAGACGACCTCCTCGGCCTTCCACCAGCCGTTGAGGCCGACGAGGATGGCGCCGCCGGTGACGGCGGCCCAGAAGGTCAGGCGCCACTCGGGGTTGTTCTGGCTCAGCACCGCCACGCGGTCGCCGTGGGCCACGCCGGCCCCACCCTCGGCGACAGGGTCCCGCAGGGCGTGGCCGACGCCGTTGGCCGTGGTGATGAAGCGCTCGAAGGTCCAGTCCTCGTCGCCGTAGCGCAGGAAGACCTGATCGCCACGTAGCAGCGACAGCTCGGGGATCTGGCGGAGGCTGGCCATGCGCTCGGCGTAGGTCTGCACCTCCACGCCGTTGACCGTCGCGGTCGTGATCTCGAACATCCCTCCCGGCCCGGTGAGCTGGGCGCGGACCTCGGCGGCGGTGGGCATGGTGTTCGGTTCCCCCTGGTGTCTGACTGGCTGGAGGTCAGAGTCTGGCAAACAGCGTTGCCACTTCGCGCACGGTGCCCCAGACGCGACGGAGGCCGGGCGCTGGGCCCGGCCTCCGGCAGACGGCCTTGACAGGAACCGTCAGATCGTGCGGATCGTCAGGCTCCGTCGAAGCTGTTGCGGCGCTTGCGGGCAGTCAGCGCAAGGCCGATGCCGAGCACGGTGAGCGCCCCGCCGAAGATGGCCGTGCCGCCGATGTCGTTGCCGGTGCGGGGGAGGGGACGGCGGGTGACGGCGCCCTCGACCGCTTCGGTGGCCTCCGTGGTGGGCGTGACCTCTTCGGGGTCCACGTCGGACTCGGTCGTCTCCGTGGTCTCGGGCGGCTCCGACGTCTCGGTCGTCGTGGGTTCGGTCGTGGTGGTGGTCGTCGTCTCCGTCGTCGTGGAGTCGCCGCCGACCCTGGTGGTCGTCGTCTCCGTCGTGACGGTCGGGGAGGTCTGCGCGGTCGCCGTGCCCACACCTGCGATCATCAGCAGGATCCCTGCGATTCCTGCGATGGCTCGTCGCTTCAACATCCGCATGCCCTTCATCCCGCCTCGAGCCTCTCGGACCCCGGTTCCGTTTCGCCATCCTCGCACCCTCGGCGCGGACCTTTCCACCCATCGGGCCGACGATCGCCGCCTCGAGCGTGCTTCCGGGTCTGCGCCATTCACCCGCCGTGGCGGAGTCGATCGACCCCGGCTCGCGTCTCGGACGCGCGATCGACGTCGAGCACCAGCCGCGGCTGCGCGAGGGCATCTTCCCAGGTCACAGCGTTGCGAGCGGCGTCCCGCGCGCTCCTTGCGTCTGGTTCGGCTGCCGCCCAGCCGTCTGGGAGGTGGACGTGGACGGAGACGTCGTCGGGGTTGGCCATGGGTTGGCGCAGCGGACGCAGCACGTACCGGCTCGACGGCTCAACTACTCCGCGTGTCCGAATCTGCACCGTGCGCTCACTCTGCGAAGGCACCGAGATGTAGATGCGCACGGTCTGATGACCGAGCTCGTCGAACCGGAGGTCACCGATCGGCTCGCCGTCGACCGCCACCTCCTCGATGGGATGGCTCACGTAGGCGGTGACCCAGACGAGGTTCTCGCCGTCCGCGACCGGCGTCTGGCCGAGGGACTCGTCGCCACCCCAGCCGATCACCGACGGGGGGAGCCCGGTCGTCGGCGCGTCGTTGCGGATCGTGGCGGTGAGGGTGCCCTCCACCGTGCCCGTCTCGGGGTCCCAGTCGACCCCGTAGTCGATGTCGCGGTGGGTGAACCAGTCGATCTTGTTGCCGTTCAGGTTCTGGGTGGTGATGCCGAACGAGTCGACCCCGGCGGGTCGGGTGGCGCTGCCGTCGGCGCCGATCCGCTCGAACAGGGCCTGCTCGTCGGCATGGCGGGACCACAGCTGGAGGTGCCGGCCGTCGACCGCCGGGCCGAGCTCGGTCGCGATCGCACGAGGTCCGGGCAGCTCGCCGTCGGTGAGCCGGTCGAACACCACCCGCACGGTGTCGGAGAGGAACCCCTCGCGGTCGTCAGCGTCGTCCTGCGCGAACAGCACGTACTGGTCGTGCAGCAGGATCCGGGCTGCGTTCTCGGTGGTCAGCCGCTCGGGATACCCGCCGACCTGCACCGGGCCGGTCAGCTCGAGGAAGCGAGCGAGGCCGTGGGGGGTGAGGGCGATGACCCCGTCCAGCTCGGCGCCACCCGACTCGGGGTACAGCTGGGCCATGATCCGGGCGACCGTGGGATGGTCGGGGGTGTAGTTGATGTTGCCCCAGTACCGGGCCGCGCTCTGGCCGTAGACCTCGACGAACTCGGGCTCGCCCTCGATGCGGCGCCCCTCGGGGTTCGCTCCACCCTCGGTGAGCTCCCGGCTGCGCCCGGACCGGGTGAGGGTGAGCGTGCCGTCGTCGGCGACGATCTCGGCCCAGTTGCCCATGAAGCCGCCGTTGGCCGTCGCCTCGGCCGGGTTCTGGAAGGCGATGAAGTACCGGCGGGGCCCGTCGGCGCCCAGCAGATCGGCTGCGACGTCGACGGCCTGGGCGGCGAGCTCGGCGCTGCCGAGCGCGTCGGTGACCTCCGTGCGCAGCGTGTCGAGCCGCTCGGCCAGCGGGCCGAGGAGCAGCGGGGTCTCCACGTCGTCCAGGCGGGTGTCGGCATCGCGCAGCGAGGCGAGCGACCGCTGGAGGGGCTCGCTGAGGGCGTCGAGGGCGTCGAGGTCGACCCGCCCGTTGCGGGGCCGGATTGAGTCGACGTCGGCGTTCTCGGTGGCGTCGGCCGCAGTCCGGGCGAGATCCGAGCCGGCCGAGGCCATGGTGGTCACCGCCCGGGACTGCTGGGCGACGCCGGGCACCAGCAGCGCCGGTCGGGCCCACCAGACGGTGAGGTCGTCCCGGGCCGACTCGAAGGCACCGGCGGCGTCGAGGAGGTCGGCGCGGGCGCGCTCGTCGTCGTCACCGAGGCGGTCGATGCCGGAAGTGGCGAACTCCACCGCCCGGTCGACGTCGGTGCGGGCCCCCAGCGCGGCCACGAGCCCGCCGACTG
>DMTU01000001.1:0-1027 GCA_003476595.1 Acidimicrobiaceae bacterium | reverse complement strand
GAGGAAGGTGACGACGATGACGGTCGCCGCCACGGCCCGCCCCCGCCACGGCCGCTCGGTGCGGGCCAGTCCGACGAGCAGAACGGGGAGCACGGCCACGGCCACGGCAGCGGCGCTGGCCCCGGTGGCGACCGGCCAGTCGACGTGGGCGAGGGCGGCGACGTTGGCGCCAGCGGCGATGGAGGCAGCGGTGGGTCGCGCTGCGCCGGCGGCGGTGAGTGCCAGGAAGCTGCCGGCGAGGAGCGTGGCCGCGGGGCCGCCGGGGGCGTCGATGGCGATGAGCATGGTGGCGGCCGCCACCAGCAGCAGCCAGCACGTCGTAGGCGAACCGGCCCGGGATG
The DNA here is from genome assembly GCA_003476595.1 of Acidimicrobiaceae bacterium. Lineage (GTDB taxonomy): Bacteria > Actinomycetota > Acidimicrobiia > Acidimicrobiales > Salinilacustritrichaceae > Salinilacustrithrix. Next base: position 686 of record DMTU01000001.1, on the reverse strand, counting down.
CCGCCAGGGGGACCAGCGCGCCGAGGGCGACGCGGAGCACCAGATCCACGACACCGGACCCGGTCGGCGCGGTGTCGGCGATGCCGAGCGCGACCGCACCGATGGCGGCGCCGAGCCACGCGGCGACCGCAGGAAGACGGGTCGGGAGCTCGGGACGCAGGACGGCGATGACGGCCGTGACGAGCGCTCCGGCGGCCATGGCGACGAGCAGCACGGCGGGCATCCCACCACACCGGGGCGCCGGGGTGGTGATCGGAGGTGCCGTAGCCTGCGGGCATGCGCGTGCTCATCACCGGCGGCGCCGGCTTCATCGGCGCCAACCTCTCCAGGCACCTCGTGGACGAAGGGCACGACGTCGTCGTGCTCGATGACTTCTCCACAGGAAGCCGGGAGAACCTCGCCGCCGCGCCTGTTCGGCTCGTCGAAGGCACGATCCTGAGTGCCAGCGACCTCGACTGCGTCATGGAAGGCGTCGACACCGTGGTTCACCTGGCGGCTCGTCCGTCTGTACCGCGCTCGATCCAGGATCCCATGGCCTCGCACCTCGTCAACGCGACCGGCACGACCGAGATGCTCGAGGCGGTCCGGAGAGCCACTGGACCGCAGGGGAACTCCGCGCAGGTCATCGTGGCCTCGTCGTCGTCGGTGTACGGCTCGAACCCGACGCTGCCCAAGTCCGAGGCGCT
>DMTU01000332.1:15020-15199 GCA_003476595.1 Acidimicrobiaceae bacterium | reverse complement strand
GCCTGCTGGAGCGTCTCGCGCAGCACGAGCAGGCGGCCGATGCGGTACATCGACTCGATCTCGGCGATCTCCTGGCGCAGGTTCGGATCCTCGAGGCCGCCGTGGGCCCGCACGAACTCGAGGCAGTCCTCGTACAGGCGCTTGTTCGACACGAGCCGGTCGATGCCGCCGCGCTCGTG
>DMTU01000332.1:14593-14829 GCA_003476595.1 Acidimicrobiaceae bacterium | reverse complement strand
CGGTCGATGCCGCCGCGCTCGTGCTCCATCTGGCGCATGACCTGCTTGAAGGAGTTGTTCTCCATGCCGACCAGGTTCTGTGCGGGCACGCGCACGTCGTCGAAGTAGATCTCGCAGAAGTGGTCGTCGTCGGTCATGTCCCGGATGGGCTTCACCGTGATGCCCGGCGAGGTCATGTCGACGATGAACTCCGACAGGCCCTTGTGCTTGGGAGCGTCGGGGTCGGTGCGGGCGAT
>DMTU01000332.1:12766-14404 GCA_003476595.1 Acidimicrobiaceae bacterium | reverse complement strand
CCAGATCTTCTGGCCGTTGACCACCCACTCGTCGCCGTCGCGCACGGCGTTGGTGCGCAGGGAGGCGACGTCGGAGCCGGCGTCGGGCTCGGACATGCCGATGCACCACATCGACTCGGCGGCGATGATGCCCGGCAGCCAGCGCTCCCGCTGCTCCGGCGTGCCGAACTGCAGCAGGGTCGGACCCATCTGGCGGTCGGCGAACCACGAGCTGGCGATCGGCGCGCCCTCGGCGATGAGGGCCTCGTAGACGACGAAGCGCTCGAGGGCCGAGCGGCCGCCACCGCCGAACTCCGTCGGCCAGGTCATCCCGATCCAACCCCGCGCCGCCAGCTCCTTGGCGAAGGCGTCGTCGGGCTGGGCGATCCAGGAGTCCTCCTTGAACCAACGGCCCTCGGTGGCCTTGCGGCCCACCTCATGGGCCTCCTCCGCGAGGGCGAGCAGCTCCGGCGACCACGAGAAGTCCATGCTCGGGGACGCTACAGGTAGGTTCTGCGCCGCCGTGAGTCGCCGCATCGTCTACGTCGTCGGGAAGGGCCGGAGCGGGTCGACCCTGCTGGACGACCTCCTCGGCACGGTCCCTGGGGTCGCCTCGCTGGGCGAGCTGCGCCTGCTGTGGTCACGCGGCTTCACCCCGGGCTACCGGTGCGCGTGCGGCGAGCTGGTCGCCGACTGCCCGGTGTGGTCGGGCGCCGTCGTCGACGCGATCGGCTCCACGTCCGGCGACGCGCTGGCCGAGGTCGAGGCCCTCCAGGACCGGGTGCTGACGTGGCCGCACGTGCCCCGGCTGCTCGCCCGCGGACCGGGCGACGACGACCGCGCCCTCGGCGAGGTGATGGGCCGCCTTTACGCATCCCTGGCCGAGCGGCTGGACGCCGAGGTGCTGGTCGACTCCTCGAAGTGGCCGCTGCCGCCCGGCGCCTTCGACGTGGTGCCCGGGTTCGAGGCCTGGGTGCTGCACCTGGTGCGCGACCCGCGGGCCGTCGCCCACAGCTACCAGCGGCACAAGGGCGGCGACGGCCAGCCCGAGCTGCCCCGCTTCGGGGCGCTGCACACCTCGCTGTCCTGGGGCGCCCGCAACGCCGCCGCCGAGCTCGGCCGGCGACCCGTCCCCGCCGAGCGGTTCCGCCGGATCCGGTACGAGGACCTCGCCGCCGACCCGCGGGCCATGCTGCGGTCGCTGGGGGAGTGGCTCGGCATCGCGGACGCCGACCGCGCCTTCGTCGACGACCGCACGGTGCGGCTGGGCGAGGCCCACCTCGTGGGCGGCAACCCCCGCCGGTTGGATCGGGGCGACATCGAGATCCGGGCCGACCAGGAGTGGTCGGGCGGGTCCGCCTCCCGCAGCCAGCGCCTCGTGGGCGCGCTCACCGCACCGCTCCGAGGGCGGTACGGCTACCCGGGGTCGCGCTGATGCGGGTGCTGTTCGACATCGTGCACCCGGCCCACGTGCACTTCTACCGCCACCTCCACGACCTGCTCCGGGCCGAGGGCCACGAGACGCTGATCGTCGCCCGGGACAAGGAGGTCACCCTCGACCTCCTCGGCGCCTTCGGGATGCCGCATGAGTGGACCGGCCACGCCGGCGCCAAGTCGACCCTGGCCCGGGCGGCGGAGCTCGTCACCCGGGACGTCGCC
>DMTU01000332.1:986-12623 GCA_003476595.1 Acidimicrobiaceae bacterium | reverse complement strand
TCGCCCTCACCCGCTGGGCCCGCCGCTTCCGGCCCGACGTCGTGCTCACCCGCAATCCCGCCGGCGTCCACGCCGGGCGCCTCGTCGGGGCGTGGACCGTGTACGACAGCGTCGACGGACGGGCCGCCGGCGTGCACTTCCAGCTCGGTGCCCCGCTGGCCCACGTGATCACGTCGCCGAACTGGCTGGACGAGGACTACGGCCCCCGCCACCGCCGCTACCGGGGGCCCAAGGAGCTGGCCTACCTCCACCCGGACCGGTTCACGGCGGATCCCGGCGTGCGGGCCGAGCTCGGCGTCCCGGACGGCCAGCCCCTGTTCGTGGTCCGCTTCGTGGCCAACGACGCCGTCCACGACGCCCACACGGTCGGCCTCGACGCCGCCCAGCGCACCGCCCTCGTCGAGCGCCTGCAGGCGCGGGGCCACGTGGTCATCTCCAGCGAGGAGGCGCTGCCCGACGAGCTCGAGCCGCTCCGCTACCGCCTCGGTCCCGAGCGCATCCACCACGTGCTCGCCGCCGCCGACCTCTTCGTCGGCGACTCCGGCTCCATGGCCGCCGAGGCCGGCGTGCTCGGCACCCCGTCACTGCGGCTGTCGTCCTGGGTCGGCCCGGTGCGCGGCTACCTCGGATGCATGGAGCGCGACTACGGCCTCGTCCGGTGCTTCACCCCCGACACCCGGGCCGGCTTCGACGCCGCGCTCGGCGAGGTGCTCGCCGACCTGCCGAGGGCCAAGGCCGGCGCGCAGGCGGCGGCCGCCCGGTTGATCGCCGACTGCGACGACGTCACCGCCTGGTACCGAGCCCTGCTCGACGAGCTGGTCGCTCGCCCCGAGCCCCCCGGCCGGCGCCGGTTGCTCCGCGGCACCCCCTGAGCGAACTGGCAGCCGCCACGTCACACGCACCGGCGCTGGCGAAGGGGCGGTGTGACCGCAGCACTGCCAGTTTCGATCGGTCGGATGCCCGGAATGCGGCAAAGATCCAGGGGTGACGGGCGGCACGCCTGGTTACGGAACCGGGAAGCAATGACATCCCGATCACCGGGCTCTGGCGCTCCAATGGTGTGGCGCCGGAGCCCGGGATGTCTCAGCCGGCGGACATCCCGGCGAAGACCGCCTTCGACCAAGGTCGGACGAGCTCGCGCAGCTCGGCGCCCTCGTCGTCGGTCAGCTGCGACCACGCCGGCGCAGCCAGGCGGTCGGTGCGGTCCTCGATCTGCTGGCGCAGGTCCCGTCCCGCATCGGTGAAGGACCCGTCCGCTCGCAGCAGCCCGCGGGCGGCCAGCGCCTCGACGGCCTCCGCCCACTCGACGTCGGGCCAGGCCCGGGTCGCCTTGAGGACGTCGGCGCCGACGTCGCCGGACGCGGCGTGCACGACGAGGGCCTCGAGCCCGGAGAGCTCCGCGTCGACCAGCGCGACCAGGTGGCCGTCGCCCCGGTACTCCCGCAGCGCGGTGATCGCCCACCAGAGGCGCAGGTGATCGTCCTCGGGGACGGGCAGGGCCGCGTGGGCGGCGGCGAGGGGTCGGCCGACGCAGCGCTCGACCAGCCCGGTGGTGGCCTGCTCGGCCAGGTCGGCGGCGCGGGTCATCTCGGGTGAGGTGACGGCATCGCCGAGCCGGGCCCGTAGGACGCGGTCGACGGCCCGGTGGCGGGCGGTGAGCACGTCGGCGACGTCGATGCCCTCGGGGACGCCGTCCATGGCGTGGCGCACCAGCGACGGGTTGAAGTTGTAGAAGGTGGCCACGACCGTGGCGGCCGACACCCGACCCATCGCCGCCGAGCGGGAGAGGAAGTAGCCGGTGCGGCCCTCGACGCCGAGGGTGGCGTACTCCTCGGCCGCCTCGGGGGCGAAGTAGATGAACCCGTGGTACGGCTCGAGGGTTCGCCAGCACTTGCGGGCCCGGACGGTGTCGACCAGCGCGGCGGTCATGCTGCGACCAACACGATCTTGCCGAGCTTGCCGCCCTCGGCGAAGCGATCGAAGGCGGCCTCGACGTCGGCCATCGGGAACGTCGCCTCCACCGGCACCGTGAGCGCCCCGGCATCGACGAGGGGCAGGACGTGGCGGATCATGGCCTGGGCCGCGTCGGCCTTCTCCTCCAGCGGGCGGGACCGCAGGGTCGAGGCCCGGATCGTGCCCCGCTTCTGCATGAGGTCGACCAGGGACAGCTCGGTCTTCGGGCCGGCGCCGACGCCGATCACCATGATCCGGCCCCAGGTCGCGAGCGCGGTGATGTTGCCCGGCCAGTTCGGGGCGCCGACCAGCTCGAGGATGACGTCGTAGGGGCCGGCGTCGACGAAGTCCTCCGGCAGCACGACGCGCTGCGCCCCGAGCGACGCCACGGTGTCGTGGTGCTCGGGGTTGCGGACGGTGGCGGTGACCTGCGCGCCCGCGACAGCTGCCAGCTGCACGGCGGCGGTGCCGACGCCGCCGGCGGCGCCGTGGATGCAGACCCGTTCGCCCATCGAGAGGCCGACCTGGGAGAACAAGGCGTCGTGCGCGGTGGTGAAGGTCTCGGCGAAGCCGCCGGCCTGCTCCCACGACAGCGACTCGGGCACGGGCAGGAGGTGGCGCTCGTGGACCACGGCCAGCTCGGCCATGCCACCGCCACCGACGACGGCCATGACCCGGTCGCCCTCGGCGAAGGCGGTGGCGCCGGGGCCGAGCCCGACGACCTCGCCGGCCAGCTCGAGGCCGGGGATGTCGGCCGGGCTGCCGGGCGGGGCCGGGTAGAAGCCCATCACCTGGAGGCGGTCGGCGGCGTTGATGCCGGCCGCTCGCACCCGCACGAGCACCTCGCCGGCGCCCGGCACCGGGTCGGCTGCCTCGGCCCAGTGGATCGCCTTGTCGCGGATCGTGACCGCGCGCATCTCAGCGCTGGCTGATCGGTACGTACGGGCGCTCGCCGGCGCCGGTGTAGAGCTGGCGGGGCCGGGCGATGCGCTGGTCCTGCTCGATGAGCTCCTGCCAGTGCGCCAGCCAGCCGGCCGTGCGGGGGATGGCGAACAGCACGGTGAACATCTCGGTCGGGAAGCCCATCGCCTGGTAGATGAGGCCCGAGTAGAAGTCGACGTTCGGGTAGAGCTTGCGGCTGATGAAGTAGTCGTCGGAGAGCGCGACCTCCTCCAGCTTCAGCGCGATGTCGAGCAGCGGGTTCTTGCCCGTGACCTCGAAGACCTCGTCGGCGGTCTGCTTGATGATCTGGGCCCGGGGGTCGTAGTTCTTGTACACCCGGTGGCCGAAGCCCTGGAGGCGGCCCTTGCCCTGCTTCACCGACTCCACGAAGGCGGGCACGTTGTCGGGGCTGCCGATCTCGGTGAGCATCTTGATGACGGCCTCGTTGGCGCCGCCGTGGCGGGGGCCGTAGAGGGCGGCGGCGGCCGCGGCGGTGGCCGAGTACGGGTCCGCGTGGCTCGAGCCCACGACCCGCATGGCGGTGGTGCCGCAGTTCTGCTCGTGGTCGGCGTGGAGGATGAACAGCACGTCGAGGGCCTTGGCCAGCGCCGGGTTGGCGTCGTAGCGGGGCTCGGCGACCTTCCACATGGTGGACAGGAAGTTGGCCGAGAAGCTCAGGCTGTTGTCCGGGTAGACGAAGGGCATGCCGACGCTGAAGCGGTAGGCGGCGGCAGCGAGCGTGGGCATCTTGGCGATGAGGCGGGTGATCTGCTTGTAGCGGATGTCCTCGTCGAAGATGTCCTTGGCGTTCTCGTAGAAGGTGGACAGCGCGGCCACCGAGGAGACCAGCATCCCCATCGGGTGGGCGTCGTAGTGGAAGCCCTCGAGGAACCGCTTGCGCATGTTCTCGTGGATGTAGGTGTGGTACGTGATGTCGTGGGTCCACTGCTCGAGCTGGTCCGTGGTGGGCAGCTCGCCGAAGATCAGCAGGTAGGCGACCTCCAGGTAGGTGGAGTGCTCGGCCAGCTGCTCGATCGGGTAGCCCCGGTAACGCAGGATGCCGGCGTCGCCGTCGATCTCGGTGATGGCGCTGCGGGTGGCGGCGGTGGCGGTGAACGCTTCGTCCTCGAACCAGACCCCCGGGAGCAGCTTCTTGAACGGCTCCGAGCTGATGCCGCCGTACTCGATCGGGATCTCGACGGACTCGCCCGTGCGGTTGTCGGTGATCGTGATGGACTCGCCCACGCTGGGTGCCCCTTGTGTCGCAGTCGGATCGGTGGTCGGGTCGGAGACTACGCGGTGGGAGCGGGGGTGACACCCGCCGTGGCGTCGGTCCTCGACCGTGCAGCGGTGGACCGTACCCGGTGCCTCACGGTGCCGGGGTCGGCCCGGGCAGGTCCACGCCCGGGTGGCGCGGCGCTTCGGCCGCGACCAGCTCGCGGAGCAGGTCGCGCAGCGCGCGGGCCGGTGCCGCCAGCCGGCCGCTGCGCCGGCGGGCGAGGCCGACGTCGCGGTGGAGCAGCTCGGGCACGTGGACGCGCACCCAGTCGCCGGGGGGTTCTTCGAGCGTGGCCGTCGTCGGCAGGATGGCCGGGCCGAAGCCGCCGAAGGCCAGGGACGCGACGAGCATCATGCCGTCGACCTCGGCGAGCGGGCGCAGCTCCACGCCGGCCTCGGCCGCGACCCGGTCCAGCTCGTCGCGGAAGGCGGTGCCCTTCGGCTCGAGGACGAGGCGGTGCTCGGCGAGCCGGGCGAAGGACGCCTCGTGGGCCACCGCCGTCTCGTCCCGGGGGTCGAAGGTGAGGTCGTGGCCGCCGGGCACGACCAGGATCCGCTCCTCGGCGAACAGCGGCTCGGCCCCGATCTCGGGGTCGGCCACCGGCAGGTTGACCACCGCCAGGTCGAGGGAGCCCTCCAGCAGCTGGGGGAGGAGCGAGGTGGTCGTGGCGTCGACGATCACGAGCTCCACCCCGGGGTGGCGCTCCTGCATGCCGGCCAGCAGGCTCGGCGCCAGCCAGCGGGCGATGGAGCCGATCATGCCGATGCGGACGTGGCCGACGACCTTGGCCCGCAGGGCGGCGACGTCGCTCTGCAGGGCGTCGAGCTCGCTGCGGATGCGCCGGGCCCGGGCCACCGCGGCCTCGCCCTCCTCGGTGAGGCCGCCGGAGGAGCGGTCGACCAGCTGCACGCCGAGCTCCTTCTCGAGCCGGGCCACGTGGGTGGACACGTTCGACTGCACCGTGTGGATGGCCCGGGCCGCGGCGGAGAACGACCCGTGCTCGGCGACGGCGAGCAGGGCGGTCAGCTGGCGCAGATCCATGCCCATCTGTCTACTAGATGGTAGGCATCTGTGAGAACTGTTGGACAGATGCTTGTGCGATCGGCACACTGATCTTCACAACGCCGGAGCGGATCGTCCCCCCGACCGCTCCGAGCACAGCGTGCCCGACACCAAGGATGTCCCCCCATCCGTCGGATGCACCAAAATTGAGGTGTGGAGCCGGTCCGTCCCCCCCTTGGGCCGGCTCCCCTCAGTTTTCCCCCGGAGTCACCGCCCTCCACGCGACCGGGCTGCAGCACGACGCCCGCGACGGCGTGCACCGCGGCTCAGAACCGCAGAGCGCCGGACACGCCCAGGGCCCCACCGGGTACCGTCCGCAGCGATGTCGACGCCCGCTGCCTTCTTCGACCTCGACCGCACGCTGCTCCGGGGGGCGAGCGGTCCGATCCTCACCGGCGCGCTGCGAGCCGCCGGCGTCATCAGCGAACGAGTGATCCCGGGCGAGAACCTGCTGTACCGGCTGTTCAACGCGGTCGGCGAGAACCGGCCCGCCATGCTGCTCGCCCGCCAGGGCGCCAGGTTCAGCAAGGGTCAGAAGCGGACCGACGTCCAGCACGCCGGCGAGCTGGCCGCCGAGCTGCTCGTGCCGATGGTGGGCGCCTACGCCCAACCGGTCATCGAGAAGCACCGCGAGGAAGGTCGGCCGGTCGTCCTGGCCACCACCTCGCCCTACGACCTGGTGAAGCCCTTCGCCGACCAGCTCGGCCTCGACGACGTCATCGCCACCCGCTACGGCACCGACAGCGACGGCCACTACGACGGCACGATCAACGGCCACTTCGTGTGGGGTCCGGGCAAGCTCTCGGCCTGCGAGGAGTGGGCCGAGGCCAACGGGGTCGACCTCGACGAGTCGTGGGCCTACTCCGACAGCTTCTACGACATCCCGCTGCTGTCGGCGGTCGCGCACCCCAGGGTCGTGAACCCCGACCCGCGCATGTTCGCCCTCGCCACGCTGCGCCGCTGGCCGATCCGCTACCTCGACAAGCCCGAGGGCGTGCCCAAGCTGCTCGGCCTGGTCGAACCGGCCGAGGCGCTGCTGCCGTTCGCCCGCCCCGAGCTGGTGCCCTACGCCCGCTTCGACATCGCCGGCACGGAGAACATCCCGCCCGAGGGCGGCTGCATCGTCGTCGCCAACCACCGCTCGTACTTCGACACCCTGGCCATGGCGCTCACGATCTCCAAGACGGGCCGGCCCGTGCGCTTCCTCGGCAAGAAGGAGGTGTTCGACGCTCCCGTCGTCGGCCAGCTCGCAACGGCCATGGGCGGCATCCGGGTCGAGCGGGGCTCCGGCTCCGACGAGCCCCTGCGCGCCGCCGCCGAGGCGGTGGAGGCCGGTGAGCTCATCACCCTCATGCCCCAGGGCACCATCCCCCGTGGGCCGGCGTTCTTCGACCCGGAGCTGAAGGGCCGCTGGGGCGCCGCCAAGCTGGCCGCCATGACCAAGGCGCCGGTGATCCCGGTGGGCATGTGGGGCACCGAGCAGGTCTGGCCCCGCTCGTCGCGCCTGCCGAACCTGCTCAACGTCACCAACCCGCCGCTCGTCACGGTGCGGGTGGGGGAGCCGGTCGACCTCAAGTACCGCTCGCCCGACCCCGACACGAAGCGGATCATGGCCGCCATCAGCGAGCTGCTGCCCAAGGAGTCCCGCAAGAAGCGGACGCCGACGGCCGAGGAGCTGGCCCGGACCTACCCGCCCGGCTACGAGGGCGACCCGGAGTCCGAGCTCGAGCGGCGGCCGGGCACCGACACCTGAGGCCGGGTCGGCGCGCGCCTCTCCCCGCGAAGTGCGACACCACGACTGCCAGTTCGAGGAGGATGCCCACCGCCGCCTCGTGCGGGGGCACCGTCGCGTGCCCATGGCTGGCTAGCGTCGCCGCCGATGTCCGACCGTCGCGCTGCGCTGGTCGACGCCGGGCTGGATCTGGTCCTGGAGCAGCGCTTCCAGGACCTCCTCGCCAGCGTCGACACCCGTTCCATCACGGGGAAGGCCGGGGTCACCACCGGCTCCTTCTTCCACCACTTCCGCAACCGGGGCCAGTTCACCGACGCGGTGATCGAGCGCCTCGAGCAGCTGTGGGCGGAATCCACCCAGCGGTCGCTGTCGGCGATCGACGGCTTCACCGAGGGCGTCGAGTTCCGCGCCGCGGCGGCTCTGGAGTGGCAGCGCCTCGAATCGGAGCAGCGGTCCAGCACCCTCCAGCACCTCCTCCTCGCGGTGGCGGGCCAGCCGATCAGCGAGGATGCCGACCGAACTGCCGGCGACGTGCTGGCCGCCCGCTACCGGGCCCTGCAGGCGTCGGTGCTGCCGGCGTACCGGCGGGGCCTCGCCTCCATCGGTCGCGAGATGATGCCGCCCTTCACCGACGGCGACCTGGCGGTCGCCCTCACGGCCATCGGTGCCGGGCTCAAGGCCCGTCGGATCGCAGACCCCGATGCGGTCCGGCCCGAGCTGTACGCGGATCTCGTGTCCGCCCTGGTCATCGGCGTCACCCGGCCGGTGGGGGAGCAGGTCGAGGGCAGCGAGCTGTCGTCGCTCGAGCGCCAGCTGGTCAGCCCGCCGAGCAGCGTGCTGCCCCCGAAGGCGGGGAGCGGGACGTGGCGCCACATCGCCGAGGCGGCCGCACCCTTGTTCTCGGATCGGCGGGTCGGCGAGGTGAAGGTGGCCGAGGTCGCCGCCGCCGCCGGGGTCAGCGCCAGCACCGTCTACCACCAGTTCGGCACCGTCAGCGCGGTCGCGGCCGCCGGGTGGATCCGGTACCTGCCCGAGCTGGAGGCCATCTCCACCGAGCCGCTGACCGCGCAGGAGGGGCCGATCGTGCGGATGGAGCAGGTGCTCACCCGCTTCATCGAGGTGGCGCGGGCCAACCGGGGCGCGCTCGAGGGGCTGGTGATCGAATCGGTGAACCGGACCGGCGAGGGCCCGTTCCCGGTGGCCCCGATCCCGTCGCTGCTCATCCCTCACGTGCGCGAGCTGCGCACCCGGGGGCTCCTGCGCCGACGGGTCGACAGCGTCAGCCTGGCCCGATCGATCACCCAGCTCGTGGCCATGCGGGTGCTGGCCGTGCCCGACGAACCCGATGAGCGCGTCATCGACGACACGCTCGGCATGCTGCTCGAGGGTGCGCTGGCCCGAGAAGGTCGCTGAGGGGCACGGGTGACGAGCAACCCGAGGGCGAAGCGGCCGGGGTGCGCCGACCGCTTCGCCGCCAGGGGCTGGAAGGACGGCCCGGGAAGGGCTGTCCACAGGTTCCCGCTGCGTGATCAGTGAACCACCGAGAGGTGACTCGTGCCGTGCCAAGACATTGCCCCCGGTATGCAGCCACGTAGCAGGTGCTATGTGCGTCCGGTCCGGACAATTGCCGTCCTGGTGGCCGGAAGCGCCCTGACCTGCGACTACGTTCGCCCGCCGTGACGGTCGACCGGCGGCAAGAGATGATCGACGCCGGGATCTCTCTGCTCGCGCAGCAGCGGTTCCAAGACCTCCTCACCGCAGTGGAGACCCGCTCGATCGCGGACGAGGTCGGGGTGACGACCGGTTCGTTCTTCCACCACTTCCGGAGCCGCTCGCACTTCACCCAGGCCGTGGCCCAGGCCTTCGCGACCCGATGGAGCGAGCGGGTCGACCGCCTGGCGGGCGCCGCGTCGGACTCGAACGACCGGCAGGGCATCGACGGCATCCGACCCGCCGCCGCCGAGGAGTGGGCCGGTCTCGTCGCCGACGAGGAGGAGCTTGCCGTGCTCCAGCACCTGCTGTGGTCCGTGCGGCACCAGCCGCTGGGGGAGGAGACGACCCGCACCGCGGGCGACGTGCTGGGCGAGGCCTACCGGACCCTCACCGAGCGCGTCGAGACCACCTACCTGCGGGGCGTGCGCCAGCTGGGGCGCGAGATGCTCCCGCCCTTCACCGGGCGTGACCTGACCGTGATCATGACCGCCATCGCCGAGGGCCTCCAGCGGCGACACGGGGCCGACCCGGACGCGGTGCGCGACGGCCTCTACTCCGACACGGTGACCGCGGTCGTCCTCGGGATCACCCGCCCCCGGGTCGAGCGCTCGGACATCGCACCGGCCCCCGAGCTCTCGACGCTCGAGTCACGCCTGCTGGTGCGCCCCCGCCGGGCCGAGACCGAGGATGAGGGGTCCGATGCGCCGATCGAGACCTGGCGCCACATCGCGGACGCCGCCGCCCACCTCTTCGTCGACCGGAGCCCGGCGGACGTGCGCGTGTCCGAGGTCGCCGCGGCGGCAGGGGTGAGCGCGACGACCGTGTACCACCACTTCGGCACCGTGAACGCGGTCGCCGCAGCAGCGTGGGTCCGGCACATGCCCGAGCTGGAGGCGATCGCGTCGGTGCCGATCACCGCGGAGGAGGGTCCGATCCAGCGGATCGAGCAGGTGCTGCTCCGCTACGTGCAGCTGGCCCGGGAGAACCGCGGCGCGACGGAGGCGCTGGCCGCCCAGATCGTCGCCGAGGCGGCGCCGCAGAAGGAGCGGGAGTGGCCTCGCGACACCCGCACCATGGTCCCGCTGCCCGGCATCCTCCTCCCGCTCATCCGTGAGCTGCGCGCCGTGGGTCGCCTCCGCCGGCGCATGGAGACGGTCCGGCTGGCCCGCTCCCTGGTGCACCTCTGCACGATGCAGGCCCTGCTGTTCGGCCAGGAGTCCGACGAGCGCATCGTCGACGAGACCATGTCGCTGATCTTCGACGGTGCGCTGGTGGCGCCGAGCGACGGATAGCTCCAGTTCCGGGCCGAAAGTGCCGATCGAGGTGCCATGGATCTCGGAGGGGGACTAGGAGTGGTGGTGGGAGGGGAGCGTGTGCTGTCCGAGACCGTCCTGCACCACCTGCTCGAGCGGTCCGCCGACGTCACCGTCCTCGTCGATGCCAGCACCGGGCGGTCGATCCACCGCTGGTACGACCCGACCACCAGCCGCCTGCACCTTCCGGAGTCACCGACGGCGCGCGCCATCACCTTCATGCACCCCGACGACCTGCCGGCCGTGCTCGACGCCTTGGCGGGCGCCGCGCACGATGGCGGGAGCCGCTCGACCGTGGCCCGGGTCCACCCCGACCACGCCGCCGAGGTCGGCAGCTCGCTGATGATCGTCGCCCACGACGTGAGCGCCAGCGTGCCGTTCGGCCTCCTCGTCCACGCCTGGCTGGTCGACTTCGATGCCGCCGCACTGGAGGGCGCCGAGGCCGGGAGGGCCATGTCCTCCCTGGCCGAGGCCGCACCGGTCGGGCTCCAGGTGCGCAGCGGCAACGGCAGCGTGTCGTTCGAGAACAGCCGCTTCTCCGCGCTGGTCGGCGCCGGTCGGGACGAGGTCGAGGCCCGCATCCGCGCCGCCCTCGACACCACGGACACCGACACCGGCTCGGGGGCCGGCGAGGCGGTGGCTGACCTCGCCGTCGATGGCCGCTCCCTGCGCCTCCGCGTCGTGCCGACCTGGGATGACGAGCACCGCCTGCTCCTCGCCGTCGCCTCCCTCGAGGACGTCACGAGCCAGCGGGCGGCCGAGGGTCTCTTCCGTGCCGTGTTCGACGGCTCGCCCGTCGCGACCGCCGTGGTGGACCTCGACGGCCGCTTCGTCCAGGTGAACGACGCCCTGGCGATGATCTGCGGTCGCCCGGCCGACGACCTGCTCGGACGGGGCTTCGCCGAGATCACCCATCCCGACGATCTGGCCGTCGACGAGGAGCTGCTCGCCGAGGTCCGGGCCGGCCGCCGGGGCGGCTACCAGATGGAGAAGCGGTTCCTGCACCGGGCCGGCCACGAGGTGTGGGTCGAGCTCACCGTCTCGGCCGTGCACGACGCCGCCGGTGCCGTCAGCCACTTCGTGTCCCACGTGGAGGACATCTCCGGGCGCAAGGCCCTCATCGACATGGCCGACTCGTCCGAGGACCTCGCCTACTGGGCGACGCACGATCACCTCACCGGCCTGCCCAACCGCCGCTACCTCGACAGCTTCCTGACGTCGAACCTCGGACCCCGCCGCCGGGCCGACGACCACCTGGTCGTGCTGTTCCTCGACCTCGACGACTTCAAGCCGGTCAACGACGAGCACGGCCACCAGACCGGCGACGAGGTCCTGCGGACCATCGCCCGTCGGCTGCGCAGCGCGGCCCGTGAGGACGAGCTGGTGGCCCGCTACGGCGGCGACGAGTTCGTCGTCGTGACGACGCGGGCCCGCACCGCCTACGACGTGTCGCTGCTCGCCGAGCGGATCCTCGGTGCGGTGCGCACGCCGATCGTCGGCCTCACCGGGGACCCGATCCGGGTGGGCGCGAGCGTCGGCATCGGGCACGCCCACGGCGAGGAGGACCCCACCGCCCTCCTCACCCGGGCCGACGCCGCGTCGTACCGGGCCAAGCGCGCCGGCAAGGGCCGCATCGAGTACGC
>DMTU01000332.1:0-906 GCA_003476595.1 Acidimicrobiaceae bacterium | reverse complement strand
GACGAGGCCATGCGCGCCGACATCCGTCGGCTCGGCACCCAGCTCGGTCAGGCCATCGCCCGCCAGGAGGGCGACGCCATGCTCGACCTGGTCGAGCGCGTCCGCGTCCTCGCCCGCCGCACCCGCACCGACCAACACGCCGGGAGCACAGATCTCAGCGCGTTGCTGCGGGACGTGTCACCCGTGGATGCGATCCGGCTCGTCCGGGCGTTCACGCTCTACTTCCACCTGGCCAACGCCACCGAGCAGGTCCACCGCATCGAGGAGCTGAACCAGCGGACAGCCGACGCCGGACGGATCACCGACACCATCGAGCGGCTCCTCGGCGCCGGCCACGACATCGACGAGATCACCGCCGCCGTGGCCCGGACCGAGCTCCGGCCCGTCTTCACCGCCCACCCGACCGAGGCATCGCGCCGGTCCATCCTCGACAAGCTCACCGAGGTCGCGACCCGGCTGGAGCGGCGCCAGCACCCAGCGGCCACGGCCACCGAGCAGCGCCGCATCGACCGCCGCATCGACGAGCTCATCGACGCCATGTGGCAGACCGACGAGCTGCGCCGGCGGCGACCCACGCCCTCGGACGAGGCCCGCTCCGTGCTCTACGTGCTCGAGCAGGTCACCCGCCAGGGCCTGCCCGAGCTGCTCGAGGACCTGGCCCTGTCCCTCGAGCGCGCCGGCGGATCGCTGCCGCCCGATGCCGCCCCGATCCGCTTCGGCAGCTGGGTCGGCGGCGACCGGGACGGGAACCCCAACGTCACGGCCGAGACCACCGCCGAGGTGCTCGAGCTGCACCGCGAGCGCGCTCTGCAGCTGCTGGCCGAGGAGGTCCACCGCCTGCGGGGGCAGCTGTCCACGTCGGACCGCATCCGGGCCGCCAGCGACGAGCTGCGCGCCGCCGTTGAG
>DMTU01000331.1:20281-20524 GCA_003476595.1 Acidimicrobiaceae bacterium | reverse complement strand
ATCGCCCACGAGCTCGGCCTGCAAGCGCAGGTCTCACCCATCGACCCGGGGCTGTCGGCGCGGGGTCGGGCCCAGGCGATGGTCCGGGAGACGGCGGCCGTGGCCGTCGGGCGCATCATCGGCTTCCGCCGTCTGGTGAACCTCGACGACCAGCTCTCCAGCGTGCGTTCGCTCGGGCTCGGGCCCGTCGGATAGCGTGGTCCGCCCCACCGATCGGGCGTGGTGTAATTGGCAACACAGCTG
>DMTU01000331.1:4658-20117 GCA_003476595.1 Acidimicrobiaceae bacterium | reverse complement strand
GCCTATGGTGTAATTGGCAACACAGCTGGTTCTGGTCCAGCCATTGGGGGTTCAAGTCCTCCCGCCCGAACCAAGCGCCCCACGGACCTCGGTCCTGGCGGCGCATCCCGGCCCGCCCGGGCTTTGGCGACCACACCGGTGACGGTATGCTCGCCCGTTCCTGCCCCGTTCGTCTAGCGGCCTAGGACACCGGCCTCTCACGCCGGCAACACGGGTTCGAATCCCGTACGGGGTGCCACGCGCGCAGACGCCCAGCTCCACGGAGCCGGGCGTCTTCCGCGTCCGGGGTCGGCTCAGCCGCCGCCGAGCAGCGCCTGGAGCGGGGCCATGTCGAAGTAGTCGCGCCACAGGGTGATGCGCCCGTCAGCCACCTCGAACACGCCCATCACGGGCAGCTCGTGCCACGTGCCGCCCATCTCGAAGCGGTCGGTGCGCTCGTTCATGACGGTGCCGCCCTCGGCGACCTGGCGGTGCACCACCCAGTCGATGCCGGTGGCCGGGGCGAGGAAGCCGCCCAGCACCTGGCGGATGCCGTCGGGGCCCTCGACGGCGCCGACCGGCACGTTGTCGTAGACGACGTCGTCGCTCACCATCGTGAGGGCGCGCTCGAGGTCATCGGCGCAGATGGCGGCGATGAAGGCGTCGACGGTGGCGGCGGGGCTCGGTGCGGAGGACATGGCGCCAGTGGAGCACACCGTGCTTGCACCGGTGCGTGCATGTCCGTACGTTCAGACACGTGCGCCAGCTCGACCGGTCCAGCCCGCTCCCGCTCTGGGCCCAGCTCCTCGAGGACCTGCGGGGTCGGCTGGACGCCGGCGAGTTCACCGACGGGTTCCCGACGGACCTCCAGCTCACCTCCGACTACGGCGTGTCCCGCCACACCGCCCGGGAGGCCGTCCGCCGCCTCCAGTCCGAGGGCGTGGTCAGCCGAGAGCGGGGCCGGGGCACCTTCGTGCGCTCACCCACCTTCGAGCAGGCCACCGGGGCCATCTACAGCCTGTTCCGCTCGATCGAGGCCCGTGGCCTGGAGCAGCGCAGCAAGGTGCTGGACCGCTCCGTGGTCTCCGACGGGGACGTCGCGGCCCGGCTGGACCTGGCGCCCGACGCCGAGCTGGTGCGCCTCGAGCGCCTGCGCAGCGCCGACGGCCACCCCCTGGCCCACGACACCGTCTGGCTGCCGGCCGAGGTCGCCCTCCCGCTCCTCGACGTCGATTTCACGCACACCTCGCTCTACGACGAGCTGCAGGCCCGCTGCGGGGTCCGCCCGGCGTCGGGCACGGAGTGGATCGCCACCGAGCTGCCCGGCGATGTCGACCGGGAGCTGCTGGGGGTGGCGTCGAAGCAGCCGGTGTTCCGCATCCGGCGCCGGTCCTGCACCGCGGACGGCCACGCGCTGGAGTGGCGCGAGACGGTGATCCGGGGCGACCGCTACACCTTCGTCGCCCAGTGGTCGCCCTCCGGTGGCTACGAGACCGTCCTGCAGGCGACCGACCACGCCTGATGGAGGTCGTCGGCTACGCGGTGCTCGCGCTGGCCACCGCAGCCATCGGAGCGCTCGGCGGTCTCGGTGGCGCGGTGCTGCTCGTGCCGGCCCTCGTGCTGACCGGCATGCCCGCATCGGAGGCCGCGCCGCTCGGGCTCCTCACCGTCGCGGCAGGTTCGATCGCCGCCGGGCCCCGCCAGCTGCGCGAGCGCACGGTCAACCACCGCCTCGGCGTGGTCACCGAGCTCAGTGCGTCCACCGGTGCCGTCGGCGGCGCCCTCGTCTCCGGCTTCGTGAGCGACGAGGCCCTCACCTACGTCCTGGCCGTCGTCGCGTTCGCCGCCGCCGTCGCCGGCGGCCGGCGGGGCGGGCTGCGCAACCCGCCCGACCCCGAGTGCGATACGGGCGACGTGGGCGAGCGGGTCGGGGCCCTCGCCGGTGCGTACCCGCTCGGCGACGGCGTGGTGCCCTACCGGGTGGACCGGCTCCCGAGCGGCCTCGGCTTCATGGGCCTGGCCGGCTTCATCGCCGGCACCGCGGGTGCGTCGGGTGGGTTCATCAAGACCCCGGCCACCAGCGAGCTCATGCACGTGCCGATGAAGGTCGCTGCGTCCACCACGACCTTCACGATCGGCATCACGTCGTCCGCCGCGCTGGTGGTCTTCGCCCTGCAGGGCCGCATCGACGTCGAGGCCAGCGCGCTCGTCATCGTGGGCAGCCTGGTGGGCGGCCAGCTCGGCGCGAACCTGCAGTCCGCCCTCAGCCCCACCGTCATCCGCCGGCTGCTCTCGGCGCTGCTCGTCGTCGTGTCCGTCGTCCTGGTGGTGCGCGCGTGACCGACACCGGCAGCACCGTGCCTCGCCAGCCGATCCCGGGCGGCCGGGTCAGCACGATCCGGGGCCGGTGGCAGGCGCCCGCGCTCACCTGGGTCACCCGCGGCGTGCTGGCGCTCGGCCTGCTCACGGTCGTGCTCCCCGAGGACGCCGCCATCGCCGTGGCGACCGCGGCTGTGGCCGTGGTGATCGCGGTCCCGCTGGTGCGCGTCCTGTGGCTGGTGCACCGGTGGCGCCAGGAGCACGATCGGCGCTTCGTGGGCGTCGGCCTCGCGCTCCTGGGCGTCATCGCGGCGGGCGCCGCGCTCGCCGCCCTCGGCGTCGGCTCGTAGCGACGGGTCGGGGTCAGCCGCCGGCGGCGGTCTTGGCCCGCTTGGATGCCCGGGCCCGCAGGTTCTGGTCGAGCTCGACCTTGCGGATGCGCACGAAGTTCGGGGTGACCTCGACGCACTCGTCCTCGGCGATGTGCTCGAGCGCCTGCTCCAGCGACAGGACCGTGGCCGGGATCAGCTTCTCGAAGTTGTCCGAGGAGGAGGCGCGGACGTTGGTCTGCTTCTTCTCCTTGGTCGGGTTGACGTCCATGTCCTCGGTGCGGGCGTTCTCGCCGATGACCATGCCCTCGTAGACGGCCACGCCCGGCCCGACGAAGAGCTGGCCGCGCTCCTGCAGGCTGAGCAGGGAGTAGCTGCGGGTCTCGCCGGTGCGGTCGGCGACGAGGGAGCCGTTGCGCCGGGCCCGGATCTCGCCGGCCCAGGGCTCGAAGCGCTCGAACACGTGGTGCAGCAGGGCCGTGCCGCGGCTCTCGGTGAGCAGCTCGGTCCGGAAGCCGATGAGGCCTCGGGCCGGGACGAGGTAGTCGAGGCGCACCCAGCCGGTGCCGTGGTTGACGATCTGCTCGAGGCGGCCCTTGCGCACGGCCAGCAGCTGCTGGACGACGCCGAGGTAGTCGTCGGGCACGTCGACGGTGACCCGGTCCACGGGCTCGTGGACCTTGCCGTCGATCTCGCGGGTGAGCACCTGGGGCTTGCCGACGGTGAGCTCGAAGCCCTCGCGCCGCATCATCTCGACGAGCACGGCCAGCTGCAGCTCGCCACGGCCCTGGACCTCCCAGGTGTCGGGGCGCTCGGTGGGCAGCACCCGGATCGACACGTTGCCGATGAGCTCGGCATCGAGGCGGGCCTTCACCAGGCGGGCCGTCATCTTCTTGCCGTCCTTGCCGGCCAGCGGCGAGGTGTTGACGCCGACGGTCATGGACAGGCTGGGCTCGTCGATGGTGATGACCGGCAGCGGGTGCGGGTCCTCGGCGTCGGCGAGGGTCTCGCCGATGGTGATCTCCTCGATGCCGGCGATGGCGATGATCTCGCCGGGGCCGGCGGACTCGGCGGGCACGCGGTCGAGGTTCTCGGTGATGAACAGCTCGCCGATCTTCACCCGCTCCTGGGTGCCGTCGGCCTTGCACCACATGACCGTCTGGCCCTTGCGGATGTGGCCGTTGCGGACGCGGCACATGGCGAGACGGCCGAGGTAGGGGGAGGAGTCCAGGTTGGTGACCAGGGCCTGGAGCGGCATCTCGTCGTCGTACTCGGGTGCGGGGATGTGCTCGACGAGCAGGTCGAGAAGCGGACGCAGGGTGGCGCCCTCGTCGATGCCCTCGCCGTCGCTCGGGCGCTCCATCGTGGCCCGCCCGTCCCGGGCGACGCAGTAGACGATGGGGAAGTCGATCTGGTGCTCGTCGGCGTCGAGGTCGAGGAAGAGCTCCTCCACCTCGTGCACGACCTCGTCGATGCGGGAGTCGGGCCGGTCGACCTTGTTGACCACCAGGATCACCGGCAGGCGGGCCTGCAGGGCCTTGCGCAGCACGAAGCGGGTCTGGGGGAGCGGGCCCTCGCTGGCGTCCACCAGCAGGAGGATGCCGTCGACCATCGACAGGGCCCGCTCGACCTCACCGCCGAAGTCGGCGTGGCCGGGGGTGTCGACGATGTTGATCTTGACGAGCTCGCCGCCCTCGGGCAGGTAGGGGATGGCCGTGTTCTTGGCCAGGATCGTGATCCCCTTCTCCTTCTCGAGGTCCATGGAGTCCATGACCCGGTCGGCGACGTCCTGGTTCTCGCGGAACGCGCCGGACTGCCACAGCATCTTGTCCACCAGGGTGGTCTTGCCGTGGTCGACGTGGGCCACGATGGCCACGTTCCTGAGATCTGCGCGTAGCGCCACTGACTGCCTCCGAGGGCGGGAGAGGGGGGAACACAACAGACTAGAATGAATCAGTTCGATACCCTCTTTCGGCCCTGTCGCAGCCGTCCCGGACGGTCCACGATGGTCAAGTGACCACCACTGGGCCCCGGACCACCGGCCCGATCCTCGACGATCACCGCGCGCTCCTGGCCGCCATCGTCGACGCGACCGAGCAGGCGGTGGTCTCCGTCGATCTCGACGGCGTGGTCACCAGCTGGAACCGGGGGGCCGAGCAGCTTTACGGCTGGTCCGCGGACGAGGTCATCGGGCGCCCCCACGACGTCGTGCTCCCCGACGGCGCGACCAGCGCCACGGCGATCCAGGCGATCGTGGCGGGCGGCGCGGTCGGCGCCGTCGAGGCCAGGCGCGTCCGCCGCGACGGCAGCATCGTGATGGTGGGGGAGACCACCGCACCGGTCCGCGACGACGACGGTGCGGTGATCGGCGTGGCCACGATCGCCCGCGACATCAGCGAGCGCCTCGAGACCGCAGCCCTCCTCGAGCACTACCGCCGGGAGCTCGACCTGCGGAACCAGCACCTCGAGCGCTCCAACACCGACCTCGAGCAGTTCGCCTACGTCGCCTCCCACGACCTCTCCGAGCCGCTCCGCGCCGTGGCCGGCATGGTCGGCCTGCTCGCCCGGCGCTACCGGGGCCGCCTCGACGCCGACGCCGACGAGTTCATCGACTTCGCCGTCGACGGCTGCGAGCGCATGCGCACCATGATCAGCGACCTGCTCGACTTCTCACGGGCCGGGCGGACCGAGCTGGCCGTGGACGACGTCGACCTGGGCTCCTTGGTGGAGCGGGCGGTCGAGGCGCTCGGCTCCCAGATCGAGGAGTCCGGCGCCGTGGTGGTCCACCTCGCGCTGCCCACGGTGCGGGGCGACCGCGCCCAGCTGGTTCGGGTCGTCCAGAACCTGCTGAGCAACGCCGTCAAGTTCGGCCGGCCGGGCCAGCCGGTCCGGATCGAGGTGTCCGCGCAGCGCCTGGACGGCGACGACGGGTGGCGCATCGAGGTCGCCGACGACGGCATCGGCATCGAGGAGCAGTACCGGGAGCGCATCTTCCGCATGTTCCAGCGCCTGCACACGTCCGACCAGCACCCGGGCACCGGCATCGGCCTGGCGATCACCGAGCGGATCGTGGCCCAGCACGGTGGGTCGATCGGGGTCGAGACCAACGACGAGGGTGGGTCCACGTTCTGGGTCACCCTGCCCGACCGGATCGAGGCCCGATGACCGTGCACCTGATGCAGATCCTCCTGGTGGAGGACAGCGCGGCCGACGTCCGCCTCACCCAGGAGGCGCTCAAGGACGCCAAGATCCTCAACGAGCTCCACGTGGCGCGCGACGGGGTCGAGGCGATGGACTTCCTCGAGCGGCGTGGCGACCACGCCGATGCCCCCCGCCCTGACATCGTGATCCTCGACCTCAACCTGCCCCGCAAGGACGGCAAGGAGGTCCTGGCCGAGATGAAGGGCGACCCGGACCTGCGCAGCATCCCGGTGGCCGTGCTCACCACCTCCGACGCCGAGGCCGATGTGCTCGAGACCTACGACCTCGGCGCGAACTGCTTCCTGACCAAGCCGGTGGACCTGGACCAGTTCCTGAAGGTCGTGCAGGCCGTCGAGGAATTCTGGCTCGGCATGGTGCGGCTGCCCGAACGGCAGGACCCGTCGTGAGCGACGCCGTCCAGCAGCGGCTCGACGTCGGTGCCCCGTACGCCGGCTCGACCGTCGAGCTCGGTGCGCTGTCGGTGCTCGTGGTCGAGGACAGCCGCTCGGACCAGCGCCTCATCGTGGAGACCCTGGTCGACGCCGGCGCCGATCGAGCGAGCGTCTCCTGCGTCCGGACGCTCCGCGACGCCCGCCAGTTGCTCATGGAGCGTCCGGTCAGCTGCGTGCTGCTCGACCTGTCCCTCCCCGACGCATCCGGCCTCGAGAGCGTCACGTTGCTGTCGGCCGCGGCCCCTGACACGCCCGTCGTGATCGTCACCGGCCAGGCCGCCGGACCCATGGTGTACGCCGCCATGGCCGAGGGCGCCGACGAGTACGTGTGCAAGGCCGACCTGGACCCCGAGCTGCTCGGCGACATCGTCGCCCGCGCCATCCAGCGCCGTCGCGGATCGACCCGCCACCGCCAGATGCTTGCGTCCGCGGCCGCGGTGTTCGACTCCATCTCCTCGCCGATCGCGGTCATCGACGGGAGCGGGCGGATCGTCGCGGTGAACGGCGCGTGGGAGCGCACCGGGATGCTGTCCGGCGCCGATCCGACCCGCATCGGCGTCGGGGTGAACTACCTCGCCGTCTGCGACCACGCCGCCGGGCGCTTCGCCGAGGGCGCCGCGGAGATCGCCCAGGGCATCCGCGGGGTGCTGTCCGGCGATCTCGACTCCTTCACCATGGACTACCCGTGCCCGACGCCGGAGGAGGAGCAGTGGTTCAGCCTGCGGGTGAACCCGTCGGGCGAGATGGGCGGCGGTGCGGTCCTGATCCACCTGGACGTGAGCGACCTGAAGGCTGCGGAGCGGGGCGCGCTGGCCCGCGACTCCCGGATGTTCGGCGCGCTCGACTCGACGTCGCCGATATTCGCCCTGATCGGCCCCGACGCGTCCGTCCTCCACGTGAGCGACCTCACCCGCTCGCTGCTCGGGTTGACCGCCGATGAGCGCATCGGCGACGACGTGTTCTCCCTCATCGAGCCGACCGATCAGGCCATGGCCATGGAGGTGTTCGCCCGGGTCAGCGCCGTGCCGGGCACCGCGGAGCAGGTGGCGGTCCGGGCGCTGGACGGGGACGGCCGTTGGCGCGACCTCGACCTGTCCGTGGTCAACCTGCTGGACGACCCCCGGGTGGGGGCCATCGCCATCACCGGCAGCGACGTCACCGACACGCGCTTGCACCAGATCGCCCGACAGCTGGAGAGCCGCCTCCTGAGCCGCCTCCCGGTCGCCATCGGGCTCACCGACGACAGCGGCATCCTCGTGTACTGGAACGACCGGGCCGAGGAGCTCTTCGGCATCAGCTGCGGTGATGCGCTCGGGCGGAGCACGGCCGACCTCGGCCTCCCGACGACCGACCAGGCCGTGACCGACGACGTCCGCCGGACCCTCGCCGCGGGTCGGACGTGGGAGGGCGACATCGACGGACCCCGGGCCGACGGAACGATCGTGCCGTTGCACGTCGTGGTCGAGCGGATCGACGACGACGAGATCGACTTCCACGGCACCGTCTACGCCTCATTCGACAACACCGAGCGGGACCGGCTCGAGCGAGAGCTGGAGTTCCAGGCGTTCCACGACCCGCTCACCGCCCTGCCCAACCGCCGGCTCTTCGTGGAGCGCCTCGACGCCGCCCTGGCCGAGCACGAGGCCGACGGCCGCCTGGCGGCGGTGACCTTCATCGACCTCGACGACTTCAAGGCTCTGAACGACCGGGTCGGGCACACCGCCGGCGACCTCGCCCTGCAGATCATCGCCGATCGCCTGCGGTCGGTCCTGCGACCCGGGGACCTGGTGGCTCGCATCGGCGGCGACGAGTTCGTGGTCGGCTTCGCCGACCTCCAGGGGCCGGAGGGTGCGGTCGCGATCGCCGAGCGCGTGCTGCGGGCCGTGCGGGCACCGTTCCGCATCGGGCACCACAGCCTGCACCTCTCCGCGACCATCGGCGTGGCCATGTCCCAACCCGGCGTGCCGGCCGACGGGATGCTGCGCAACGCCGATGCCGCCATGTACGAGGCCAAGGGCAACGGCAAGGACACGGTCTGGCTGTTCGACGATGCCCTGCAGCAGCGCAACCGCGACCGGCGCGAGCAGGCCGACGACCTGCTGCGGTCACTGGTGGCGGGCGAGATCCGCGCCCACCTCCAGCCGCAGTTCTGCCTGCACACCGGCGAGCTGGTCGGCTTCGAGGCGCTGGCGCGCCGGGAGGGTCGAGACGGACGGGTCTCCGAGACCGCAGACTTCATCGAGCTCGCCGAGGAGAGCGGCGTCATCGACCAGATCGATCAGCAGGTGCTGGCCGATGCGTGCTCGGCCCTGGCCGCCCTCCACGCCGAGCACGGCGACGCCACCCCCACGATCTCGGTCAACGTCTCGGCGACCCAGATCGCCGACCCCGGCTTCCCGGCCATGGTCCGTCGGCTCGTCGAGGACGCGGGGTTCCCGCCCGACCTCCTGTGCATCGAGGTGGTGGAGTCGGCGCTCGCCGACGAGCACGCCGCCGCCGCCACGCTGGAGGAGATCAAGCAGATCGGCGTCGAGGTCGCCATCGACGACTTCGGCACCGGCTACTCCTCGCTCAGCCGCCTGCAGCGCTTCGCCGTCGACTACCTGAAGATCGATCGGGGCTTCGTCGCCGGGATGGGCGACGCGGGCGACGACGCGGCCGTCGTCTCCGCCGTGATCGGGCTGGCCCACGCCCTCGGCCTGCGCACCGTCGCCGAAGGCGTCGAGGACGAATCCCAGCGTGAGCGCCTGTACCAGCTCGGCGTGGACATCGGGCAGGGCTTCCTGTGGAGCCCGGCGGTCCCCGTGGACGAGGCCCTGGAGCTGGTGCGGCGGGCCGGGCCGACCGGGACCCCGTGCTGGGCCCCGGTCGACTGACGGCAGCGGATCAGCCCTCGGCGCCCAGGCCGGCCTGCTCGATGAAGTCCGCCGCGATGTCGTCGGCGTCCTCGCGGTCGATGTCGAAGCGCTTGTTCAGCTCCGTGAGCGTGTCGGTGTCCATCGCCGCGCTGATCTCGTCGACGAGGTCCTGCAGCTCCTGGCCGTAGGCATCGATGAGGTCCTGGGACAGGACCGGGGTGACGTTGTCGGCGGCGAGCATGCCCATGTCGTCCTCGAGCAGCACCCAGCCCTCGTCTGCGATGCGGCCGCTGGTGGAGAACAGCACGCCGACCTGGACCTCGCCGGCGGCGAGCGCGTCGGCCACGAGACCGGACTCGAGGGGCACGAAGTCGCCGCTGAGGTCGACGCCGTAGACGCGCTCGAGGCCGGGCAGGCAGAACGGGTTGGTCTCGCAGTCCTGGGGGGCGCCGAGGGTGAGGTCGCCGCCGTCGGCCGGCAGGTCCGAGAGGGCGCTGAGGCCCTGCTCGTCGCTGGTCTCCTGGGTCACGACGAAGGCGTTGGTGTCGATGGCCGGTGCCGGCTCGAGGGCCACGAGGCCGATCGAGTCGAGCTGGGCCTGGAGCAGCTCCACGGTCTCGGCGGCGTCGCCGGTGGCTTCACCCGCGCCCCCGTTGAGGAACTCGAGCATGGAGGCGGCGTACTCCGGCGAGAAGTTGACCTCGCCGTTGTCGAACGCGGCGAGCAGCACGTCGCGGAACCCGCCGACGCTGACCTGCTCGACCTCGTAGCCGTTGGCTTCGAGCACCTGGCCGTAGACCTCGGCCAGGATGGCGGACTCACCGAAGTCCTGGGCGCCGATGCGGATGGCGGGGCCGTCCTCGGCGTCGGCGTCGCCTTCGGTCTCGGTCTCGGTGGCCGTCTCGTCGACGGCGGTGTCGGTGGTCTCGTCGCCGGACGATGCGACGCCGGCGTCGTCGTCGTCGCCGCACGCACCGGCCACCAGGGCCAGCGCGGCGAGCAGCGCGACGAGCAGTCGGGAGATCTTCATGGGAGGTGTTCCTTTCGGGGTTCGGACAGGGAATCCTGGCTCACGTCGCGTGCTGGACGCTCGCTTTGGCCTCCGTGGCCCGGGTGCCGGCCCACGGCGTGAGGCGGCGGCCGACCAACCCGAAGGTGGCCTCGGTGAGCAGCGAGAGGGCGGCGACGAGCAGCGCGGCCACGATGAGCTGGCCGTCGTTGCGAGTGGCGATGGCCTGCAGGATCGGGGTGCCCAGGCAGCGGAAGCCGACGAGGGCGCCGAGCGTGGTGGTGGCCACGACCTGCACGGCCGAGACGCGCACGCCGGTGACCACGAGGGGCATGGCGGCCGGGAGCTCGACCTTGCGCAGGACCTCCCGCTCCCGCATGCCCATGGCGCGGGCCGCCTCCACCACGTCCCGGTCGATCTCGCTCACGCCGGTGTAGGCGTTCACGAAGATCGGGGGCAGGGCGAGGAGGAACAGTGCGACGAACGTGGGCCAGAAGCCGAGTCCGAAGCCGTACTGGAGGGACAGGGGGAACACGAACGCGATCACGGCGAAGGTCGGCAGCGCCCGGCTCAGGTTCACGAGGGTGATGGCGAGGAAGCCGCCGCGCCGTTGGTGGCCGAGGTACAGCGCCGGCGGGATGGCGAAGAGGACCGCGGCGAGCACGGCGGCCCCGGACAGGCGGATGTGGTTCCACGTCAGGTTCACGAGGCCGTTGCGGCCCCACCACGACCCGCTGTCGGTGAGGTAGTCGAGCGCGTCCTGGATCATGTGGCCGCTCCCGGTCGGGCGGCACGGGCCCAGGGCGTGACCGCCCGCTGCAGCAGCACGAAGGCGACGTCGAACGCCACGGCCATGGCGATCGACAGCGCACCGCCGACGACGATGGGGGTCGAGAAGCCGCTCGCCCGGCTCAGCCCGTCGTCGATGAACACCCCGTACCCCCCGCTGCCGACGAGGGCAGCGACGGTCACGAGCCCGATCACGGTGACGGTGGCGACGCGCAGGCCG
Organism: Acidimicrobiaceae bacterium; assembly: GCA_003476595.1. Taxonomy (GTDB): domain Bacteria; phylum Actinomycetota; class Acidimicrobiia; order Acidimicrobiales; family Salinilacustritrichaceae; genus Salinilacustrithrix. The sequence continues at coordinate 8,961 of DMTU01000331.1, read as the reverse complement.
CCGATGATGGCCGGGACGGCGAGGCGCAGGTCGACGGCGAGGAACCGCCGCCACGGCTCGTAGCCCATGCCGTCGGCGGCCTCGATCACCGAGCTGGGGACGGCGTCGATGCCGGCCACGATGTTCCGCAGCAGGATCAGCAGCGTGTAGCTGACCAGCGCGATCTGGGCGGTGCGGAAGCCCAGGCCGGTGATCGGCACGAGGAAGCCGAACAGGGCCAGGCTGGGGATGCTGTAGAGGCCGCCGGACAGGGCGGCGAGCGGCCCGTAGGCCCCTCGCCACCGCAGCGACGCCATCGCCATCGCCATAGCGATGACGAAGCCGATGGCCACCGAGGAGCCGGTGAGCTGCAGGTGCTCGATGGTGCGCGCCCAGATGTCGTCGGTGTGGTCGCCCACCCACTCCCACCAGATGAAGGAGTCGGGACCGTTGGCGAGCATCACCGGACGCCCTCGCTGATCTCCTCGATGCGGACCATCCCCCGGTACTCGCCGTCGTGGTCGATCACCACGGCCACGTTCGTGAGGGAGTTGACGATGCCGTCCAGTGCGCTGCGCAGCGTCGTGTCGGGGCTGACGACCGTGCGGAACGGCTCGGCGCCGTCGGCCCGCACGGTGCCGTCGAGCGCCGAGCCCCACTGCCAGCCGAGCAGGCGGCCGTGCTCACGGATGCCGAACCACGTCACCCGGTGCTCCTGCATCAGCGCGCGGACGCGGTCCGCGTCGTCGCCCACCTCGGCGACGGGACCGGTGCCGGGTGTGATGTCCCGGACGCGCAGCAGCGCGAGGCGCTTCAGGCCACGCTCCTCGCCGAGGAAGTCGGCGACGAAGGGCGAGGCCGGATGGGCCAGGATCTCTGCGGGGGTCGCGGCCTGCTCGAGCACGCCACCCACGTTGAGGATGACGACCCGGTCGCCGAGCTTGAGGGCCTCGTCGACGTCGTGGGTGACGAGGACGATGGTCTTGTGCACCCGGCGCTGCAGATCGAGCAGCTCGTCCTGGAGCCGGGCCCGCACGATCGGGTCGACCGCGCTGTAGGGCTCGTCCATCAGCAGGATCGGCGGGTCGGCCGCCAGGGCCCGGGCCACCCCGACGCGCTGCTGCTGGCCGCCGGACAGGGCCGACGGGTAGCGGTCGAGCATCTGGCGCTCGAGGCCGACGAGGTCGACCAGCTCCTCGACCCGGTCCTTCGTGCGGGCCTTGTCCCAGCCGAGGAGGCGGGGGACGGTGGCGATGTTGCCGGCCACGGTCTTGTGGGGGAACAACCCGGTCTGCTGGATCACGTAGCCGATGCCCCGGCGCAGCTCGTGCACCGGCAGCTCGTCAGCGGGACGACCGTGGATCTCGATGGTGCCCGATGTCGGCTCGATGAGCCGGTTGATCATCTTCAGCGTCGTGGTCTTCCCGCAGCCGGATGGTCCGACCAGTGCCACGATCTCACCGGTGGGGATCTCGAGGTCGAGGTGGTCCACGGCGAGCCCTGCGGCGCCGGGGTACCGCTTGCAGACCTGCTCGAGACGGATCGCGACAGGCTGCGACATCCGAGGGAACCTAGACGCGGCGAGCAATCCCTCAAGGTGCGGATGCCGAGTGCCGATGGGCCAGCGAACGCCGCGTCCCGCTGGGGGGTGCGGTCGATCGGCGGAGAGGAACCCGAGATGAAGTGCTCGATGTCCAGGCTGGCGCGCGCGGCGGCGGGGGTGGGGCTGGCTGCGGCCCTGCTCGTGCCGACGCCGTCCGCTGCGTCCTCCGACGCGGCCGCCGCGCAGAACGTGGCGTCCGCCGCCAGCGCAGCCACCACCGGATCTGACTCCATGTCGGTCACGCGCCTGTACCGGGCGTTCTTCCTGCGCGATGCCGACGGCGGGGGTCTGGCGTACTGGCAGCACCAGGTGCGCTCCGGCTACCCGCTGCACGCCGTCGCCTCGGACTTCGCTCGCTCGGCGGAGTTCCAGGCCCGGTACGGGTCCCTGGACGACCCCGCCTTCGTCGACCTCGTCTACCGCAACGTCATGGGTCGGGAGGCCGACGACGGTGGTCGTGCGCACTGGACGGCGACCCTGCGCGACGGCCGCTTGAACCGCGGCGGCGTGATGCTGTCCTTCTCGGACTCCGCCGAGTACAAGGCCAAGACCGACCTGATCGGGACGACCAGCCACCTCGTGCTCACGAGCGCCAGCGCCGGTCAGAAGACGCTCGTGATCGCCGATCGATCCGGGCGCAACCGCTCCCAGGTCGTGCCGACGTTGCCCGAGCGCCAGATCCACGTGCGCCTGATGTACCCGACCGGTGCCGACGGCCAGCCCCGCACGAGCACGACGCTTCCCGTGCACGTCGAGGGCAAGTACCGCTTCGGGCCGAACGTGGACTGCCACGCCCCGTACGGCGAGTTCATCCGTGCCTGCATCGGGTTCCCGCTCATGGACCAGGCGAGCGGCATCAACTGGGGAGACATGCCCAACCACCCCGGCGACGTCGGAGAGGTGCTGGACCACCTGCTCAGCGATCCGGGGCTCGGCGGCTCGGTCAACGTGGATCGCATCGTCTACAGCGGGGCATCCATGGGCGGGATCAGCGGCCTGTACTTCGCGGCCGGTCCGTTCCACGACGCACGGATCCGTGCAGTCGCCTCCTGGGTCGGGTTCGCGCCCTTCGCCATCTCGGAGATCACGGCGCCGATCCCCTGGGAAGCGACCCCGGCCGTGCTCATGGTGAACGCGCACGACGATCCGGACATCACCTACGAGCTCGCCCGCAGGACGGTCGCGCAGGCCGGCCCCGGGCGGGTCGAGCTCGTGACCGTCCGAGAGGGAGGACACAACCCGAACTGCCGTCCGGCGCAGGACTACGCCGGTGGATGGCTCCACCACCACATGTTCGGTGAGCCCCTCCCGTCGACGTCGATGCTGACGGGGTGCGCGACGCCGGGCCTCATCCCCGGTGGCACCACCGGGTTCGGGCTGGCCGCCGCCTTCGTGCGCTGACGCGCCGGCCGCCGGTCCGGTGGTCGCCTACTGGATCGTGACGGCGACGTCGTGGCGGTCGGCCGGGGTCTGGCCGTTCCAGTCGTCGCCGTGCTCCCAGTCGGGCTGCTTGGTGCGGTGATCCTCGTCGAGGGTGACGCGGCCCTCGTCGTCGATGTCGACGATGGGGGCGACGAGCACCGGCTCGGTGCTGGCGTGGTCCACGACGTGGGCCCGAGTCGCGTCGGGGAACTGCTCGAGGAAGCTCGAGACGATCCGCTCGTGCTGGGGGCCGAGGTCGCACCGTGCTTCGTCGGACAGGGTGTGCACCAGCGGCACGAGGCGCTCGAGGACGTCGTCGTCGGCCTGTCCGTCGCGGAGCACGTCGAGGGCGGCCGCGACCTCGAGACCACCCTCCTTGCAGGGGCTGCACTGGCCGCAGGACTCGATGGACAAGAAGCGCGACACGCCGTGGGCGACGGCGATCGGATCGGTGTCGGTGCTGAAGACCATGAAGCCCCCGGTGCCGAGGCCGGAGCCGGCGGCGGAGAGGTCCTCGTAGGTGGCCGGCAGGTCGAGCTGGTGGGGGAGCAGGACGCCGGAGCCGACGCCGCTCATCACGAAGGCGACCTCGGCGTCGGTGATCCCGCCGCCGAGCTCCTCGATGATCTGGCGGACGGGGGTGCCGAGCGCGAACTCGGCGACACCGCCCCGGCGGGTGTCGCCGGAGATGGTGAACAGGGAGGTGCCCGGTGAGTCGGCAGTGCCGTGCTGGCGGAACCAGTCGGGACCGTGCTGGACGATCTGGGGGACGTGGGCGAAGGTCTCGGCGTTGTTGACGAGGGTCGGCGGCGCGGTGCCGCCGTCGCCGGCGAGCTCCAGCCGGCTGGCGCCACCGGAGGGGTCGCCGACCTCGACGGTGCCGTGCCGGTACGGCGGTGCGACTCGGGGGAATGGGAGGCGGCCGGCGGCGGCCTCGAGCAGGCCGGTCTCCTCACCCAGCAGGTAGTGGCCGGCGCCGCCCACCACGTCGATCTCCACGTCGCCGGTGACGCCGGTGGCCACCAGCTCCTGGGCGGCGTCGGTGAGGAGCTCGAGCTCGGCGGCGTACTGCTCCTTGGTGACCACGGCGATGGCCCGGGCGCCGATGGCATGGGCGGCGATGAGGGCGCCTTCGAGCACCCGGTACGGGTTGCGGCGGATGAGGGTGCGGTCGCCGAAGGTGCCGGGCTCGCCCTCGGCGGCGTTGACCACGACGGTGGGGGCGAGGTCGCTGCTCGCCGCGTTCGCCGCGACGGTGGCCCACTTCTTGCCGGTGGGGAAGCCGGCGCCGCCGCGACC
>DMTU01000331.1:0-4541 GCA_003476595.1 Acidimicrobiaceae bacterium | reverse complement strand
CCTCGACGGAGCGGACGGGTGTCGGGTCGAGCAGTCTCTGGACAGCCATGGGCGCGTCCGTACCCGTGGCCAGGTGGTGGCATGCCCGGTGACGGGACCTGCTGTCAGCCGAGCAGCTCGGCGACCTCGTGCAGCGCCCGGGCCACCAGGTGCTCCTCGCCGGGGTCCTCCACCGCCTCGTGGGCCCACAGGTACGCGTAGGGGATGTGCACCGCCCGGCCGCCCAGCTCCAGCACCGGCAGCACGTCGGAGCGGACGCTGTTGCCGACCATGCAGAAGCGCGCCGGTTCGATGCCGTGGCGCTCGAGGATGGCGCGGTAGGTGCCGGCATCCTTCTCGGCGACGATCTCCACCGCGTCGAAGTGGTCGGCGATGCCGGACGCGGCGACCTTGGACTCCTGGTGCCACAGGTCGCCCTTGGTGATGAGGATCAGGTGCAGGCCCCGGGCGCGGAAGCCCTCGATGGCCTCGGCGACGCCGTCGAGCAGCTCGACCGGGTGGTCGAGGAGGTCCTTGCCGAAGTCGAGGATGGTGGAGATGGCCTCGGTGGGGATGGCGCCACCGGTGACCTCGATGGCGGTCTCCACGAGGGAGAGGGTGAAGCCCTTGGCGCCGTAGCCGAACAGGCGCAGGTTGCGCTGCTCGGTCTCCAGCATCCGCCGTTCGAGCTCGTCGACGTCGAGGTCGACGTGGTCGGCGAGGAGGGCGTGGTAGCGCTGGTGGGTCTCGTGGAAGCGGTTCTCCGAGTGCCAGAGCGTGTCGTCGGCGTCGATGCCGAGGTGGGTCACCCCGGCCAGCGGTGCCGTCACCGCCCGCTCCCGCGGCGGCCACCGGGGCGCAGGAAGATGGCCGCGGGCACGCCGAGGGCGAAGAGCCACACGAGCCAGATGCCCCAGCCGCCGCCCTGGGCCTTCGTGACCTCGAACGTGAACGTGCCCTCGCTCTCGCCGTCCCCGTCGTCAGCCATGGCGTGCCAGTGGACGATGTGCTGGCCGACGTCGAGCGGCTCGACCTCGATCTCGACCGTCGAGGACCGGGCGTCGACGCGCGGCTCGCCCACGGTGACGTCGGTGCCGGCCGGGTCGGTGACCTCGATCGACACCGGCCCGTCCGGGTCGAAGGCGAGCAGGGTCATCTCGACCGACTCCACGCCCTCCGGCACCGTGCCCCCGACCGGGGGATCGGACTCCAGCAGCTCGGCGTGAGCGCCGGCGGGGGGCGCGGCGGTGGCGAGGGTCAGGAGCGTGAGCAGGACGGCCACCGCGGCGGTCCGAACGGGTGAGGGCAGCGATCGCACGTCCTGAGTCTGACGCCCGCCGGCGCGAGCGCGCGACCCGGGCCGACGGCGGTTGGCAACGTGCGTTACCTTCGCCTCATGGACTTCCGGCTGCCCGACCACCTCGTCTCCCTGCTCGCCGAGCTCGACACCTTCATCGACGACGTCATCGCGCCCATCCAGGCGCGTGACGACAACGAGCGGTTCTTCGATCACCGGCGCGAGGACGCCCGCACCGACTGGGACCGGGGCGGCCTGCCGAACGAGGAGTGGGAGGCCCTGCTCGGCGAGATGCGCCGGGCCGCCGACGAGGCCGGCTTCCTTCGCTACCACCTGCCCGAGCGCTTCGGCGGCAAGGGTGGGTCGAACTTCGACATGGCGGTGATCCGCGAGCACCTGGCCGCCAAGGGGCTCGGGCTGTTCAACGACCTGCAGAACGAGAGCTCCATCGTCGGGAACTTCCCGACCGTGCTGATGATGGAGAAGTACGGCTCGGAGGCCCAGCAGGAGGAGTGGATCCCCAAGATGCTGGAGGGCAAGGCCGGCATCGCCTTCGGCCTCACCGAGCCCAACCACGGCTCCGACGCCACCTGGATGGAGACCCGCGCCGAGCGCGACGGTGACGAATGGGTCATCAACGGCGAGAAGATGTGGAACACCGGCGTCCACAAGGCCACCCACGACTTCGTCTTCGCCCGCACCAGCGGCGACGACGGCGAGGCCGCCGGCATCTCCTGCTTCATCGTCCCGATGTCCAACGACGGGGTGAAGATCGAGGAGTACTACTGGACCTTCAACATGCCGACCGACCACGCCCGCGTGTCGTTCACCAACGTGCGCGTCCGCGCCGAGGACGTGCTCGGCCCCATCGACAACGGCCTGCAGGTCGCGCAGCTGTTCGTGCACGAGAACCGGATCCGCCAGGCGGCGTCCTCGCTCGGCGCCGCGCAGTACTGCATCGACACGGCGGCCAAGTACGCCAAGGACCGCCGGGTGTTCGGCAAGTCGCTGGCGGCGAACCAGGCCATCCAGTTCCCCCTCGCCGAGCTGCACACCGAGGCCGCCATGCTGCGGGCCCTCATCCGCCAGACCGCCTGGGAGATGGACCGGGTCGACCACGGCATGGAGATCTCCGAGAAGGTCGCCATGTGCAACTACCGGGGCAACCGCCTGGTGTGCGACGCCGCCGACCGCGCCATGCAGACCTGCGGTGGCATGGGGTACTCGCGCCACATGGCCTTCGAGCACATCTACCGCCACCACCGCCGCTACCGGATCACCGAGGGCGCCGAGGAGATCCAGATCCGCCGCGTCGCCGCCCACCTGTTCGGCTTCACCGGCGCGGGCCGGGGCTCCACCGCCCGCTGACCCAGGAATCTGGCAGCGGGAGCGGAACAGGAGGAGCGCCCTTTCGGCGGCTCTCGTCAGTCCTGTTCCGCCTCCGCTGCCAGATTCCTTCGGCGGTTCGGCGGGACCGTCTTCGGCGGCTGCTTCCGGGGCGGGAGCTCCTCGAGCATCCGGGCCGCGACGGCAGCGATGTCGGCGACGGCCCGGTCGAAGGGCTCCTGGGTCGCCGCGCTCGGATGGCGGATGCCGCTGAGCTTGCGGACGAACTGCCGGGCGGCGGCCTCGACCTCGCGGGTGGCGGCGCGGTCGAGGGGGGCTAGAACCTCGCTCTCGGCCAGCCCTAGCAGCGCCTCGGCATCGAATTGATCGCCGCGCAGTTCGGTCAGCCGGTCGCGGCCCCAGCGGGTGTCTTCACGGTGTTTGTAAAGCGTTTCCAGCCGATCCGTCACGCTGCGTGCGGCGGCCAAATCCCCCTGTGCCAGCGCCTCGCCCGCGTCATGGCGCAGCCCGTCCAGCCGCGCCAGACGCCCAAAGGCCGCCATTTCGCGCAGCGACAGCAGCAGTAGCACCAGCAAGAACGCCCCAATCAGCAGCGTCATCGCCCAGCCCAGCAGCGGGTAGCGCGCCATCAGGTCGGTCACAAAGGTCCAAGCCGTGATCGACACCAGCGCCGTCACCAGCGCCCCGGCCAGCGCCCAGAACATCCGCACCAGCCGCGAGGGTTTGCGCGCGGCGAGCCGTGCCGCGATCTGCATCGCTTGGCCCTTGGGCGGCGGCGCTTCGACGTCCAACTCCGGCACGGCTGGCGCGTCGGCGACCGAGGGCTGGGGCTTGGCGTCTTCTTCTAGGTCGAACAGGATCGGTCCCCGGGCCATCAGGCGGCCTCCCTTTGCCAGTGCAATGTAAGATCGGGCAGCCCTTCGTCATTGGCGCTGCCATCGCCGCGGGCGGTTTCGGCAAACCCATGTTGGCGGTAGAAAGCGATGGCCTCTGCATTGGCCTGAAATGTCCAGCAAGTCAGTGCCTTATGGCGCGTCTTTAACCTTCGCAACAAGGCCGATCCGATGCCCCGTCCCCGCGCCGCCTGCGACACATAAAGTGCATCCAACTCCCCGCCCTCACAGGCCGCGAAACCGGCGATCCGGCCTGCCTGCTCGGCCACCGTGACCCAGCCGCGGGCGATCATTGCGTCAGCGTGGGCGATATCCTCAGCCGCCGTATGAATGCGCGGCAACCATTTAGTATCGCGGGCAAAATCGCTCATGATGCCGCCCACGGCACCCGCGTCTAGGGGTTGCGCCGGGCGCAGGGTGGCGGGGCGGGTCAGCACCGCGGTCATAGTCGGTCCCCGATCAGAAACTCCGCCGCGCGGTCGAGCCGGATATGGGGCGGGCCGTCGCCGGGGCGCAATTCCAACACCGCCGGCGCAAAACGCATGATCTGGTAATCCGCCCCCAGCCATTCCTGCGCGCCCTGCCGGGCGGGGGTCAGCAAATGCGCCGGGTCTTCAGGCAACTCTCCGGGGTAGAATGCCGCCTGCCGCCCGCGTGTTTCATCGTCGTTCAAAAGCGTGCCGCGCACCACGTCGAGCGGCTCTCCACCATGGGTCATCACGTCTTCGGTCGTGGCGCGCAGGCTGGCGATGGCCATCGCCCGCGTGCCCGCGCCTGCGTATTGCGCCCGGTCCCGCGCGTCACGGATCAGCGCCTGCATGATGCCGCTCAACCGTGGGTGCTGGCTGTGGTGCAGGTGGTCGGCCTTGGTGGCCGCAAACAGGATTTTCTCAACCCGCTTGCCGCGCAGCAGGCTGGTCAGGAAGTTGTTTGTCCCCGGACGGAAGGCGCCCAGAATATCGGCCATCGCGCCACGCAGGTCTTCGACCGCGCGCGGACCTTGATGAATCGCGCCAAGCGCGTCG
>DMTU01000082.1 GCA_003476595.1 Acidimicrobiaceae bacterium | reverse complement strand
ACAACGCCGGCATCCTGCGCGACCGGGCCCTGGTCAACATGACCGAGGAGGAGTGGGACTCGGTCACCAACGTGCACCTGAAGGGCCACTTCGTGCCCACCCGCTTCGCCGCCGCGTACTGGCGGGACCAGACCAAGGCGGGCACCCCCCGGGATGCATCGGTGATCCACACGTCGTCGACGTCGGGCCTGCTCGGCAACCCCGGCCAGACCAACTACGGCACGGCGAAGGCCGGCGTGGCCGCCTTCTCCCAGATCTGCGCCCAGGAGCTGTCCCGCTACGGCGTGCGCTCCAACTGCATCGTGCCCGCGGCCCGGACGCGCCTCACCGAGACCGCGCCCGGCCTGTCCGACATCGTCGCCGCCCCCGGCGACGGCGCGCAGTTCGACCTGTGGGACCCGGCCCACTGCTCGCCGGTGGTGGCCTACCTGGCCGGGGCCGACTGCCCCCTGAACGGGCGGACCATGTTCGTCCAGGGCGGCACGATCCGGCTGATGGACGGCTGGCAGTTCGGCGCCACCTTCGAGCAGGAGGCTCGCTGGACCATCGCCGAGCTCCACGACACCCTGGACCGCATGGCCTGAGGTCCGGCACCGGCCCGCGCGCCAGTGCCGAACCAGTGCCAGATGGCTACCATCGCCGCCCACGGGCCGGTCCCGGTGGGACGGCCATGCCGGACGCAGCGATCCCCAGCCGCTGCGACGAGGCAGGCCGTCCCTCCAGGGTCGGCCCGTGCCGCGCCGGCGTGACCGACGTCTCACCGGCCACCTTCTTGACCCACCGGTCAAGTCGATAGCGTCGACGACGTGGACGGCGAACGGCGCGAACCAGGTGGACCCGGCGCGCACCTCGACGAGCTGAGCATCGACGCGCCCGGTGCCGACGAGGTCGCGGTGATGCCGTGGTCGCTGCTGCTGCGCCAGCGGGTGCACGACCGGGCCAGCCGGTCCCCGAAGTACCCGTGGGTGGTGCTCACGACGGTGCTGCTCGGCCTGTTCAGCGTCGGCTTCACCATCACGATCCTGTCGGTGTCGATCCCGCGCATCGCCGGTGACCTGGGCTCCGACGAGTCGACCCTGACCTGGCTGGTCACCGGGCCGATCCTGGCCTTCGCCATCTTCGGCCCGAGCGCCGGCAAGCTCGGCGACCTGCGGGGGCACCGCCGCGTCTACGCGTGGTCGATGGTGGCCGTCATCGTCTTCGCCGCCCTCACCGCGGTGGCGTGGGACGCGCCGTCGCTGCTCGCGTTCCGCATCCTCGGGGCGGCGACCGGCGCCGCGGTGGGGCCGACGTCGCTCGCCCTCATCAACCGGCTCTTCCCCAAGGAGCGCCGGGCCCAGGCGATGGGCTACTGGACCATGGTCGGCGCCGGCGGCCCGGTCGTCGGCGTCGTCGCCGGCGGTCCGATCGTGGAGGCCTTCGGCTGGCGCTGGATCTTCGCCGGCCAGGTGCCCCTCACCATCGCCGCCCTCGTCCTCGCCCTGGTCGTGCTGCCCGAGACCGACAAGATCCCCTCGGCCCGCTTCGACCTGGCCGGCGCCGGCACCCTGGCCGCCGCCGCCACCGCCTTCCTCCTCGCCGTCAACCGGGGCCCGGTCGTCGGCTGGACCTCACCGCTGGTGCTCGGCGCATTCGCCCTCACGCCCGTGGTGCTGTGGCTGTTCGTCCGGGTCGAGTCGCGGGCTGCGGCCCCGCTGCTGCCGCTGGAGTACCTGCGCCGCCGCAACTTCTCGATCCCGATCCTCACCCAGGTCTTCACGAACTTCGCCTACATGGGCGGGTTCATCATCACGCCGCTGTTCCTGCAGGACATCTTCGGCTACGGCGAGGCCAAGACCGGGTCGCTGCTCATCGCCCGCCCGCTGGCGTTCGCCGTCGCCGGCCCGATGATGGGCTACCTCGCGGCCCGCACCGGTGAGCGCTTCGCGGCGGTCGGCGGTGCCGCGGCCGTGCTCGCCTCGATGTTCGGCATGGCCTCGCTCGGGGCCGGGTCGTCCGACCTGCTCGTCGTCGGCTTCCTCGGGCTCTCCGGCATCGGCCTGGGCATGTCGGCGCCCGCCCTGGTGGCCGCCATCGCCAACGCAGTCGACGACGACGACCTCGGCGTGGTCGGGGCCACCCAGCAGATGATGACCCAGTTCGGCGTGGTCGTCGGGATCCAGGTCATGCAGTCGACCCAGGCGGCCCGCGCCGGCGCGGTCGGCGCCGAGGCCTCCTACAGCGAGGCCTACCTGGTCGGCGCGGCCGCGGCCGCCCTGGGCCTGGCCTTCGCCTTCTTCGTCCGCAGCTCGGTCGTGCGCGAGACGCGGAGCCCGATCATGGCGCCAGGACGGATGCGGAGCATCCGTCAAGCTTGAGCCAAGGCCCTCAGGGCCTGCTCAAGCCGTGATCTCGGCGATCTTGCTCGCCATCTCGACCTGGGCCGGGTCGGGCTGGACGGTCTGCATGGCCATCATCTTGGTCATGTCGCCCTGGACCTTGATCTTGCCGGCCATGAAGGCCTGCATGCTGGCCTGCTGGTCCTGGTCGATGAAGATCGCCTTGGCCGTGGCGTAGTCGACGGTGACGGTGAGGTCGGCGCTGTCGAGGTGTCCCATGTCGAGGCTCATCTCACCATCGGTGGTGTCGATGTGGGCGTCCATGGTGCTCTCGTCGAAGGGGACCTCGGTGATGACGACGTTCATCTTCATCGGGGGCGGAGCGGTGGTGGCCTGGCCGGCGTAGTCCTCGCGGATGGCCTGGGCCGCGGCGATCCACTCCTCGGACAGGAACTCGTGCTTCGACATGACCGGAATGTACCGGCTACTCGGCGAGCGCAGCAGCGGCTGCGGCGTCGTCCGCGGCCAGCACCTTCACGACCGAGCGGGCCACGAACCGGGACAGGTCCTCGATGCCGACGTTGGTGCGCCCGGTGCGGTGGTGGTGGCTGTGGTAGCCGACGGTGCCGACCACGGCGAGGGCGAGCAGGTCGGGCTCCTCGTCGACGATCACGCCGGCGTCCTGGCCCCGCAGGATGATGGTGCGCACGTCGCTGATGTGCTGGGCCGTGCCCTTGCGGCGGGACGCCTCGGTGACGGCCCCGGTCTCCACCTCGAGCAGCGAGAAGAAGTGGGCGTTCTCGGCCATGAACTGCACGCTCGCCTGCGCGCCCTGGCGGATCTGGCGCAGGGGGTCGGCCTCGGGGTCGATGGCCGAGGCCTGGTGCTTGCGCAGCCGCAGGCGGATGTCGGCCGCGACCTCGGCGAAGAGGGCTTCTTTGTTCTCGAAGTACCAGTAGAACAGGCCCTTGGCCACCCCGGCGGCATCGACGATGTCCTTGATGCGGGTCTCGGCGAAGCCCCGCTCGGTGAACAGCTGGGCTGCGCAGTCCACCAGCTGCTGCTTGCGCTCGCGGCCCTGGGTCGTCAGCTGGCGATCCGGGTCGGCGGGCGAGGTGGGACCCGGGCGCGCAGCGGCGGTCGACTCGGGCACCCGCAGAGTGTCCCGCCCCCTTGACCGCCAGGTCAAGCACCGGTCCGCAGGTGCTACCGTCGCCGGGCGATGGAGGGGACCGTCAGCAGCGCCAGCACCCGCGCCGAGCGGATGGCCAACCGCGAGCGCAACCCCAAGTGGCAGAACCCGGCCCTGCACATCGACATGTCGATCTGCATCAACTGCGACACGTGCATCCGGCACTGCCCGCCGCACTTCGGCGCGATCTTCAACCACGGCATCGACGTGGTCATCATCCCCGAGCTGTGCTCGGGCTGCCTCAAGTGCGTCGACCCCTGCCCGGTGGACTGCATCCACCCGGTCGAGGACGGCATGGAGACCCCGCTGGACTGGTGGGACGCCCCCCTCGAGGACGACCCGTACCGATAGTCGAACCGGGCTGTCACGTCCTGCCACGGGCCCGCCGCTTCCGGTTCTGCCGGAACCGCTGAGACGGTCGTTGTCGGAATCTGCTTCAGATTCTGCTCGGGCGGCCGATGACTTCTGAGGAGCAGCCCCGCGAACCTCGGGAGAGAACGTGAAGAAGAAGCGCGCAAGTCTCATCGGTGCCGTCTTGTTGGTGGCCCTGGGCACCTTCGCCCTGGTGAAGTACGTGAGCACCGCAGAGGACCGGGCGCTGGCCGGCGAGGAGCTGGTGGACGTGCTCGTCCTCAACTCGTCGGTGCCCGCCGGCACCGCGGCCAACGAGCTGCAGCAGTACCTGCGGGTCGAGGCGGTGCCGGTGAAGGTGCAGACCGGTGGTGCGCTGGCCAGCCTGAGCGAGGCCGACGGCATGGTCACCGCCGTCGACCTGGTCGAGGGCGAGCAGCTCACGGCCAGCCGCCTGGTCGACGCCACCGAGTTCAACGCCCTCCAGGCCCGCGTCGGCCGGGGCGGCGGCTCCGTGGCGGTGCCCGAGGGCCTGCTCGAGATCACCATCCCCCTCGACCCGATCCGGGCCGTCGGCGGCACGGTGCGACCGGGCGACCTCGTCGGCCTCATCGCCTCCTTCGACCAGTTCCAGAGCGACGGCGCCGTCGGTCCCGACGGCCAGCCCGTCGCCGGCGAGAACGTGTCGGGCTTCCTGCTCCACAAGCTGCTGGTCACCAACGTCCAGGGCGCCCCGGTGCCCGAGGCCGCCGCCCAGGGTGCGACCACGGACAACCGTGCCCCCACCCCGGTCGGCCAGTTGTACGTGACGCTGGCCCTCGACGCCGCCGCCGCCGAGCGGGTCGTCTACGCCTCGAAGAACGGCGACATCTGGCTGGCCATCGAGCCCGCCGACGCCGACGAATCGGGCACCGCTGTGCAGACCGCCGACCGGATCTTCGGCTGAGATGGGAGCCACGACGTTGACCTCACCACCTGAGGAGGTGGCGGCCGACCCCAGCCGGATCATCACGATCCTGTCGCCCAAGGGCGGCGCCGGGAAGACGTCGTCGGCCACCAACCTCGCCGTGGGCCTGGCCAAGCGGTACCCCCGCGAGGTGGTCCTGGTGGACCTCGACCTCCAGTTCGGCGACGTGGCGTCCAACATGCGCCTCCAGCCGACCTCCACGATCATCGACCTGGCCCGGTCCTGGCCGGTGGACAGCGCCCAGGTGAAGCTGTCCCTCACCAGCCACCCCTCGGGCCTCTACACCCTCTGCGCCCCGCTCAGCCCGGCCGAGGCCGACGAGATCACCGCCGACCACGTCACCGGCGTGCTCCGTGCGCTGCACCGCTCCTTCCGGTACGTGATCGTCGACACCGACCCGGGCCTGAGCGAGCGGGTGCTGTCGGCGCTCGACGTCTCGACCGACATGGTGATGATCTGCTCGACCGAGGTCCCCTCCATCCGGGGCCTCAAGAAGGCCCTCGAGGCGCTCGACGTGGTCGGGCTCACCAGCGCCCGACGGGTGCTGGTCCTGAACCGCAGCAACGCCAAGGTCGGGGTCGACATCGGCCAGCTCGAGCGCACCATCGGCCGGCCGGTCGACGTGCGGGTGCCGAGCTCGATCGACATGGTGCTGGCCACCAACGACGGCATCCCCGTCATGGAGTCGGGCCGCAACCCGGAGCTGGTGCGGGCCTTCGAGCACCTCGTCGAGCAGTTCGTCACCGACGACGACAAAGACCACCGGGGCGGCAAGCCCGCCTCGCGCCTGTTCAAGCGGAAGGGCTGATCATGAAGCTGGGAGAGCGCGTCCGGGCCGCGACCGAGGGGGACTTCGAGCTCGACTTCCCCGACCTGTCGTTCGAGGAGGTCACCGCCGACCACGCATCCAACGTGGCGATGACCGCCGCGCTGATGGAGTCCGAGTCCTTCTCCGGGCTGCGCCAGAAGGTGCAGGACGCGCTGCTCCTCGCCCTCGGCAACCGGGTCGGTGAGCCCGACGTCGACGACGACGAGCTCAAGCGCATGGCCCGGGGCGAGATGGTCAAGGTCCTCGCCGCCGAGGACATCCCCCTCGCCGAGGACGAGCGCCAGCGCCTGGTCGACGTCATCGCCGCCGACCTCCTCGGCTACGGCCCGATCCAGCCCCTGCTCTCGGACGACTCGGTCTCCGAGATCATGGTGAACGGCACCCGCTCGATCTACATCGAGAAGGACGGCAAGCTCCAGGTCGCCTCGATCAACTTCAGCGACGAGGAGAGCCTGCGCAAGGTCATCAACCGCATCGTGGCCCCGCTCGGTCGTCGCATCGACGAGTCCTCGCCCATGGTCGATGCCCGCCTGCCCGACGGCTCCCGCGTCTGCGCGGTGATCCCCCCGTTGGCGGTGGACGGCTCCTCGCTGACCATCCGCAAGTTCGCGGCGAAGAAGTTCACCGCCGAGGACCTCATCGAGAAGGGCTCGGCCTCGGTCGAGTCGCTCTACATGATCGCGGCCTGCGTCCACGCCAAGCTGAACATCCTCGTCAGCGGCGGCACCGGCTCGGGCAAGACGACCCTGCTCAACGTGCTGTCCAGCTTCAT
>DMTU01000116.1:19541-26352 GCA_003476595.1 Acidimicrobiaceae bacterium | reverse complement strand
GAGTGGTTCGCATGCTGGGTCAGGTCGAAGTCGCCGCGGTTGGCGATGCCCTCGAGCTCGTCCCAGCCCCACGGGAACAGGAACTCCACGTCGGAGGTGCCAGAGCTGTAGTGGCTCAGCTCGTCGGCGTCGTGCGGGCGCAGCCGGAGCTGGTCGGTCGGCATGCCGTGCTCGACGTACCAGTCGTAGCGGTTCTGGCACCAGTACTCGTACCACTNNCCGGAGGCCTTGGAGTGCGTGGAGAGGTCGAAGTCGGTGCGGTTGGCGATGCCCTCAAGCTCGCCGAACTCCGAGCCGGAGAATCCGAAGCGGTACTCGATGTCGACGGTGCGCTTCGAGTAGTGCGAGAGCTTGTCCGCCGGGTGCTCGTACAGCCGCAGGTTCTCGGGGTCGATGCCGAGATCGGTGTACCACGCCATGCGGGTGTCGATCCAGTACTGGTGCCACTCCTCGTCACTGCCGGGCTCGACGAAGAACTCCATCTCCATCTGCTCGAACTCGCGGGTCCGGAAGACGAAGTTGCCCGGCGTGATCTCGTTGCGGAACGACTTGCCGACCTGGGCGATGCCGAACGGCGGCTTCTTGCGCGAGGTCTCCAGCACGTTCTTGAAGTTGAGGAACATGCCCTGCGCGGTCTCGGGGCGGAGGAAGACCTCGTGGCCCTTGCCCTCGACCGGGCCGGCGTGGGTCTTGAACATGAGGTTGAACTGGCGGGCCTCCGTGAAGGAGCCCTTGGCGCCGCAGTTCGGGCACGTCTCCGGGTCGTCGAGCTTGTCGAGGCGGAACCGCTCCTTGCACTCGCGGCAGTCGACCAGCGGGTCGGTGAAGTTGGCCAGGTGCCCGGAGGCCTCCCACACGGGGGGCGGCGACAGGATCGACGCGTCGAGGCCGACCACGTCGTGGCGGAGCTGCACCATGGACCGCCACCAGGCGTCCTTGACGTTGCGGAGCAGGAGCACGCCCACGGGGCCGTAGTCGTAGGTCGAGCGGAAGCCGCCGTAGATCTCGGCCGAGGGGAAGACGAAGCCCCGGCGCTTGCAGAGGTTGACGACCTTGTCGAACAGCTCGGGATCGGGCGTGGGTTCGGCCATAGGGGGTCGGAGCCTACCGACGCCCCTGACGGGTCCCCGAAGCCGTTGCCGGGGGCCCGTCAGGGGGTTCTGGTAGACCCGCGTCGTGACCGCTCCCCTGCAGTACGGCACGCCCCCGGCCGCCGACCCCACGGCGGTGATGGGTCGTCGCTCCCTGGCCTGGATCGCCGACCTGCTCATCTACGTCGCCATCGTGGCCGCGGGCTTCGCGTCGATGGCCGAGTACACCGAGATCCCGCCGGGCGTCGCCGAGGAGGAGGCCTGCGACCTGTTCGAGGAGCAGAACCCCGGCGCGGCCGACGCCTGCATCGCCGCCGACGGCAGCATCTACCTGCTCGACACCGGCGAGGCCGGCGTGCAGACCGCCCTGTCCCTCGGCTGGCTCGCCTTCTTCATCGTGCTCCAGGGCCTCACCGGTGGCTCCCCCGGCAAGCTCCTCTTCGGCCTGCGCGTCGTCGACCAGTACGGCGCCAAGATCGGCATCGGCAAGAGCCTGGCCCGCACGCTGCTGTGGGTCGTCGACGCCGCCCCCTGGATCATCCCGCTCGTCGGGCCCATCGCCGCCTTCACCTCCTCGGGTCACCGCCGGGTCGGCGACCTGGCCGCCGGCACCTACGTGGTGGCCTCCTCCAGCGTCGGGCAGCCGATCCTGACCTCCAACGCGCCGATCCCTCCCGGCCAGCAGGCGTGGGGGGCCGCCCCACCGACCGCGCCGCCTCCGAGCACACCGCCGACCACCGGGCAGGGCTGGCAGACGGCACCGCCCCGGGACGGGCGGTGGGAGTCGCCGGCAGCCGGCGCCGAGCCGGACCTGGACTTCCGCAGCCTCGACGTCCCCGAGTCCGGCCAGCGCGTGGACCAGGAGACGCCCACCGTGCACGCGGATCCCGACTGGTCCCACGCGCCCGATCTCGACGTGACGCCACCGCCCGCCGTCCAGGAGCTCGACGAGCGTGCCGACGCCGATGCGGCGGCCGCCGGCCAGGCGCCCCCCGGCGCGCCCGAGTGGGAGGCCCCGACCCTGCCCGAGGTCGAGGACCCGGCCCAGAGCTGGGAGCCGCCCACGAGCCCGAGCGCCGACTGGTCGGCGCCGGCACCCCACGACCCCGCGCCCCACGACCCGGCGCCCGCCACCGAGCCACCGCCCTTCGCCGCCCCCGGCGCCGACGGGCCGCCCACCGCACCCCCGCGGTCAGAGGCGCCCGAGCCCCCGGCCGCCGCACCCCGCTACGAGCTGCCGCCGCCCCAGTGGGACGCAGCCCGGGGCACCTACATCCAGTGGGAGCCGAACCGCCAGGCCTGGCTCCAGTGGGACGACGGCTCCCAGCGCTGGAAGCCCATCGACACGTAATCCGGCGGTCTGCTCCGCAGCGCCGCGTGCCGACTGCTCGCTGGCGCTCCCGACGCCGGCCCCCACAGGGCGGTCTGCTCGGCAGTGCCGTCTCAGTGCCCGAGCAGCCCCGGGGTCCGCAGGCGCCGCTCGATGAGCTGCTCCACCGCTTCGGTGGCGATGGCGGCGACCTCAGCCGCGGCCGGTGACGGCTCCTCGGCGAGCACCGTCGAGAGCCGTCCACCGAGGATGGCGCGGAGCAGCCGGAGCGCTTCGCCCGACACCGCCCGCCCCTGTCGGCACGTGGGGCACCGCATGCCACCGCTGAGCAGGTCGATGGCGACCAGCGGGTCGCCGGCCCCGCACGACACGCACTCGTCGACCTGGAGCCCGAGGCCCTCGTGGGCCAGCACCTTCAGCTCGAAGGCCGGCACCACCAGGGGGTTGTCGTTGTCGGCGAGCGTGCGCAGGACACCCACCAGCATCCGGAACCGGTGCGGGTCGGACTCGCGCTCCATGGACAGCTGATCGACCACCTCGAGCACGGTCATGGCCGCGCCGTAGCGGTCGAGGTCGTCGCGGATCGGGCGGAAGGCGTCGATGCCCTCGACCTGGGTGATCGTGTCCAGGTTCCGGCCCTCGTACAGCTGCAGCGCCACGTGCGACAGCGGCTCGAGGCGGGCGCCGAACTTCGACTTCGTCTTGCGCACGCCCTTGGCGACGGCCCGGACCTTGCCGTGCTGCTGGGTGGCGAGCACCACGATGCGGTCGGCCTCGCCGAGCTTGTAGGTGCGCAGCACCACGCCCTCGTCCCGGTAGAGCCGGGACCCGCTCACGACGACCGCTCGACGCCCCCGAAGCGGCGCTGGCGCTCCTGGTACTCCCGGACCGCGTCGAAGAGGTGCTCCCGCCGGAAGTCCGGCCACAGCACGTCGGGGAAGGTGAGCTCGCTGTACGCCAGCTGCCAGAGCAGGTAGTTGGAGATCCGCTGCTCACCGGACGTGCGGATCATCAGGTCGGGGTCCGGCATGTCGGGGTCGTACAGGTGCCGGGCGATCGTCTTCTCGGTGATCTTGTCCGCAGGCACGCCCTCCTCGACGATGGCCCGCACCGCGTCGACCAGCTCGGCCCGACCGCCGTAGTCGAACGCGATCGTCAGCGTCATGCCGGTGTTGTGCTGGGTCAGCTCGAGGGACTCGTCCATGCGGCGCAGGACCCGCTTGGGCACCCGCCAGCCCCGACGGCCGATGAAGCGCATGCGCACGTTCTTCTCGTGCAGCTCGTCGCGCCGGCGCAGCAGCAGCGACTCGTTGAACCCCATCAGGTAGCGCACCTCGTCGGTGGGCCGCTTCCAGTTCTCTGTGGAGAACGCGTAGACGGTGAACCAGTCGACCCCGAGGTCCAGGCACCCGTTCGTGGCGTCGAGCAGGGCCTCCTCGCCGGCGGCGTGGCCCTCGGTGCGCTTGAGGCCGCGCCGCTCCGCCCACCTGCCGTTGCCGTCCATGACGGCGGCGATGTGGCGCGGCACCCGCGCCGGGTCGATGCCCTCGACGGCCATGGAGCCGACGCTACCTCTGGCGACCGGGCCGCCCGCGACACGGTGATGTCTGGACCTGCGCCACATCCGGGTAACAAGGGCCCGTGGCGTCCATCAAGGAGAGACTGGCCGAGTACCCCGTCCTGGGATGGCTCCTGCGGGTGCAGGAGCGCTTCGGCGAGGTGAAGGGCACCGCGCTGGCCAACGGCATCGCGCTGCAGGCCTTCCTGTCCCTGTTCCCGCTCCTGATCCTGGCGGTCGCGATCGTGGGCTTCGTCGCCGCCGACGACGTCACCTTCGCCGACGAGGTCATCGACTCGCTCGGCATCGCCGCCGACGACCAGCTCGCCGAGGACCTGCGCGCCGCGATCGACACCGCCAAGGAGAACCGGGGCACGACCGGCGCCATCGGCCTCGCCACCCTGCTGTGGAGCGGGCTGAACGTGGTCGTGGCGCTCCAGCGCGCCGTGGACAGCACGTGGCAGACGCTCGGGACCGGGCTCAAGGACAAGCTGAAGGCGATCGGCGTCGTCGCCGGCGGCGGGGTCATCCTCGTCGGGTCCCTGGCCCTCAGCGCCCTCATCAACTTCCTGCCCGGGTTCTTCGCTCCCCTCTCCGTGCTGGCCGGCCTCGCCGTCAACTTCGCGCTGTTCCTCTGGCTGTTCTGGGCACTCGGGCGCGTCCACGTGGGCTGGCGGGCGCTGGCACCCGGTGCCGCCTTCTGCGCCGTCGGCTTCGAGGTGCTGAAGCTGGTCGGCACCGTGTACGTGCCGAAGCTGGTGGCCAACTCCTCCGCGCTCTACGGATCGCTCGGCATCGTCGTCGCCATCCTGCTGTGGCTGGCCTTCTTCGGCCGCCTGGTCGTCTACGGCTCCACCGTCAACGTCATCGAGTGGGAGTCCCATCACGGCACCGTGCAGGTCCCCCTCGAGGTCCCGCGCGTCGACACCGAGGTCGCCGTCGGCGCCAACCGGTCCGGCGCGGTGGTCGACCGCCTCGACGAGTAGGCACCCTCCGATCGCCCGGCGTGTCACCGGGAGCGCGGTACCGTCGCACGGTGGCCGCCCCCGAGATCGCCGAGACGCTGGAGAAGGTCGTCGCCCAGCTGCCCGGCGGCGGCGAGGTGCGCGACGGCCAGCGCGTCATGGCCGAGGCCGTCGCCGACGCCATCGAGTCCGGCCGCCACCTGGTGGTGCAGGCCGGCACCGGCACCGGCAAGACGCTGGCCTACCTCGTGCCCGCCGTGGTCACCGGCGCCCGGGTCGTGGTCGCCACCGCCACCAAGGCCCTGCAGGACCAGCTCGCCGGCAAGGACCTGCCCTTCCTCGACGCCCACGTCGGCGGGTTCTCCTGGGCCATCCTCAAGGGCCGGTCCAACTACGTGTGCCGCCAGCGGGTCGCCGAGCTGCTCGACGACCGCCAGGGTCGCCTCGACGTCGCCAACGACGACCCCGGGCTCACCGCCGTGCTCGAGTGGGCGAACGAGACCGAGATCGGCGACCGGGCCGAGCTCGCCCTGGAGCCCCGGGCCGCGGTGTGGGACACCGTCTCGGTCGGCTCGGACGAGTGCCCCGGCGCGTCGAAGTGCCCCAAGGGCGAGACGTGCTTCGCCGAAGGTGCGCGCCGCCGTGCCGCCGAGGCGGACGTGATCGTGGTGAACACCCACCTCTACGGCACCCACATCGCCGCCGGCGGGGTCGTCCTGCCACCACACGACCTCGTCGTCCTCGACGAGGCCCACCGGGTCGAGGAGGTCGTGTCCTCGACCTCCGGCAGCGAGCTCACGAGTGGCCGCATCAGCGCGGCGGCCTACGCCGTGGGCCGGGTCATCGCCGACGACGCCCTCGTCACCGACATCCTCGCCATCTCGGCGCGCATCGCCGACGTGCTCGACGACCTCGTCGGCCAGCGGCTCGACCCACCCCCGTCCCGCCTCGTCGACCAGCTCACCCAGCTCCGGACGAAGCTGGACGCCGCGAGCACCGCGCTGAAGGGCGTGCCCGAGTCCAACGTGGACGTCGTCGCCCGCCGGAACCGCGCCTCCCAGCAGCTCCTCGGCCTGTCCGAGGCCATCCTGCGGGCCAGCGTCGTCCCCACCGGCAGCGTGGCGTGGGTGGAGGGCCGGCCCGGCTCGGCCCGGCTGCGGATCGCCCCGATCGACGTCGCCGGCCTGCTCGAGGAGCTGCTCTGGCGGGAGACCACCGCGGTGCTGTGCTCGGCCACGATCCCGCCGAAGCTGCCCACCCGCCTCGGCCTGCCCATGGGCAACACCACCGAGATCGATGTGGGCAGCCCCTTCGACTACGAGGCCAACGCGGTCCTCTACTGCGCCACCCACCTGCCCGATCCCCGCCAGGAGCGCGCCGACGCCGTCCACGACGAGATCGCCGCGCTCATCGAGGCCGCTGGTGGGCGCACCATGGCCCTGTTCACGTCGTGGAAGGCGATGCAGGCCGCGGTGGAGGCCCTGCGCCCCCGCCTCGACACGCCCGTGCTGGCCCAGGGCGAGCAGCCCAAGCCGGCGCTGCTCTCGGCCTTCACCGACGAGGCCGCCGCCAGCCTGTTCGCCACCATGTCGTTCTGGGAGGGCGTCGACGTGCCCGGCCCGTCGCTGTCGTGCGTGATCATCGACAAGCTGCCCTTCGCCCGCCCCGACGACCCGCTCCTCGATGCCCGGCGCGAGCAGGTCGGCCGGCGCGCCTTCGAGCTCATCGACCTCCCCCGGGCGTCCACGCTGCTCGCCCAGGGCGCCGGGCGCCTCATCCGCACGGCCGAGGACACCGGCGTGGTCGCCGTGCTGGACCCACGCCTGGCCACCGCCGGCTACCGCTGGGACCTCATCCGCGGGCTCCC
>DMTU01000116.1:18757-19418 GCA_003476595.1 Acidimicrobiaceae bacterium | reverse complement strand
CCCGCCGATGCGTCGCACCAAGGACCGCGCCGAGGTGCTCGCCCTGCTCGGGGAGCTCCGCTGAGGTGCGCAGCCTGTCGGCCGTCGCCATCCTGGCCGGCCCCATCGTCCTGTCCGGCTACCTGGTCGGCGCCACCGTCGCCCTCTGGCTGACCCGGGAGGACGAGGGCACCCCCCGTCCCGCCGACCTGGTGGTCGAGGCCTTCACCGCCCTCGCCGTGTCCACCGCGGCGTGGTGGGCGATCGAGCAGGTCTCCCCCGGCAGCGGCTTCTCCCGCATCGGCTACTTCTCCAACCAGGTGCTCTCCGCCTGGCACTCCGTGGCGCTGTGGTCCGGGCTGGCGGTGGTGACGGGGATCTGCGCACCGGTCTTCCGGCGCTTCCACGGGGGTGCCGGGCTCGCACCCGCCGCCGCCCTGCTCGCCGTGCACTACCCGTGGTTCCTGTTCGCCACCGTGGCCGCCGGCGCCCTCGGCCTCGGCCTCACCCGTTCCGCCCGGCTGGCGAAGGGTGCCGCCATCGCCGTGCTGCTGCCCACCGCGTGGCTGGGCTGGGTCCTCGAGTGGCTGCCGGCGTGGGGGCTGCCGGCCGGGCCGGAGGCCACGGTCTGGTCGATGGTGCTCACCATCGTCCTCGGCACCCGGTGGTGGCACGACCGTCC
>DMTU01000116.1:7694-18670 GCA_003476595.1 Acidimicrobiaceae bacterium | reverse complement strand
CCGGTGGTGGCACGACCGTCCCCTCGGCGCCGCCTACTGAGGTCCGCGGCGCCGGGCCAGGAGCCGGCGCTGCTCGGCCCGCACGGCCCGAGCGCCCTGGACCAGGTCGGACAGGGTCCGACCCGGCTCCCCCACCAGCACGTCGTGGCCGGCATCGCTCAGGTCGTGGCTGATCGCGTCGGCCGCGGCGGCCGCCGCTGGGGTCGTCACGGTCAGCACCACCAGGTCGGGGGCGATCGATGCGACGAAGCCGTGCAGCGCGTCCGCCGGCATGTCCCGACCCAGCAGCTCGACGTTCCAGCCGTCCTCGCGCAGCACGGCCGCAGCCATGTCCACCGGCAGGCCGTGCTGCTCACCGGGCGGGGCGGTGACGACCACGGTGCCGCGCGGCCGCCCGGGACGCCGCTGGTCGATGCCGACGAGCAGCCGGGACACGACCTCCGACGCCCGGTGCTCGTGGGCCACGGTCAGCTCGCCCGCCGCCCACCGGTCCCCGATGCCGGCCATGGCCGGCGCCACGACGCGGGACAGCACGTCGAGGGTCGACTCGCCCTGGGCGTGCAGGCGGGACACGACATCGGTGGCGGTCCGCTCGTCGCCGTCGCAGAGCGCGGCCAGGAGCCGATCGGCCGATCGACCCCACTCGCGCCGACTGCCCCGCACCGTCGCCGGGCTGGGCGCGTCGCGCTCGCGGGCGTAGGCGTCCACGTCGCTGATCTCGAGCTCGTAGCGGCCCCGCACCCGCACCGCCGGGATCCGCCCCTCGCGCACCCACCGGTACGCGGTCTGGTAGTGCACCCCGAGCCGACGGGCAGCCTCCTGGAGGTCGATGCGGTCGGCCATGGTGCGGCCAGCGTACGTGGTCGACAACGCGCGATGAACGCGGCACAAGCGTCAGAAGCCGAGATCGTCCAGGTCGGCGGGGCGACGCTGCCAGTCCTTGCGGACGACGACCTGCAGCTCCAGGTAGGCCCCCTCCCGCAGCTGGGCCCGCACCTTGGAACCCACCTCCTTGAGGACCGCACCCTTGTGGCCGATGACGATCCCCTTCTGGGAGTCGCGCTCCACCATGATCTCGACCCGGATGTAGGGCCACTCGAGCTCGGTGACGCGGGTGGCGATGGAGTGCGGCAGCTCGTCGCGAGTGACGGCCAGGAGCTGCTCGCGCACGAGCTCGGCCACCCAGATGGCGTCGGGCTGATCCGAGGTCATGCCCTCCGGGTAGTACTGCGGCCCCTCCGGCAGGCGGCTCACCAGGTGCTGGACCAGGTCGTCGACGCCGTCGCCCGTCCGGGCCGACACCGGGAAGTAGGACTCGAGCCCGAACTCGGACGCGGCCGACAGCTGGGCCAGCACCTGCTCCGGGCTGGCCCGGTCGACCTTGTTCACCACGAGCACGGCGTCCTCGGGGACCTTCTCGGCGATGAAGCGGTCGCCACGACCGATCGGCATCGTGGCGTCCACCAGCAGGCACACCACGTCGACGTCGCGCACGGCGCTGCTGGCCGTGGCGTTGAGGCGGTCGCCGAGCGGGGTCCGCGGCTTGTGGATCCCGGGCGTGTCGACGAAGACGACCTGGGCCGGCCCGCCCGATCCCTCATCCAGGTTGAGCACACCCCGGATCTGGGACCGCGTCGTCTGGACCTTGTCCGAGACGATGGAGACCTTCTCGCCGAGGATCTGGTTGAGCAGCGTGGACTTGCCCACGTTGGGACGTCCGACGAAGGTGACGAAGCCGGACCTCATCGGGTCCGCTCCGATGCCACGTCGGCGTCGGCTGCCTCGGCCGGGGTGATGCGATCGATGCGGACGAGGCCGATCCGGCGGCCCTGCACGCGCGACGCGGTGAGCCGGTGCGATCCGATGTCGATGGACTCCCCGTTCGTCGGGACGTGCCCGAGCCAGCTGAACAGCAGGCCACCGATCGTGTCCCAGTCGCCCTCCGGCAGGTCGGCGTCGAGGAGGTCGTTCACCTCGTCGAGCGGCATGCGGGCGTTCACCCGGTAGGCGCCGCCGGGCAGCGGCTCGGCCATGGGGTCCTCGACGTCGTACTCGTCGACGATCTCGCCGACGAGCTCCTCGATGAGGTCCTCCAAGGTGACCAGGCCGGCGACGCCGCCGTACTCGTCGATGACCACCGCCATGTGGAACTGCTCCGCCTGCATCTGGGGCAGCAGCACCGACACCCGCTGCTGCTCGGGCACGAAGCGGGCCGGCCGGACGTGCTGGCCGACGGGTTCGTCCCCGGTGCCGTCGCGCTCGGATCGCATGAGGTCCTTCGCGTAGGCGAGGCCGACGATGTCGTCGATGCCCGTGCCGATGACCGGGATGCGGCTGAACCCGTTGAGGATGATGACCTCCATCACGTCGCTCACCCGCCAGCTGGCCTCGACGGTGACCATGTCGAGGCGGGGCACCATGACCTCCCGGACGATCGTGTCGCCGAACTCGATGATCGACTCGATGAGGGCCTGCTCCTCCTCCTCGATCGCCTCGGCTTCGACCGCGACCTCGGCGAACGCGAGCAATTCCTCCTCCGACACGGACGGGCGCTCGTGGTCGTGGTCGTCGCCCGGCTCCCGGCGGCGGATCCGACGGCCGAGGCGCTCGGCGAGCAGCGGCAGCAGCGGGAGGCGGGTGACGAAGCGACCGACGGGGGCCACCCGGTAGCCGACGGCGTCGGTGCGGACGAGGGCGATCGTCTTGGCCACGCCCTCGATGAAGGCGGAGACGACGACGATGGCGGCGATGGCACCGACCCACGCGATCGGCTGGGGGTCGTAGCGCTCGACGTGGGCGAGCACGACGAGCACCGCCCCGATCTGGGCGGCGTGGCGAACGACCACGATGACGGTCAGGTTGGTCTGGCGGCGGGCCAGGAGCGCCACCAGGTCGCCGGCGCGGTGGGCGCCCTCGTCGGCCAGCATCGCGACCCGGGCCCGGCTGGTGTGCGCGAGGACCGTCTCGCACAGGGCGAGCACGACGACGACCACGAGCAGGGCCACGACGGCGAGAGCGGTGAGGGGGAGGCTCACGACCGGGGGTGGAACGACGCGAGGTGGGCCTGCTCCTTGGCCTGCATCACCGCGGTCTCGTCCGGTTCGGCGTGATCGTGGCCGAGGACGTGCAGGATGCCGTGGACCACCAGGAGGGCGACCTCGTCCACCAGCGTGCCGTCGTGCTGGGGCTGACCGGCGTGCTCGGGGGCCTGGGCGGCGGCGACCGACGGGCACACCACCACGTCGCCGAGCAGCACCGGCACGTCGTCCAGGTCCAGCGGCGGGCGGTCCGGGCCGGGTGTGCCGTTGTCGGGCCAGCGCCCGTGCTCGAGGCCGTCGTCGTCGATCGGGAAGGCGAGCACGTCGGTGGGGCCGGTCTTGCCCATGTGCCGCTCGTTCAGCTCGGCCATGGTGGTGGCATCGACGAAGAGCAGGCTGAGCTCGCTGGTGCGCCGCACGCCTTCTGCGTCCAGGACCTGCTCGGCCAGGCGCACCCACCGACCGACGTCGATCGGTTCGTCGTCTTGCTCGTCGACCCCGAAGACGCTGACGCTCATCGGGGCGATCGCCCCCCGGGCGCCGGCTTCGGCGGACCGCTGCGGTCGTAGGCGTTGACGATGTCCTGCACGATCCGGTGCCGCACCACGTCACGGGCGCCGAGGTGCACGAAGCTGAGGCCCTCGATGCCGTCGAGGATGCGCTCGAGGTCGGCGAGGCCGGACTTGCCGCCCTGCACGTCGACCTGGGACGTGTCCCCGGTGACGACGACCTTGGAGCCGAACCCGATCCGGGTGAGGAACATCTTCATCTGCTCGGCCGTGGCGTTCTGGGCCTCGTCCAGGATGATGAAGCTCGCGTTCAACGTGCGACCGCGCATGAAGGCCAGGGGCGCGACCTCGACCAGGTTGCGCTCGAGCAGGCGCTGCGCGCCCTCGGGGTCGACCATGTCGTAGAGCGCGTCGTAGAGCGGCCGCAGGTAGGGGTCGATCTTGGCCATGAGGTCGCCCGGCAGGAAGCCGAGCCGCTCCCCTGCCTCGACCGCCGGCCGGGTGAGGATGATGCGCTCGACCTCGTTGCGGTGCAGCGCCTGCACGGCCATGGCCACGGCGAGCCAGGACTTGCCGGTGCCGGCGGGGCCGAGGCCGAAGGTGATGACGTGGTCGCGGATGGCCTCGATGTAGCGACGCTGCCCGGCCGTCTTGGGTCGCACGGCGTTGCCCTTGGCCGAGCGAAGGATCTCCGTGGCCATCAGCTCGGAGGGCCGCTCGTCGTGGATCACCATGTCGATGGCACGCTGCACGCTCTCCGCATCGAGCAGCTGCCCGGACGCCACGAGCAGCACCAGCTCCTCGAAGACCTTCCCGGCGTTGGCGGCTTCGGGCCCCACGACGGCGATCTCGTTGCCGCGGGCGTGGATCGCCGTGTCGGGGAAGGCGCGCTCCACGAGTCGGAGCAGCTCGTCCCGCTGACCGAGCAGCCCGGCCATGAGGTGGTTGCCGGGGACGTTGACGACGACTTGGGTGTCCGACACGATCAGCCGGATCCTACCGGCACCCGACCCCGGGGAGACCCAGTGCACCACGACGACGGCACCGACCTGCCCGCTGCTGCCCGCTCGGCGGCGGGCGGCGTGCTCGGCGGAACCGACGGCCTGGCCCGGTCGCTCGAACGCTGGGCCGCGGACGCGCTCGTCGACGAGGCGGCACGGCAGCGCACCCGCCAGCGGTGGCTGCGCGTCCAGGCCGAGGAGGAGGCCAGCACCATCGGCGCGCTGGTCGACCTGGCCGAGCGGGGTCGCCCGGTCGTCCTCGACGTGGGCGAGCACCGGGTCCGCGGCACCATCGTCGGGGTCGGCGCCGACTTCCTCGCCCTGCGCAGCGAGCGGGACCAGGACGTGCTGGTGCGCACCGATGCCGTGGAGGTGGTGCGGGCCGAGCCGGGTGGGCGGGCCGTGATCGGCGACCGCACCGTGCTGGTGGAGGTCGCCCTCGACGCGGTGGTCGGTCCCCTCGCCGCCGACCGACCCGAGGTGCTCATCCGGACGCGCTCGGGGCAGGTCGTCCGCGGTGAGCTGCGCAGCGCCGGCGCTGACGTCGTGCGGTTGCGGACCAACGGCGATCCGCCGGCACCGGTGTGGATCCCCCTGGCCGCGGTCGCGGTGCTGATCCTGCAGACCTAGACGTCGAGCTCGGCCCCCTCCGGCTTGGCGCCGGAGTCCGGGTAGAGGTGCTCGAGCGAACCGGGCTCGATGCGGGCACCTTCGATGAACGCATCGACGTCGGACTGCTTGATGCGGATCACCCGACCGAAGCGGTAGGCGGCCAGCTCGCCCTGATCGATGAACCGGTACAAGGTGCGCGGGGTGATGCCCAGCGCCTTGGCGGCGTCGGCTGTGGACAGCCATTCGACGGATGCGGTCATGGGCACCTCCGGATTCGGCGGCGGCCGGCGTGGGCCGGGTGCACGGTCGACCATACCGGAACGACCGTGCTCGAGCCAGCATCTCGATCCACCTCGATGCTTCCAGATGTCCTCCGCGGAGGAACTGTGGCATCCTTTCGGCATGTTTCATCCCTTTTCGGCGCGCTCGACCGGTTCGGCAACGGGATTGTCACGGGACGAGGGAAGGACCACCGAACGGTGCCAGCGAAAGGGGTCCAGGTGACCAGCACCCTCACCCGGCGGAACGGGAGGGCCACGGCCGGAGCAGACCCGACGCCACGGCGCGTCGAGCGTCGTGTCGGTCTGCCCTCGGGACGAGCGGTGGTCGGTGGGCTCCTCATGGCCCTCGCCGCCGTGGGGACCTTCCTCGCCTACGCCGACGCGACCGCCGACGACACCATCGACGTGCTCATCGCCTCCCGCGACCTCGCACCGGGTCAGACCATCCGGTCCGGCGACGTGGAGCTGGTGCCTGTGGAGCTGCCCGACGGGGTGCGGGGCCTGTTCGGCGCCGTCGACGCCGCGGTCGACCGCCAGCTGGCGGCACCGGTCGAGGCTGGCGAGTTCCTGCTCGCGTCGGCGACGGTCGTCCCTGTCGAGGGTGCCGAGCGGCTCGAGGTCGCGCTGAGCCTCCCCGCCAGCCGCGCCGTCGGGGGCCTCCGCCCCGGCGAACGGGTCGACGTGTTCTCCACGTGGAGCAGCGAGGTGACCCAGCTCGTCGCGGTCGATGCCCGGGTGCTCGAGGTCAGCGGCGGGAGTCGGGAGGGGCTCGGCGGCAGCGACACGACCGTCGTGCGCCTGGCGCTCAGCGACTTCACCCAGGTCGAGGCGCTGGTCCACGCCCAGGCCGCGGGCGACATCACGATGGTGCGCGCCACCATCGGCTCCGAGGTCGAGGACGTCGGCCGCGAGTACCGCCCCCGGCCGGGTGGCGGTGCCGGCGACGACGACGAGGACAGCTGATGTCGGACCGCTACGTCGCCCTCGGGCTCGCCCGCGTCCGCACCCCGTGGTTCAGCGACGTCTCGCGCTGGGCGACGTCGGGCCAGCTGGCCATGGACTTCGTCAAGACCGTATCCGCCTCGGAGGTGCGGGCGCGCCTGGAGTCCGGTCGACCGTTCTCCGCGCTGCTGATCGACGGCGGGCTGCCCGGGGTCGACCGCGACCTGCTCGAGCTGGCACGCGAGCACGGCTGCGCCCCCATCGTCGTGGTGGACGGCTCCGTGCGGGACTGGTCCACGATCGGCGCAGCCGACACCCTGCCCACCGACTTCGGCCGGACCGAGCTCGAAGCGGTCCTGTCCGAGCACGCCACACCCATCGGCCGGGCCGACGACCTGCCCGGGCAGGTCGAGTCCGCCGGCGAGCACGAAGGTGGCTTCCGGGCCCGGGTCGTGGCGGTCACCGGGCCGGGCGGCACCGGACGGTCCGTCGTCGCCATGGCCATCGCCCAGGGCGCTGCCACCGACCCGGCCCACGCCGACACGGTCGTGCTCGCCGACCTCGCCCTGCACGCCGACCAGGCGATGCTCCACGACGCCCGAGACGTCATCCCCGGCGTCCTCGAGCTGGTCGAGTCCCACCGCAGCGGCGCGCCGAGCCCGGAGGAGGTGCGAGCCCTCACCTTCGACATCGTCACCCGCCGCTACCGGCTGCTGCTGGGCCTGCGACGTCACCGGGACTGGACGGCGCTGCGGCCGCGGGCGCTGCGCAGCGCGCTCGACGGGCTCCGGCGCAGCTTCACCCTCGTCGTCGCCGACGTCGACGACGACCTCGAGGGGGAGTCCGCCACCGGCTCGGCCGACGTCGAGGACCGCAACCTGCTCGCACGCACCGCCACCGGTGCCGCCGACGTGGTCGTGGTCGTGGGGAACCCCGGCACCAAGGGGGCCCACTCGCTGCTCCGGGTCGTGCGCGACTGCATCGCCAGCGGCGTCTCCCCGGACCGCATCGTGCCGGTCGTCAACCGGGCACCCCGCAGCCGCACCGCCCGCGCCGAGATCGGCCGGACCATCAGCGAGCTGCTCGCCGCGTCGAACCCGGGCCAGCCCGTCCTCAGCCCCGTCTTCCTCCCGGAGCGCAAGCAGCTCGACGACGTGCTCCGGGACGGTGTCACGCTCCCCGACGCGCTCGTCGCGCCGGTGAGCCACGCCGTCCGAGCCCGGCTCGAGGCCGTCGACGACCGCACTCCCGTCCTGCACGCCGACGAGCCCGTGCTCGTCGAGGCCGGTTCGCTCGGCGCCTGGGACGAGGAGGTGGCTGGATGACCACCGCCGACGCCACCCCCCTCGAGCTCATCGAGCGCACCGTGCTCGAGCACGCGAAGGGGATCCACCTCGACCTCGACGACGACGCGGCGCGGGCTCGCATGCACGAGCTCATCACCGACGCGGTCGCCCGCTGGTCGGCCGACTACCGCCGGGGCCTGCGCACCCACGACCTCGCCGATCCGGAGCTGGTGGTGGAGCGGGCCTACCGGAACCTCGTCGGCTACGGCCCGCTCGAGGGCCTCCTCGCCGACGACGACGTGTGGGAGGTGATGATCAACGCGCCGGACGCCATCTTCGTGAAGCGCCACCGCGGGACCTCGGGCTACCACGACGAGGTCTTCCACGACGACGAGCACGTGATCCGGACGCTCACGAAGATCCTCGACGACGCGTCGGGCGCGCACCGCAAGCTCGACCCCACCGAGGGGCTGCAGGACGCGCAGCTCGACAACGGTGCCCGGCTCCACATCGTCCACGGTGACGTGGCTCGCGGCGGGCACGTGATGGTGAACATCCGCAAGTTCACCGGGGTCGCCTTCCGCGAGCTCGAGCAGCTCGTCGAGCGCGACATGCTCAGCGTGCAGGCCGCCGAGTTCCTCCGCGCCTGCGCCCGGGCCAAGCTCACCGTCGTCTTCGCCGGGGCACCCGGGTCGGGCAAGACCACCTTGCTGTCCTGCACCGCGGCCGAGCTCGACCCGTCGCTGCGAGTGGTCGTCGCCGAGGAGGTGTTCGAGGCCGACGTCCCCGTGCCGAACGTGGCCTCGATGCAGACGCGCGCGGCCCGCGCCGACCGACCGGCGGTCGACCTGCGTCGCCTGGTCGCGGGCTTCCTCCGGATGGCCCCCGACGTGGCCATCGTCGGCGAGGTCCGCGACAAGGAGGCCCTGCCCCTGCTCCTCACGCTGTCATCGGGCGTGAAGGGCTACACCACCATCCACGCCGGTTCCGCCCGCCAGGCCCTGTCCCGCCTGCGCTTCATCTGCCAGCTCGCCGACACGTCGAGCGAGATCCCGATGGCCGCGCTCAACAGCCTCGTGTCGGAGTCCGTCGACATCGTCGTGCACTGCGCCCGCGAGGCCGACGGCCCCCGGGTCTCCGAGATCATCGCGGTGGAGGACCAGGCGGCCGGCTACGACGCCACGCAGTTCACCGTCACCGACCTGTTCCGCCGGAGCCGGCGCGACCAGCCGCTCGAGTGGACCGGCCTGCTGCCGAACCGGGCCGCCCGGTCCCTGGAGGAGGCCGGCTTCGACCTGCGCGCCCTGCTGGGCGTGCCGGACCAGGCGCGCCAGAGCCGCGCCGCGCCGACGGCACCCGCTGCTCCCGCGAGCTCGGTGCACGCGCTCCGAGACCTGCGGTCCGGGCACGACCGATGACCTCGCTCCTGCTCCCCGTCGCGGCCGCGCTCGGCGTGTACTACGCGTACACCGCCCTCGCGTTCGGGTGGCGGGGCGTCGGGCTCGCCCCCTCCGTCGGTCGACGGCGCACCCGCCGCCCGGTCGTGCAGGAGTGGTTGGTGCAGGCCGGGCTGGGCGACGTCCGCCTGCGCGACTTCGCCGCGGTGATGGCCCTGCTGCTGGTGCTCGGCACCGCCCTCACGTACGCGATCTTCGGGGCCATCGCACCGGCGATCGCCGTGGGGATCTCCGCTGCGAGCGCACCCCTGGCGTCGTACCGCGTGCGCCGCGCCAACCGCCGGTCCCGGGCCCAGGACGCGTGGCCCCGGATGATCGAGGAGATCCGGATCCTGACCTCCTCCCTAGGCCGGTCGATCCCCCAGGCCCTGTTCGAGGTCGGGCGCCGAGCACCCGAGGACATGGTCCCCGCCTTCGACGCCGCCCACCGGGAGTGGCTGATCTCCACCGACTTCGAGCGCACCCTCACCGTGCTCAAGGGCGGCCTGGCCGACCCCACCGCCGACGCCACGTGCGAGACGCTCCTCGTGGCCCACACCGTCGGCGGCAGCGACCTGGACCGCCGGCTCGAGGCGCTCATCGAGGACCGCATCCAGGACACCCAGGGCCGCAAGGACGCCCGCGCCAAGCAGGCCGGCGCCCGGTTCGCCCGGCGCTTCGTCGTCTTCGCCCCCTTCGGCATGGCCCTGGCCGGCATGTCGGTGGGCAACGGCCGCCAGGCGTTCCGGTCGGCCACCGGGCAGACCCTCACCCTGTTCGCCGTCCTGCTCGTCATCGGCTGCTGGCTGTGGGCAGGCCGGATCCTGCAGGTCCCCGAGGAGGAGCGGGTGTTCGACCGATGACCCGCGTCACCGTCATCGCTGCCCTCGCGTTCTGGGCCGGGGCCGCC
Source organism: Acidimicrobiaceae bacterium (assembly GCA_003476595.1). Classification (GTDB taxonomy): domain Bacteria; phylum Actinomycetota; class Acidimicrobiia; order Acidimicrobiales; family Salinilacustritrichaceae; genus Salinilacustrithrix. The sequence goes on along the minus strand of DMTU01000116.1, from coordinate 8,655 downwards.
CTCGTCCTGAGCCGGCACCGGTGGTTCGCCCGCCGGTCACTCGCCGATCGGCTCCGTCCCTACGAGCCCGGCGGCCTGGCGACGGCAGCCGGCGGGCACGGCATGCTGTCGGTCGACTCATTCGCCGACGTCGTCGCGCCGCTCGCCCGCACCGTCGGCGAGCGAGTCGCCCGGCTCGTCGGCATCAACGAGGAGCTGGCCGTGCGCCTGGAGCGGGTCCACAGCGACCTCGACCCCACGGCCTTCCGCGTCCGCCAGCTCGGGTGGACGGCCGTCGGCGCCGTCGGCGGGGTCCTCGCCGCCATGGCCATCCGCCCCCCGGCCGTCGTGCTGCTGCTGTTCCTCGTCGGTGCGCCCGCCCTGTCGTTCCTGTTCATCGAGCAGCGGCTGGCCATGGAGTCGGACCGGCGCAAGCGCCGCCTCTTCCTGGAGCTGCCCGTCGTGTCCGAGCAGCTCGGCATGCTGCTGTCCGCCGGCTTCTCCCTCGGCGCCGCGGTCCAGCGGCTCGCGACGCGCGGCCAGGGCGTCAGCGGACAGGACCTGCGCCGCGTCGTGGGCCGCATCCGCCACGGCGTCACCGAGGTGGAGGCGCTCCGCGAGTGGGCCGCCGTCGCCGACCTCGATGCGCTCACCCGACTGGTCGCCGTGCTCGCCCTCAACCGGGAGGCCGGGGATCTCGGTCGCCTCATCGCCGAGGAGGCCCGCTCCATCCGGCGTGAGGTCCAGCGCGGCCTCATCGAGCAGATCGAACGGCGCAGCCAGCAGGTCTGGATCCCCGTCACCGTCGCCGCGCTCGTGCCCGGCGCCATCTTCATCGCCATCCCGTTCCTCGAGGCGCTGCGCGTGTTCAGCGCCTCCTAGTCCGCAACACCGAGGAGAGAACCCATGACCACCACCACCACCCGCACCCCCCGCCGACGGGGCGACCGCGGCGAGGGCGTCATCTCGACCGCCATCGCCG
>DMTU01000116.1:5916-7582 GCA_003476595.1 Acidimicrobiaceae bacterium | reverse complement strand
CTCGACCGCCATCGCCGTGCTGATCATGGCCCTGCTCGGCGCGGCCATGTGGCTGACCTTCGACAGCATCTGGAGCGACACCGCCGAGAACACCGAGAACCAGGTGAACATCATCGGATCCGACGGCGGCGCCAGCGGCTGATCGGCGGTGCCCGCACGAGCTCCCTCCACGAGCGACCGGGGCACCGGCGTCTTCGCGACCGCCTTCGGCTTCACGGTGTTCCTGATCTTCCTGCTCTTCACCGTGCAGGTCCTCTTCGGCCTGCACGCGCGCACCACCGTCACCGCCGTGGCGTCCGACCTGGCCCAGCGGGCCGCGAACGAGGGCACCGACCTGGACCAGGCCCGCTTCGACGCCTACGCCGAGGAGGCCCGCCGGCGCCTCGGCGGGTACGGCGACGACGCCGACTTCGACTTCGCCTTCGCGGACGCCGATGGCGACGGGCGCGACGACACCGTGGCGGTCACCGTCGACGCGGCGCTGCCGATCCTGCTGCCGGTGCGCTGGTCGGGCTACAGCCCCACCGAGTTCAGCCGCACGATGCGCGCCCGGCTCGAGATCTTCCAGGCGGCGGGGCCGTGACGGGCTCCGGGCTCCGGCGCCGTGGCGAGCGAGGCCAGGCCGGCGGCATGGAGGTGCTCCCCTTCGGGCTGCTCATCTTCGTGGGCGGCGCCTTGCTCATCACCAACATCTGGGGTGTCGTCGACGCCAAGTTCGCCGCCGACGCCGCGGCTCGGGAGTCGGCGCGCTGGGTGGTCGAAGCCGCCGGGCAGACCACCACCGCCGATGCGCTCCGGGCCGGCGCCGCCGCGATCGCCACCGACACCCTCGCCGACCACGGCCGCACCGGTCCCGCCACGGTCCGGCTCGGACCGGCCGACGCCGCCTTCGTCCGCTGCGAGCGCATCGAGGTCACGGTGGCGCTCCAGGTCCCCGCCATCCGCCTGCCCTTCGTCGGCGGGTTCGGGGATGCCTTCGACGTGCAGGCCACCCGCGGCGAGCTCATCGACCCCACCCGCTCCGGCGTCGGTGGCGTGGCGTCGTGCATCCAGTGAGGCGAGCCACGCCGGCCCGGCGCCACGAGCGCGGCTCGGTGCTGATGCTCATGCCGGCCGCCGTCCTCATCGTGCTGCTGCTCGGCGCCATCGCCGTGGACTCGGCCATCGTGTACCTGGGCCAGCGCGAGGCCTACAACGTGGCCTTCGACGCCGCGAACGACGCCGCCGGCGCCGGCGTCGACCTCGACGCGGTTCGCACGAGCGGCGAGATCGTCTACGACCCCGATCGGGTGGAGGCGATCGCGGCCCAGGCGGTCGCCGCCGCCGGCATCGACGGCCTCGAGCTCGTCTCCGCCGAGCCCGACGGCGATGGCGTGGTGGTCACGGTGCGCCGGACGGTGCGGCACCTCTTCGTCCAGGCTCTCGGCGATCCGTCCCGCGACGTGCTCACGATCTCGGCTCGGGTCGACGGCGAGGTGCGCCGAGGCATCACTGCACCTTGATGCATCTCATGCCCTTCCGGTAGCGTCAGCGCGATGGTCATCGCCGTGCGCACCGAGGAGGCCGAGGACGGCCTGGTGGTGGTCAAAGAAGCGCGCAGCGACGGCGACGTGGCCCGCCTCACCCGGGAGGCCGCCATGCTCGCCCGCTGCCGGCACCCCGGGGT
>DMTU01000116.1:5431-5787 GCA_003476595.1 Acidimicrobiaceae bacterium | reverse complement strand
CGCTGCCGGCACCCCGGGGTCGTGGACCTGCTCGGCGTCGACGAGCGCTCGATCCGGCTCCGCCACGCTGGCACCGCGCTCGCCCGGCTCGGGCCCTTCCCGCTGGACCACGCGGCGGGCATCGTGTGCGCCGTCGCCGACGTCGTCCACGCGCTGCACCGCCTCGACGTGGTCCACGGCGACATCGAGGCCGCCCACGTGCTCCTCGACGACCGCGGCCGCCCCCGCCTGTGCGGGTTCGGAATGGCCCAGGACCGCACCGACGACGGTGCTGCGGACGACGTGGCCGCCATGGGGCGACTGCTCGGCAGCCTGCTCCGCGCCGGCGCCGACCTCCCGTGGGCGAACCCGCCCGG
>DMTU01000116.1:3282-5341 GCA_003476595.1 Acidimicrobiaceae bacterium | reverse complement strand
TCGCCCGGCGGCGTGCGGCGCGCCGCTCGGCAGCGCCAGGCCCGAAAGGAGCTCGACGCCATCGTCGCCCAGACCACGAGGGAGCGGCGCGACCAGCGCCTCACCGCCCGGCAGCTGGCCAAGGCGGTGCACGCCGCCGTGCCCGAGTGCTCCCTGCCGACCCCGAGCGCGGCGGTGAAGGTCGCGCCGTGGTTCGCCGAGCTGCCGGCCGACGTGGACCCCACCGCGGACCTGGGCTGGACCGACGAGGACCTGAGCTGGCTGGCCGCCGTGGCCGACGACGACCGCAACGCCGACGAGCTCGACGCCGATGCCGGCCCCTACGCCGGCCTGGGCTCGCTCGACCAGCTCGACGACGACGGCACCGATGCGGACTGGGCCGCGCTGGCCGCGGCGCCCGAGGCCGTCACCGGCCCGCTCCCGGTCTTCACCCCGCCCGACGAGGGCCCCCGGGAGCGGGCCCGGATCGAGCACGAGGCCGCACCGCCCACGCCGTCCGGACCCAGCGTGCCCCTGCCCGACCGGCGCGCGCCGGAGGAGCGGCGGCGGCGCCTCCCCCTGCTCCGGGCCGCCCTGCTGCTCGTGGTGCTCGCCATCGGCGTGGTCGGTGGCGTCGCCGGCGCCCGCGCCGTCCGCCCGCTCGGCTCCGACCCGGTCTCCGCGGCCACGACCACCACCACCGCGCCGCCCACCACCGCGCCGGGCCAGACCACCACGAGCACCACCGCACCGGCACCGGCCACCGGGCCGTGGCCGGACTCCTGCACCGTGCCCGACGTCGCGGGACCCGACGTCGACGGCGACGGCTGCCCCGAGGAGGTCGTGCTCGACGGTCGCTCGGCCCAGGTCGGGAGCGTCTCGGTGGAGCTCGGCCAGGAGGGCGACCTCGTGGCGCTCGGCGACTGGAGCTGCGACGGCGTCGCCACGCCTGCCCTGCTCCGCCCCGAGACCGGCGAGGTGTTCGTGTTCCCCGAGTGGCGCCTGGACGAACCCGTCGAGGTCGAGACCCTGGCCACGGTGCCCGGTGCGACCGCCATCGCAGCCGGCGCCGGAGCGTGCCCGTCACCGGTGCTCACGACACCCGACGGGTCCCGCACCGTCGAGGTCGCCGGATGAGCCGCCGGGCCGGACGGGCGGTGCTCTGGCTCGTCGGCCTGGTGGCCGCCGGCGGCGCCCTGCGCCTCGCCGCCCGCGGGGAGCTGATGGCACCGCCCCTCGGTTCCCTCGACCGGCTCACCGCCTGGGCGGACGCCCACGAGCCGGCGGCCGCGGCCATGGCGTTCGTGCGGCTGCTCGCCGAGGTGAGCGTCTGGTACGTGCTGGCGCTGTCCGCCGTGCACGTCGCCTCGAGCGCCCTGCGCGTCGCCGGCGGGCACCGCCTCGCCGACGCCCTGGCGCTGCCCGGCGTGCGCCGGCTGGTGCACGCCGGACTCGGGGTCGGCCTGGCGGCCGCATCCACGGTCGGCGGTCAGGACGAGGTCGGCGCACCCGACGCGGTCACGATGACCCCGGTGGCCGAGGCGCCCCTCGTCACCCAGCACCGGGTCGAGGCGCCGGCCGGCACCGCCACGATGCGACCCCACCGCCCGTCGACAGGCGAGGGCGGCACGGCGGTGATGACCCCGACGCCGATCCCGAGGACGTGGACCGTCGCCGCCGGCGAGTCGTTCTGGTCGACCGCCGAGGAGCTGCTGGCCGATGCCTGGGGGCGACCGCCGTCCGATGCCGAGGTCGACCCGTTCTGGCGCACCCTCGTCGAGGTCAACCGCGGCAGGCTCGTCGACCCGGCCGACCCCGACCTCATCCACTCTGGTCAGGTCTTCGAGGTGCCGCCGGTCCCGTCGTCGCCGGCCTGAGCCCGGCGACCCACGCCGACGGCAACATCGGTCCGGAGCCGGACCGCGACCTCGTTGGCGAGCAGCCGCCCCTCCGGGGTCAGCACCGCCCGGTCGCCATCCACCACGACCAGGCCCTCGAGCGAGGGGTCGTCGAGGTCCAACGCCGCGACCGGCACGCCCTCGCGGGTCCGGAGCGCGAGCTGGAGGGCCTCGAGCCGGCG
>DMTU01000116.1:0-3183 GCA_003476595.1 Acidimicrobiaceae bacterium | reverse complement strand
GGGCCTCGAGCCGGCGGGTTCCCTCGTCGAGGTCCTCGCCGGCGGCCTCGGTGGACGTGCCGGCCTCCACGGCGTCGAGGTAGCGCTCGGGGGTGCGCAGGTTCCACCAGCGGCGCCCACCGCGGTGGTTGTGGGCCGCGCACCCGAACCCCAGGTACTCCCCCGCCTCCCAGTACAGGCGGTTGTGCCGGCACTCGTGGCCGGGGCGGGCCCAGTTCGACACCTCGTACCAGCGCAGCCCGGCGGCGTCGAGGCGGGCCTCGGTCAGCAGGTACTTGTCGGCCTGGTCGTCGTCGTCGGGGTGGCGGTCGGGATCGGCGGCGAGCGGCGTCCCGGGCTCGACCGTCAGCCCGTAGGCCGACACGTGGGGCGGGTCGAGCGCGAGCACGTCGTCGATGCTCGACGCCCAGTCCGCCACCGACTCACCGGCGGCGCCCATGATCAGGTCGAGGTTGAACGTCTCGAACCCGGCCTCCCGGGTCCAGGCCACGGCCTGGCGCACGTTGTCGGGGTCGTGGGTGCGGCCGAGGGCGGCGAGCACGTGCTCGCGCATCGACTGCACGCCGAAGGACATGCGGTTCACCCCACCGCGCCGGTACGTGCGCAGCGACTCGGCGGTCACCGAATCCGGGTTGGCCTCGATGGTGACCTCGGCCCCGGGCGCCAGCGGCAGGCGGGACAGCACGTCGACGAGGCCCTCGGCGGGCACGAGCGTCGGGGTGCCGCCGCCCACGAAGACCGACGTCAGCGGGGGCAGGCCGTCAGCGACGGCCCGATCGACCTCGGTGGCGAGGCCGGCCAGGTAGCGGTCGACCAGGTGCCCGCGGTCGGTCCAGGTCGCGAACGCGCAGTAGTCGCAGCGCGTCGAGCAGAACGGGATGTGGAGGTAGGCGCCGTGCCCATGGTCGCCTCGCTTGTCGGCTCGGCTCAGCGCGACGCCCCGGCCCGGCACAGCCCGAGCTGGTCGAGCCGGTCCATCGTGCGATCCGTCGCCACCCCGAGGATGCAGGCGATGGCCCGGACGTCGTCCTTGCGGATGGTGAGCATCCGGCCGTTGAAGTCCTGGCGCTGGATCTGGATGGTGCGGATGTAGCGGTTGAGCATGGCGCCCTCGGGGCCACCGAGCTCGGACAGCATCTGCAGGTCGAGGACGAGCTGGTTCTCGCCCTGGCGGGCCAGCGCACGGTCGGTGAGGTCGATGACCTCGCCCTCCTCGTCGGTGGGCAGCAGCTGGTCGACGGGGACGTCGTAGAACCCGGCCAGGCGGTGCAGGCGAGGCACCGAGATGGAGCGCTCGCCGCGCTCGTAGGCGCCGAGCACGGATGCCTTGAACTCCGAGTCGGAGGCCGCTTCCACGTCGTGGAGGCTCAGCCGCTTCTGACGGCGGATGGCGCGCAGGCGCTCGCCGACCTTGCGGCTGTACGCGAGTCCCGCCTCGTCGAGGTCTTCCATCATCATCTCCGTCCGTTCCCACCCGTCGTCAACGCTCAACGTAGGCATCGACCACGCTCCGCACAAGGCTCCCCACCGTGACAATCGGGACAATCTGCCGGTTGGCGCGGGGCCGCACCGCTCACCGGCCCCACCCGCTACGCATCGCACCGAGCAGGGCACCGGCGGTAATGGCCGCGGTCTCGGCCCGCAGGACATGGGGTCCGAGGCCCGCCGTGTCGGGGAGCGCGGCGCGCTCGCGGTCCGACCAGCCGCCCTCGGGCCCCACGGCCACGACCGGACGGTCGAGCGAGACGCCCACCGGACCCCGATCGAGGCGGACCGCGCGCCGGCTGGCCAGGTCGGCCACGTCGGTCACCGGCTCGACCACCGGGAGCCAGCACCGGTGCGACTGCTCGCAGGCCGACCGGGCGATGGCGACGAGGCGCTCGTGCTGGCGGGTCGCCTTGGTCTCGTCCCACCGCACCACGGAGCGATCGGCCCGGAACGGCACGATGCGGTCGACACCGAGCTCGGTGAGCTTCTGCACCACCAGATCGGGCTTGTCGGACTTGGTCAGCGCGAAGGCGACCGTCACCTCCGGCTCCGGTGCCGGCACCGTGATCACGGGGCCGTCCGGGTCGATCTCGGCTCGCCCGCGGAACCGGCCCGCTCGCCACGCGCCGCGCCCGTCGGTGACGGTGAGGGCGTCGCCGTCGCGGAGGCGGCGCACCCGGTCCAGGTGGTGGCGGGCATCGTCGCTCAGGACGGGCGCCTCGACGTCGTCGACGAGGACGTGGGGCGCCGCGCCGTCCGGCGGCTGCGGGCTCACTTGAAGGCGGTGCGCAGCTTGGTGAAGAAGCCGCGGGTCTCCTCGGCCACGGGCTCGCCCCGGAGCTCGGCCAGCCGGCGGACGAGCTCCTCCTGCTCCTCGGACAGGTCGCGCGGCAGGTCGATCACGACGTGCAGGTGCAGGTCGCCCCGGCCGCCGCGGTTGACCACCGGCACGCCCTTGCCCCGGAACCGGAACACGTGCCCGGTCGGCGTCGCCGGCGGGACGGTGACCGCCTCCGTGCCGTCCAGGGTCTCGAACTCGACCTCGGCGCCGAGCATCGCCTGGGTCACGGGGATGTGCAGGTCGGCGTGGAGGTCGACGCCATCGCGCCGGAACACGTCGTGGGGCCGCACCCGGAAGTGCACGTAGAGGTCGCCGGGGGGACCGCCCCGGGGCCCGGCGGCGCCCCGACCCTGCAGCCGCAGGGTGGACGCCGCGTCGACGCCGGGCGGGATGTCGACGGTGAAGGAGCGGTCCTGGAGGGTCCGGCCCTCGCCCGCGCAGTTGCCGCACGGGTCGGCGATGACCTCGCCCGCCCCGTTGCACCGGGGGCACGCCGCGGTGGTGACCATCTGGCCGAGCAGGGACTGGCGCACGCGCCGGACCTGACCGGCGCCGCCGCAGTCCGCGCAGGTGGTGGCCGACGTGCCCGGCGTCGCGCCGGTGGCGTCACACACCTCGCAGGCCACCGCCGTGCGGACGTCGACCTTGTGCTGGGCCCCGAACACGGCCTCGGTGAAGTCGAGCTCGGTGACGACCTCGAGGTCGGGCCCCCGCATCGGCCCGGACCGACCCGCGCCGCCCCCGCCGAAGGGGCTCTGGCCGCCGAAGAACGCGTCGAAGATGTCGCCGACGCCGCCGAAGCCGCCGAAGGGATCACCACCGCCCGGCTGCCCGGCGCCGCCGATGCCGGCGTG
>DMTU01000101.1 GCA_003476595.1 Acidimicrobiaceae bacterium | reverse complement strand
GGGCGGGGTGGGCAAGACCACCATCGCCGCCGCGCTGGGCACGCTCGCCGCGGACCACGGCAAACGCACCCTCGTCTGCGAGGTCGACGCGAAGGGGAACCTGTCGGACTTCTTCGAGGCCGGCCGCACCGGCTTCGACCCGCTGCCGATCTCCGAGAACCTCTCGGCGATGTCGATGAACACCGAGGAGTCGCTCAAGGAGTACCTGAGCCTCCAGCTCAAGATCCCGGTGATCGCCCGCATCGGGCCGCTCGCCCGGACCTTCGACTTCGTGGCCACGGCGGCCCCCGGGGTGAAGGAGATCCTCACCGTCGGCAAGCTGACGTGGGAGGTGCGCGAGCAGCACTACGACCTCGTCGTCGTCGACGCGTCGGCCAGCGGCCACATCGTGGGCCAGCTCGCCGCACCCGACGCCATCAACGAGCTGGTGCAGGTCGGCCTGGTCCGGGACCAGACGGGCTGGATGCTCGACATCCTCGGTGACCCGACCCAGACCGGCGTCGTGATCGTGGCCGCACCGGAGGAGATGCCGGTGCAGGAGACCATCGAGCTCGCCGGACGGCTGCGGGAGGAGACGGTGGTAGAGCTGGCCGCCGTCGTGGTGAACCGGGTGCTGCCCGAGCTGTTCAACGCCGGCGAGGAGGCGCTGTTCGAACGGCTCCGCCACGACGACGGTCTCATCGCCGCCCTCGCAGAGGTCGGTGGCGGTCCGGTGGAGCCGATCCTCGACGCGGCGGAGCTGGCCGTGAGCCTGCGACGCTCCCGGGCCGGGCACCTGCAGAAGCTGCGCACCGAGCTGGCCGGCACCGAGATGCTGTACGTGCCCTACCTGTTCCAGCGCAGCCACGGGGTCCGGGCCACCAACCGCATCGCCGGGCACCTCGGCGAGGAGCTGGGCTTCTGATGGCCCGCACGACGCGCCGGGCCGCCGGCACCCTCGAGCAGCTGCTCGCCGCCAAGGAGATCGTGATCTGCTGCGGCTCCGGCGGGGTGGGCAAGACCACCACGGCGGCGGCAGCCGGCGCGATGGCTGCGGCCCGGCTCGGCGGCAAGGTCCTCGTCGTCACCGTCGACCCGGCTCGCCGCCTCGCGAACGCCCTCGGCCTCGAGTCCTTCGGCAACGTCGAGACCCGGGTCCCGGACTCGGCCTTCGCCGATGCGGGCATCGAGTGCCAGGGCGAGCTGTGGGCGGCGATGCTCGACACCAAGCAGTCCTGGGACGACCTCGTGCGCCAGCACGCCCCCGACGCCAAGACCCGCGACGCGATCCTGTCGAACCCGCTGTACGCGAACATCACCGGGCGGTTCGTGCAGAGCCACGACTACATCGCCATGGAGCGGCTCTACGAGATCCACGCGTCGGGTCGCTACGACCTGGTGATCGTCGACACCCCGCCCACCCGCAACGCGCTCGACTTCCTCGAGGCCCCCGAGCGCATGGCGGACTTCTTCTCGTCCCGGCTGCTGCGCTGGCTCACCGTGCCCTACCGGTCCCGCCTGGTGAACATGGCGACGAAGCCGTTCTACAAGGTCGCCGACACCATCCTCGGCTCCGCGTTCCTCGAGGACATCGCCGAGTTCTTCCTCCTCTTCCAGACCATGTACGACGGCTTCGTCGAGCGGGCCCGCGCCGTCCAGCGGGTGCTCGAGGACAAGCGCACGACGTTCGTGGTGGTGAGCACGCTCGAGTCGGCCCCGCTGCGGGAGGCCGAGTACTTCATGTCGGCCCTGGAGGAGCGGCGCTTCCACCTCGGAGCCGTCGTGCTCAACAAGGTGCTGCCGTCCTACCTGCTCGACTCGGGCGCGGCCGAAGCGGCCAGCCGCCTCGGCGCCGACCCGCAGGCCGCGGCCGCTGCGCTCGACGACCTGGGCGACCCGGAGGCCGCGGCGCGGGTCGTGGCCGAGATCAGCCAGAGCTTCCTCAACTTCCGGGTCGTGGCCAGCCGCGAAGCCGAGCAGCGCAAGGAGCTCGGGCGGACGCCGGATGTGCTCGCCACCGTGCCGTACTTCGACAGCGACATCCACGACCTCGCCGGGCTCGTCCGCATGGGCGAGCAGATCTGGCGATGACCGCTCCGAAGAGCCGCTGATGGCCTCCCTCATCGAGCTGGCCAGGACGCTCACGCCGCTGGACACCTCGCAGGCCCAGCAGCTGCAGCGGCTCGCCGCGTCCTGGGGCCTGCTCGCCGACTTCTGCTTCTCCGACCTGCTGCTGTTCGCACCCGTCGGGGACTTCGACGGCGGGGAGTTCGTGGTGCTGGCCCAGGTGCGGCCGACCACGGGCCAGACCGTCTACCGGGGCGACTGGGTCGGCACCCGCCTCGACGAGGACGAGCGCCCGCTGGTGGCCCGGTCCTACCGCAACGGCGAGATCATCGAAGGCGAGATCCACCTGTCGGTCGTGCGCGAGCGGGTGCGGGTCCTGTGCGTGCCCGTTCGGCGCGAGGGCAAGGTGATCGGGGTCCTGACCCGGGAGGCGGCGCCGTCCATCGGCCGGCAGCACGGCGAGCTCGAGCGCACCTACCTCGACATCTTCAACCGCTTCGCCCGCATGATCGCGTCGGGCGACTTCCCCTACGAGGACAAGGACGACACCGCCGAGGCCCCCCGGGTGGGCGACGGCGTGCTGCTCGTCGATCCCGCCGGCCGGGTCGAGTACGCGTCCCCGAACGCGGTGTCGGCGTTCCACCGCGTCGGCGTGCACGCCAACGCGGAGGGCCTGCGCTTCGGCGAGCTCGGTCTCGACGAGAGCGCGGTGCGCCTGGCGTTCCACAAGCGCCAGCCCACCGTGGTGGAGGTGGAGCGGGGCAGCGAGATCACCGTCGTGTTCCGCTGCCTGCCGATCACCGACCGGGGCGAGGTGTCGGGTGCCGTGGTGCTCGTGCGTGACATCTCCGAGCTGCGCCGGCGGGACCGGCTCCTGCTGTCCAAGGACGCCACCATCCGGGAGATCCACCACCGGGTGAAGAACAACCTGCAGACCATCTCCTCGCTGCTGCGCCTGCAGGGCCGCCGCCTCGACTCGGCGGAGGCCAAGGCCGCCATCGAGGAGTCGGCCCGGCGCATCCGCTCCATCGCCGTGGTCCACGAGATCCTCTCCCGCGAGGCCGGCGACGACGTCCCGTTCGTGGAGATCGCCCGCGAGCTGTCCCGCATGGTGGACGAGAGCCTGATGAACCCGGACCGGCCCTTCCGCGTGCGGTTCTCGGGCGAGGCGGGGACGATCCCAGCGGCCCCGGCGACCTCGCTGTCGGTGGTGCTCAACGAGCTGCTGCAGAACGCGGTCGACCACGCCTTCCCGGAGGAGGTCGACCTCGCCGAGGAGCCCGGCTACGTCGACGTCCTGCTGGAGCGGGAGGAGGACCAGCTGACGGTGCGGGTCACCGACAACGGCGTGGGCATCCCCGAGGGCTTCGACCTCGACGCGTCCACCGGCCTCGGGCTGTCCATCGTGCGGACCCTGGTGGAGACCGAGCTCGCCGGCGACATCACGATGCGCCGGGTGCACGAGTCCGGCACCCGCCACGGCACCGAGGTCCAGGTCGTGGTGTCCACCAAGCACTTCTAGGGGCGGCGCAGATGGGCCCGGACGCGCAACGACCTCCCCGGAGGGAGGTCGTGTCACTGCCGGAACGCCGGCACGGGATCTGCGTGGCTACGCGCTGCGCTGCTGCTTCTCGAGGCGCTGGCGGGCCCGACGCATCTGGCGGCGCTCCTCCTCGGAGGTGCCACCCCAGACGCCGCTGTCCTGGTTGGTGGACACGGCGTACTCGAGGCACAGGCCCTGGACGTCGCAGGTGCGGCAGACGGCCTTGGCGTTCGCGATCTGCTCGAGGGCGGGACCCGTGGTGCCGACCGGGAAGAACAGGTCGGGATCGGTGTCGCGGCACTCCGCGAACTGGCGCCACTCGTCTCGTTCGAGCGTCAGGGGGATCGAGCGCGTCGTGGTCAGGGCCACGGGGCCTCCAAGGGTCGAGGGGTCGTGCTGGCAGTGCAGAGGACCCGATTTGTGACGGCGTTCACATGCCTCTGCGGACTCGCTGAGGTCTCACAGGGCCGTCGACCAAGGTAACGTCGAAACACGCCCGTCACAAGGGTTTCTTCGGAGGTTTCCCGAGACGTTGTTCACGCCAGGTGCGATGTCCACCCCGCTCGTCTACGGCCATCGCGGTGCGTCCGCCGATGCGCCCGAGAACACCGTCGAGGCCTTCGCCCTCGCCCGGGCCCAGGGCGCGCACGGCGTCGAGCTCGACGTCCGACGCTGCCGGGACGGCGACATGGCCCTCCACCACGACGCCGAGCTGGCCGATGGCCGGCGCATCGTGGAGCTGACCCGGGCCGACCTGCCCGAGACCTCCTGCACCCTGGCCGAGGCCCTCGACGTGTGCGACGGGATGGTGGTCAACATCGAGATCAAGAACGTCTCCGTCGACCCCGACCACGACCCCGCGTGCCGGTTGGCCGACACCGTCGTCGCCCTGCTGCACGAGCGCGGCGGACGGGACCGGGTGATCGTGTCGAGCTTCGGCCTGCCCACCATCGACCGGGTCCGGGCGATCGACCCCGACGTGCCCACCGGCTTCCTCACCTTCATCGAGCCCATGGGGCCCCAGGCCATCGAGCTCGCCGCCCGGCACGGGCACCAGGCCATCCACCCGCACGTGGCCACGGTGGACGAGGCCTACGTGGAGCTCGCCCACCAGCACGGCCTGGCGGTCAACGTCTGGACGGTGGACGATCCCGACCAGGTCCGCCAGCTGGCGGCGTGGGGCGTGGACGGCATCGTCACGAACGTGCCGGCGGCGGCGATCGCCGCGCTCGCCACCTGAGCAGACGGGCACCTGATCAGACGTCGGCGGGCCCGGCGGGCAGCACCAGGGCGAGCGCGTCGGCCCGGTGCTCGAACCGGAAGACGTCACCGTCGCCGAGGAAGTCGCCGTCCACCTGGTAGGGGAGCGGGCCGTGCCCGGTGACCTCGAGCTCGTCGAGGTCGTGGGCGAGCAGGGCGTAGCGGGACGAGCGGATGTGGCGGCCCGAGGCGAGGGCCGACCCGATCAGGCCGAGCACCCGGGCGAACTGCATCGTGCGCACGACGACCACGGACAGCCCGGTGTCGAGCGTGGCCTCGGGGGCGAGGTCGAGGGGCACGTTTCCGAGGTAGGTGTACGGGCTCGTGTTGAGCACGATCGCCATGTAGCCGTCGTCGACCATGCGGCCGTCGGGAAGGTGGACGGCCAGGCGCGGCCGCGAGGTGTCGTAGTGGCGGAACCAGGTGGCGAAGCCGGCGTAGACGAAGAGCGGGTGGCCGGCGTAGCGCTTGAGCGAGGACCGCCGTTCGACCTGCTCGACCACGGCGGCATCGAAGCCGAGGCCGGTGTGGAACAGGAAGCACCGACCGTTCACCGCGCCGAGGCCCACCCGGCGGATCGAGCCCTTGGCCAGCGCGTCGAGCAACACACCTGTGGCCTCGACCGGGTCGTTCGGCAGCCCGATGGTGCGGGCGAACACGTTCGTGGAGCCGCCGGGCAGCACGCCGAGGGCGGTGTCGGTGCCGACGAGGCCGTTGGCCGCCTCGTTGAGCGTGCCGTCGCCGCCCATGACCACGACGACGTCGACGCCGTCGTTCGCCGCGCCCCGCGCCAGCCGGGCGGCGTGGCCGCGCCGGCTCGTCTCGACCATCTCGACGTCGTGGTCAGCCGAGAACGCCTTGCGGATGACGACCATCGAGCGGGCGGTGACCGACGAGGCGAACGCGTTCACGATGAGCAGGACTCGCACGCCCCTGTCCTAGTGCAATTCGACCAGCGGCGGGGCCTGATGCTTGACTCCGCACATGGCTCTCAACGTGGTCGTCTGCGTGAAGCAGATCCCGGATCCCGCCGATCCCGGCGCTCTGGACGCTGACTTCACCCTCAAGCGCGATGTCAAGCTCATCCTGGACGAGTCCGACTCCTACGGGGTCGAGATGGCGCTCCAGCTGGTCGACACGGCCGGCGGTGGTGAGGTCACCCTGGTCTCGATGGCCCCGAACGGTGAGGTCTCGGGTCTGCGCACGGCGCTGGCCATGGGTGCCGCCAAGGGCGTGCTCGTCTCCGACGACGCCCTCGCCGGGTCCGGTGCGCTCGAGACGGCCAAGACCCTGGCTGCGGCCATCGGCAAGGCCGGCGACTACGACCTCGTGATCTCGGGCGTCGAGTCCTCCGACGGCTACACCGGCGTCGTGCCCCAGATGCTCGCCGCCCAGCTCGGCCACCCGATGGTGTCCTTCGCCAAGTCGGTCGAGGTGTCCGACGGCAAGATCAAGGTGGCCCGCCAGACCGAGACCGGCTCCCAGGACGTCGAAGCTCCCACCCCGTGCGTGGTCTCCGTGACCGCCGGCGTGGTCGAGCCTCGCTACCCGTCCTTCAAGGGCATCATGGCCGCCAAGTCCAAGCCGGTCGACACCCTCGCCCTCGGCGACCTCGGCATCGACGGCGGCAACGTCGGCTGGGCCGGCGCCGGGCAGGAGATCACCGCAGTGGAGGACGCCCCCGCCCGCCAGGCCGGCGAGATCGTCGAAGACGACGGCGAGGGCTTCCAGAAGATCGTGGCCAAGCTCGAAGAGCTCAAGGTCATCTGAGCGAACGACCCGGAACGAAAGGAAGAACGACATGGCTCTTTCCAAGGTGTGGGTCTTCGCCGAGACCGACGAGAACGGCTCGCTGACGACGCTCAGCAAGGAGCTGCTCACCAAGGCACGCGACCTGGGCGACACCGTCGAGGCGTTCTACGCCGGTGACGGCAACGACATCGCCGAGTCCGCTGGTGCCTTCGGCGCCACGGCCGTGCACGCCACCGGCCCCATCGAGGGCCAGCTGCTCGGCGCCCCGGTCGGTGCGGCGCTCGCCGCGGCCGCCGAGGGCGTCGACCTGCTGCTCGGCGGCACGTCCTACGACGCCCGCGACGCCTTCGCCGTCGCCTCGGTCAAGCTCGACAAGCCGGTGATCTCCAACACGACCGCCATCGACCTCGACGGCGACGCGGTGGTCACCACCGTGCCGGTGTTCGGCGGCGAGAAGCTGGTGAAGACCAAGTTCACCGCCGGCGGCCCGATGCTCTGCCTGGTGCGCCCCAAGTCCTACGAGGCCAGCGAGTCCGGCGGCGGTGCCGCTTCGGTCAGCTCGGTCGACGTCCCCGGCGACGCCCCCAGCGCCACGGTGCTGGCCACCCACGTCGAGGAGCGCGAGGGTCCCCAGCTGGACTCCGCACCCATCGTCGTGTCCGGCGGTCGCGGCCTGGGCGACCCGGCCAAGTTCGAGGAGTACATCGAAGCCCTCGGCAAGAAGCTCGGGGCCGCCACCGGCGCCACCCGCGCCATCGTCGACGCCGGCTGGGTGCCCTACAACAAGCAGGTCGGCCAGACCGGCAAGGTCGTCAAGCCCGACGTCTACATCGCCGCCGGCATCTCCGGTGCCACGCAGCACCTGGTCGGCATGAAGGGTTCCAAGAACATCATCGCCATCAACAAGGACCCGGAGGCCCCGATCTTCTCGGTGGCCGACCTCGGCATCGTGGGCGACGTCCACAAGGTGCTCCCGGCCCTCATCGAGGCGCTGAACGCCAAGGGCTGATCACGCCCTGACTCGCCGCCGCTCGGCGCGGCGATCCAATCGAAACCGGTCAGGACGGCCGTCCCAGCAGGGGCGGCCGTTCGCCGTTTTCCGGTTTCGTCGTGGGGCGCTGCCATCTCGCGGACGTCCCGTACAGCCGGACGCCCGGCGTGCCGACGGCTACGGATAGTGCGATCCCCCCTCCGTTACGTACTGAACGGCGTGTTGCGTTCAGGTGTCCACTCTTCGTGATCAATTGAGCTGGATACCGACATTTCGGGTGCGGGTGCCGCACGCCCTTGCCAGGCACCGTTCTGCGGGATTCTCGGGCCGTTGGGGTCATCGAGGGCTGCGCGCTCTCTGTGGCAGCTCCGACACGTTGGCGATTTTGCGTGTTGAGCGGCGACTCCCCGTGGGGATTCATGGTCCCCAGCGGCCGATTCCCTCAGTGCGCTGAGGCAGAACTCGACCACACCACACGACATCGCAACGAGGAACAACGATGCACTCGACCACCCCCATCGAAGCCACCATCGCTCCCGCCGCCGGACAGAGCCTCCACAACCGAGGCCTCACCGGTCGCGGTGTCGGCATCGCCGTCATCGACTCGGGCGTCACCGCGCCGGAGGAGTTCGGCGACCGCCTGGTCGTCGGCCCCGACTTCACCGTCGACGGCGCCACCGACGATCACGGTCGGGACCGCACGGGCCACGGCACGCACCTCGCCGGCCTGGCCGCTGGCGCCCGCACCGGCGTGGCTCCTGGCGCCCACGTGGTCAACCTCAAGGTCGCAGGCGAGGGTGGCGCCACCGACCCGATGGCCGTCATCGCCGCCATCGACTGGGCCGTGGCCAACCGCCGTCAGCTCCAGCTCGGCGTGATCCTGCTCGCCTTCGGTGCCGACCAGTTCGAGTCCGGCCGTGACCCCCTCGCCGAGGCCGTCGCCCGGGCCTGGAAGGCCGGCCTCGTCGTCGTCACCTCCGCAGGCAACGAGGGTGACGCCCCGCTGCCCACCCCCGCCCACATCGCCGAGGTCCTCACCGTCGGCGCCGGCGAGCTGGTGGACGGTTCCTGGCAGCGCTGCGACTTCAGCAACGTCGGCCGTGACGGTCAGCGTGCCGATCTCCTCGCCCCCGGTCGCTCGGTCGTCGGCCCGGTCGTCCACGGTGCGGTCGAGGCCCCCGAGTCCTCCTTCGTCGGCCCCGACCACGTGAAGGGCTCGGGCTCGTCCCAGGCCGCTGGCGTGGCCGCCGGCGCCGCCGCCCTCCTCCTCGAGGCCGACGGCTCCCTGACCCCTGACGAGGTCAAGCAGATCCTGTGCACCTCCGCCGTCCGGGTCGACGACCCCGCCGCCGGCGCCGGTGCGATGGACCTCGAGCTCGCCCTGGCGCTGCTCGCCTCCGGCCTGTTCCGTGACGTTGCGCCCCAGTCGTTGACTCCCGCCGGCGCTCGTGCCTGGGCCGGCCTGGAGTGGTCGGGCGTGTCGTGGCGTGGTGTGTCGTGGCGTGGCCTGGAGTGGTCGGG
>DMTU01000275.1:14903-15049 GCA_003476595.1 Acidimicrobiaceae bacterium | reverse complement strand
CCGGCGACGAGCACGTGCACGACGTCGGGGACCAGCTCGCTGAACAGGCGCCGGTAGTGGGTGATGGCCAGCACACCGAGGCCCTCCTCGGTGAGCTGCTCGATGCGGCGGCTCACGTCGCGCAGGGCGTCGATGTCGAGGCCGGA
>DMTU01000275.1:11316-14760 GCA_003476595.1 Acidimicrobiaceae bacterium | reverse complement strand
CGTCGATGTCGAGGCCGGAGTCGATCTCGTCGAGGATCGCGATGCGGGGTCGGACCGTGGCCAGCTGCACCGTCTCGTTGCGCTTCTTCTCGCCGCCGGAGAGGTCGACGTTGAGGGGCCGGTCCAGGAACCGGGCCTCGAAGCCGATGTTGGCGGCCTCGGCGGCGACGGTGTCGCGCACGGCCGCGGGGTCGCGCCCGGCGGCGACGGCGGACTCGACGAGCATCTCCTCGAGGCGGACGCCAGGCACCTCGACCGGGTACTGCATGGCGAGGAACAAGCCGGCCTTGGCCCGCTCCCAGGCGGGCATGGCGAGCAGGTCGACGCCGTCGAGGGTGGCGGTGCCGCCGGTGACCGTGAAGCTGGGGTGGCCGGCGAGCACGCCGGAGAGGGTGGACTTGCCGGCGCCGTTCGGACCCATCACTGCGTGCACCTCGCCTGAGGACACGGTGAGGTCGACGCCGTTCAGGATCTGCTTGCCCGCCACGTCGGCGGTCAGGCCCTTGATCTCGAGGGTGCTCATCGGTCCAGCTCCACGTACACGTCGCCGTCTTTCACGATCACTTCGTAGGTCGGGGTCGGCTTGGTGGCCGGGAGCACCGTCGGCACGCCGTCGTCGAGGCGGAAGGTGCTGCCGTGCTTCCAGCACTCGATCGTGCCGCCCTCGCAGTCGACCTCGCCCTCGGACAGCGAGATGTCGGCGTGCGTGCAGCGATCGCCGATGACGTACACGTCATCGCCGCAGCGGACGATGGCCAGGCGGTGGCCGTCGATGTCGACGCGGATCGCGCTGTCGGGGCCGACGTCGTCGAGGGAGCAGACGCGCGTGCTCATGGCATGGTCCTCTCGAGCTTGGCCTCGAGCGAGGCGCGAACCACGTCCTCGAGGCTGCCGAGAGCGAGGCCGTCGAGGACCTCGTCGAAGAAGCCTCGGACGATCAGGCGCTCGGCCCGGCCGGTGGGGACGCCGCGGCTCTCCAGGTAGAAGAGCTGCTCGGCATCGACGGGTCCGACGGTCGAGGCGTGGCTGCACTGCACCTCGTTGTTCTCGATCTCGAGGTTCGGCACCGACTCGGCCCAGGCGTCGTCCGACAGCTTGATGTTGCGGTTGGTCTGGAACGCCTGGGTGCCACGGGCGGTGGGCCGGATCTTGATGAGGCCGGTGTAGACCGATGCGCCCTTCTCGCCCAGCGCCCCCTTGAACAGCAGGTTCGACGTCGTGTCGGGGGCGACGTGGTCCTGGAAGGTGCGGAAGTCGAGCAGCTGGGAGCCGTCGCCGAAGTAGGCGGCGGTGATCTCCCCGTGGGCGCCGCGCCCGGCGAGCGTGGTGTCGATGCGGGTGCGGGCGTAGTCGCCGCCGAAGGCCGCGGTGCCGGCGTGCAGCGTGCCGCCCTGGTCGACGGTGGAGGCCAGCCGGCCGAGCTGCCAGGCGCCGTCGCCGAGCAGCTGGAGGGTGCGGTGGCGCAGCGTGGCGTCCCGCCCGACCGCGAGCTCGGTGACCGGGAGGGCGAGGGACTGCACGCCGTCGGGGCCGTGGTGGACCTCGACGACCGAGGCGCTGGCCGCCTGGCCGAGCTGGACCACGAGGCGGGGGAAGGAGGCCACGCCGTCGGGGCCGCTGGTGTGGACGACCACGACCTGGCCGGCGTCGACGCCGGCCGGGACCTGGACGACGATCGGGGCGGCGAAGGCGTCGTGGAGCGCACCCAGCGCGTCCGTGGTGTCGCCGAGCACCGAGCCGAGGGGTCCCGCCGCGGTCAGGTCGTCTCCGGTGGCGATCTGGACCTTCGAGCCGTCGGCGAGGTCGACGCGGGTGACCTGGCCGGCCACGGTCCACACGACGGCGGACGCGCCGGCGGTCAGCTCGAGCAGCATGTCGGCTCGACCGTGGTCGGCGCCCTCGGCGTCCTCGGCGGTGCTGGGCCGGTAGCGGTCGAGGGACAGGTCACCGATGCGGCTGTAGCGCCACACCTCCTCCTCGGCGGACGGGAGCTCGGCGCCGGCGAAGCGCTCGGCCGCAGCACGGCGGCGGTCGACCAGCCACTGCGGCCCGGGGAGGGCAGCGGCGGCATCGGGCGAGAACGTGGAGGTCATCGTGGTCAGGGCGTCCCTCTGGGGAGAACGGGGGCGGGCGCGAAGCGGAGGTCGAGACGACCTCCGTACGGGCGAGCCTACCGAGGGAACCCCGTCGTTCCCCAGCGCCGGACGGGCCGTCCGCGCCTAGGAATCCTTCTTGCGCGACCGCTTGAACAGCCGCTTCCAGCGCGGCGACTGGGCCTCGCGCCGCTCCCGCTCCACGTCGGCCACCATCTCGGCGCCGACCGCGTTCACGATGTCCTCGGCCGCGTCGAGCAGCGCCGCGATGGAGCCGTCGTCCTCGTCGAGCCCGGGCGGTTCGACCGGCGTCTCCGGCGTCACGAGCGTGCCGTGCTGCCAGTTCACATCGACCAGGCGCGGGGTGTACTTCGGGCAGTCCTCGGGGCACCGCCACGGGGCGTGGGGCGCGAGGTCGAGGTCGCACTTCCGCACCGTGTCGCCGTTCGGGTACGTGCGGGATTCGAAGTACTTGCAGTCCTGCCGCATCGGCATGGCCTCAGTGTGGCACCGACCTCACCCGCTTCCTCACGCGCGGATCGACCGTCCGCCGTCGTTTCGCGCGATCGGAAGCCGAGGGGTGCGCGGGTCGGGCAGGATCGCCGGCATGGCTGCGCCCATCCGGATCATTCGCGACGTCGACGGGGTCGCCCACGTGCGGGCGCCGTCCGTCCTCGCCGCCTTCGAGGGCCAGGGCTTCGCCGCCGCCGAGGACCGCATCTGGCAGATGGAGCTCGACCGCCGCCGGGCGCTCGGCACGCTCGCCGAGGTGGTGGGTCCCTCGGCCATCGCCGTCGACTCGTTCCACCGCCGGATGGGCCTCGCCGCCCATGCCCGAGCCAGCCTGGAGGCGCTCGACGACGAGACCCGCGCCGTGCTCGACGCCTACGCCGCCGGCGTGAACCGCTGGTTGGACTCGGGCGCCGACCTGCCGGCGGAGCTCGAGGCCCTCGGGGTCGTGCCCGCCCCGTGGGAGGGGTGGCACTCGATCGCCCTCTACGAGGTCCGCCACCTGGCGATGGGCACCTACGAGACCAAGCTGTGGCGGAGCGGGCTCGTCCACCGCCTCGGCGCCGACGCCGTGGCCCGGCTGTGGCCGACCACCGACGAGGTCCTCGTCGATCCGACCGCTGCCGACGCACCGGTGCGCATCGAGGTGGCTGCCGCCCTGCCCGCCGGGGCGGCGCTGCTGTCCCGCTTCTCCCTCGACGCCGCCGGCGGTACGGGCGAGCACGGCTCCAACAACCTGGTCATCGGGCCAGCGCTGACCGCCACCGGGCGGCCGATCCTGGCCGGCGACCCGCACCGGACGATCGACCTGCCCAACGTGTACTGGCAGAACCACCTGACC
>DMTU01000275.1:549-11212 GCA_003476595.1 Acidimicrobiaceae bacterium | reverse complement strand
CGACCAGCACCGACCCCGACGATCCCCTCGACGTCATCGGCCTGTCGTTCCCCGGCGTGCCCGGCTTCCCCCACTTCGGCCACAACGCCGACGTGGCCTGGTGCATCACCCACGGCATGGCCGACGACCAGGACCTCGCCGTGGTCGACCTGCGCCGCGGCGCCGACGGCGTGGAGCACCGGCGCGACGGCGCCTGGCGCACCGCCGAGGTCCGCGTCGAGCACGTGACCGTCGCCGGCGGGGACCCGGTCGAGGTCGAGTGCATAGACACGCCGGCCGGTCCGGTGGTCGCGTCCCACGAGCAGGACGGCAGGTGGACCGGCATCGCGGTGCGCTGGACGGCGACCGCCGAGGTCGACACCACCGCGGACGCGCTGCTCCCCATGCTCCGGGCCGGCTCGGTGGACGACCTCGACCGCGCCTTCGGACCGTGGGTCGTGCCCGTCAACAACGTGCTGATGGCGGACACCTCCGGGGCCATCGCCTACCGGATGCGGGGTCGCCTCGCCGTGCGGCCTGCGTCGCACGGCTGGACGGTGGTCGACGGCGCCGACCCGACCACGGGCTGGCAGGGGTACGTGACCGACGAGGACCTCCCCCGTTGGCGGGATCCCGACCGGGGGTTCCTGGTCAGCTCCAACAACCGCGTCTCAGCGGACGGCCCCTACGTGTCCCACGACTGGGCCCACCCGACGCGGGCGCGACGCATCACCGAGCTGCTCGGCGGTCGTGACGGGTGGCGGGTCGACGAGGTCGGCGCGCTGCTCGGCGACACCCACTCGGGCATCGCGGCGCGCCTGGCCGAGCGCCTCCGCTCCCTGTCGCCCGCCCACCCGATGGAGGTGCGTGCCCTCGCCCTCCTCGACGGCTGGGACCACCACATGGACGCCGCTTCGGCCTCCGCCGCGGTCGTCGGAACGGTGCGCGGCGAGCTGCTGCGCCTGCTCGTCCACGAGCTCGGCCTCGCCGAGGACCGCCTCCCGGGCGTGGCCGGCCCGTCGCTGCACCAGACCATGCGCTTCGCCAACGCCCGGCTGGCGTGGTGGATCGACGACCCGGAGCTGGTCAGCGACCGCGCGCTCACCGCCGCGCTCCGTCTCGCCGTCCGCAGCCTGGAGCTGGCCCAGGGCCCCGACCCGTCCCGGTGGCGCTGGGGTGCCGCCCACCTCGCCCGCTGGGCCCACCCGCTGCTGGCCCTGCGCCCCGACCTGGCCGCCCACGTCGTCCTGCCCCCCACGGTGGAGCTGGGTGGCGACAACGAGTGCGTGTGGGCCACCTCCACCGCCCCACCGTCCACCGACGCATCGAACGGCCAGGTCGCCCGGTACGTGTTCGATGTCGGCGACTGGGACCGGTCGCGCTGGATCGTGCCCCACGGCGTCTCCGGCGACAGCCGCTCTGCCCACCACCTCGACCAGCTCGAGGACTGGACCGGCATGCGCCTCCGCCCCATGCGCTGGTCCGTCGATGTCGTCGACGCCGCCACCGAGTCCGTCACCGACCTCCGCTGAGGCCATCCCTCGAACTGGCAGTCGTGGTGTCACGCCCGGCGCCGTCTCCACCGCTGGCAGACTGCGGCCATGACGTACTCGATCGTCGTCCGCTGCCCGCGCACGGGAGAGATCGGGGTCGGGGTCCAGTCGCACTTCTTCGCCGTCGGCGCCATCGTCTCGTGGGCGGAGCCGGGGATCGGCGCCGTGGCGACGCAGGCGATGGCCGAGGTCAGCCACGGTCCCGGCGTGCTCGAGCGCCTGCGAGCGGGCGACGCCGCCGATGCTGCGCTGGCGGGTGCCCTCGCCGCCGATCCGCACGGCGCCGCCCGTCAGGTCGGCGTCGTCGACGCCTCCGGGCGCACGGCTGCGCACACCGGGTCGAGCTGCATCGCCGACGCCGGACACGCGATCGGGGAAGGCTTTGCCGCCCAGGCGAACATGATGGCGGCACCCGGCGTGCCGCAGGCGATGGCCGACGCGTTCGCGGCGACGGACGGACCGCTGTGGACCCGCATCGCCGACGCCCTCGACGCGGCCGAGGCTGCCGGCGGCGACATCCGGGGTCGCCAGTCGGCTGCGATCCTCGTCGCCTCGGGCGACCCCGCTGAGCGACCGGGTCACGGGATCCTCGTCGACGTGCGGGTCGACGACCACGAGGACCCCCTCCGCGAGGTCCGGCGCCTGGCCGAGCTGTCCGTGGCCTATGCACGCATCGACGAGGCAGAGCAGCTCCTTGCCCAGGACCATCCGGAGCAGGCGGTCGCCATCTACGACGAGCTGCTCTCCGCGCACCCGACGAACACCGAGTTCGCGTTCTGGGCGGCGGTCGCCCTCGCCGGCGCCGGACGACCCCAGGAGGCACGACGGCTCGCCGATCCCGTCCTCGGATCAGGCGATGGCGACCGGTGGCGTGCGCTGCTGGCCCGGCTCCCACCCGCCGGCCTCACCAGCCAGGACGTCGTCGACGAGCTGCTCCGCTGAGCGACGGGCGCGACCTCAGCCGGCCACGAACCCGTGGTTCGAGTTCTCGATGACGATGTCCCCGATCGGCACTCGCTGCCCGTCCGGCCGCTCCGCGACGAGGCCGGTGGCGGTCAGCGTCGCCGGACCCCACTCGCCGTCGGGCGGCAGGACGACCTCGATCGACCCCTCCACGACCGGCCACTCCTCGCGCACCTCCGGGGTCGGCTCCCCCGGCTCGAGCACGTCGTCGCACCAGTTGGCGAACAGGTCCTGCCCGAGGTGCACGGTGCCGGTCCAGCTGCCACCGGGCAGCACGTGCACGCCGGCGGCGGGAGGCTCGTCGCCCGAGGGCCGGAAGACCAGCGCGACCTGCTGATCGCGGCTCCCGACCTGGAACCCGCGCCCGCAGGGGTGGTCCACCGCGAGCGCGTCCGGGTCGAAGTCGGGTGACGCCGGCACCTCGCCGTCGACCAGCGGCTCGATCACCACCTCCAGACCCTGCTCCTCGTCGGCCATGTCGAGGCGGTAGTCCGCCCACCAGCGGGTGACGGCTCCGGTCTCCTCGTCGTAGGTCACCTCGAGGGTGGCCGGATCCTCGTCGATGGCGGCCTGGACCTCGTCGAAGATGTCGGGGACCGTCTTCGGACCGGGGTCGTCGAGGGCGTCGGAGTCGGGCGCCTGCTCGTGGGTGACGACCTCGCCGTCGACGACGGTGTCGACGAAGGCGGTGCGGGGGCAGAAGCACTGGACCGCCCAGGTCAGCCGGTAGTCGTCGATGCCGGCCGCCTCCCACCGGCGCCGGGCGTCGTCGAGACGGGCCTGCTCCGGGTCCGTCGTCGCGTCGATCGTCGTGGTGGTGGTCGTGGTCTCGCCGCCGCCGGCCGCGACCGGTGCGTCGTCGTCGCCGCACCCGGCCAGGACGAGGAGGGACAGGGCCATGGACGCGACGAGGGCTCGCATGTCTGGTGCGACGATGCGAGCCCTCCTCCTGGTTCCCGACGATCCAGATGTTCGTTCCGCCACCGCTGCCAGTTCCCGGGGAGCTGGCAGCGACCACGGAACAGGGTCAGCCGACCGAGCCCTCCATCTGGAGCTCGATGAGGCGGGACCACTCGACCGCGTACTCCATGGGGAGCGTGCGGGTGACGGGCTCGATGAAGCCGTTGACGATCATGCCCATCGCCTGCTCCTCGGTGAGGCCGCGGCTGCGCAGGTAGAAGAGCTGCTCGTCGGCGACCTTGGAGACGGTGGCCTCGTGGCCGATGTTGGCGTCGCGGGCACCGACCTCCATGTAGGGGTAGGTGTCGCTGATCGAGTGCTCGTCGAGGATCAGCGCGTCGCACTGGACGTGGCTCTTGCAGCCGTAGGCGTCGTCCTCGACCCGGACCAGGCCGCGGTAGCTGGTGCGGCCGCCGTCCTTGGAGATCGACTTCGACACGATCTTCGACGTGGTCTCCGGCGCGGCGTGCACCATCTTGGAACCCGTGTCCTGGTGCTGGCCCTCGCCGGCGTAGGCGACGGAGAGCACCTCGCCCGAGGCCTTGGGGCCCACGAGCCAGACGGCCGGGTACTTCATGGTCAGGCGGGAGCCGATGTTGCCGTCGATCCACTCCATGTGGCCCTCGGCCTCGACCTTGGCCCGCTTGGTGACCAGGTTGAACACGTTGTTCGACCAGTTCTGGATGGTCGTGTACGTGACCCGGGCGCTGGGCTTGACCACGATCTCCACGACCGCCGAGTGCAGCGAGTCGGTGGTGTAGGTGGGAG
Organism: Acidimicrobiaceae bacterium; assembly: GCA_003476595.1. GTDB lineage: Bacteria > Actinomycetota > Acidimicrobiia > Acidimicrobiales > Salinilacustritrichaceae > Salinilacustrithrix. The sequence goes on along the minus strand of DMTU01000275.1, from coordinate 6,989 downwards.
CCGAGCAGCCCTCGATGTAGTGGACCTTGGAGCCCTCGTCGGCGATGATCAGCGTCCGCTCGAACTGGCCCATGTTCTCCGCGTTGATGCGGAAGTAGGCCTGCAGCGGCATCTCGACCTCGACGCCCGGCGGGACGTAGATGAACGAGCCACCCGACCACACCGCCGTGTTGAGGGCGGAGAACTTGTTGTCGTTCGGCGGGATGACCGTGCCGAAGTACTTCTTGACCAGCTGCGGGTACTCGCGCAGCGCCGTGTCCATGTCGGTGAACAGGACGCCCTGGCGCTCCAGGTCCTCCCGGTTCTTGTGGTACACGACCTCGGACTCGTACTGGGCGGTGACGCCGGCCAGGTACTTGCGCTCGGCCTCGGGGATGCCGAGCTTCTCGTAGGTGTCCTTGACCGAGTCGGGCAGCTCGTCCCAGGCGTCGACCTGATGGTCGGTGGGCTTGATGTAATAGAAGATGTCGTCGAAGTAGATCTCCGACATGTCCCCGCCCCAGTTGGGCATGGGCCGCTTCAGGAAGTGCTTGTAGGCCTTCATCCGCATGTCGATCATCCACTGCGGCTCGCCCTTCATCCACGTCATCTCGCGGATGATGGACTCGTTCAGGCCGCGCTTCGGCTTGAAGACGTAGTCCTCTTCGTCGGACCAGCCGAGCTTGTACTTGCCGAGGTCGAGATCGGTGACAGCCACAGGGGCCTCCGGGTGTCGTGGGTGGGCCCCGCCACACGGGCAGGGATTTCTCCTATGGCCATACTAGTAATTCGACGGCCGTGGTCCCACGTCGCTCAGCTGCCGATCAGCACGTCCCGGAGCCAGGCGATGTGGCGATCGAGTGCGACGTCCGCGATCGGCTCCTCCCCCACGATGTTGAGGTACCCGTGGAGCACGCCCTGGACGTGGTGGTGCTCGACCGCGGTGCCGGCCGCCTCGGCGAGGCCGACGAAGTGCCGGGCCTGGGGGCAGAGGCTGTCGCACTCCGCGGTGGTCACCAGCGTGGGCGGCAGCACCGACAGGTCGCCGCGGGCGGGGATGATCCGGGGATCGGCCCCGGCCGGGTCGTCGCCCAGGTAGCCCTCGAACAGCTTCGTGGTCCCCAGGTGGTCGAGCCAGAGCACGGGCGGGCAGTCGGGGTGGCGGCCGTCGTAGGGACCGCCGTCGGGATCCGTGACCGGGTACGCCAGCCACAGGGCGGCCGGCGCCTCGGCCTCGCCGGCGAGGGCGAGTGCCGCCGTGGCGGCCAGGTGCCCGCCGGCCGACGCCCCGCCGAGCGCGACCCGGCGCGGATCCACCCCGTGCTCGGCGCCGTGGTCGACCACCCACCGCTGGACGGCGAGCACGTCCTCGAGCGCCGCGGGGTGCCGGTGGGCGGGCGCCAGCCGGTAGTCAACCGACACGACCACGCCCGGGAGGGCGGCCGCGACCCGCTGGGCGACCGAGTCCGCCTCGGGCATGTCGAGGTCGCCGAACTGCCAGCCGCCCCCGTGGGCCCAGACCAGCGTCGGGGCGAGCTCGTCGGCGGCGAGGGCGGTCGACCGGTACCAGCGCACGGGGATCGGTCCACCCGGGCCGGGCACGACGTCGTCGCTCCGGGCCACGCCGTCGACGACCATCGGCGCCGCGGCCGGGACCCCCTCGACCTCACCGGACAGGAGCTGCAGGACGTGGGCGTCCCACAGGTGCGCCACGCGGGCGGCGATGGCCGGATCCAACCCCATGGCCGACACCCTGCCACGGTTCCGGCCTACGGATTCCCCCGCCGGTGAGGGGATCGGTAGGCCAGAACAGAGGAGGGGTCAGACGGGTTGGCCGCCGGCCCAGGCGGCGAACAGCGCGGCGTAGTGGCCGTCGGCGGCGATGAGCTCGTCGTGGGTGCCGACCTCGGCGAGGGAGCCGGCGGCGACGACGGCCACCCGGTCGGCCCGGGCCGCGGTGGTGAGCCGGTGGGCGATCACGATGGTGGTGCGGCCCTCGGAGAGGCGCTCCATGGCCTCCTCGACGATGGCCTCGGTGCCGGGGTCGAGGGAGGATGTGGCCTCGTCGAGCACCAGGATCTCGGGGTCGGCCAGGGCGGCCCGGGCCAGGGAGATCAGCTGCTTCTCGCCGGCGGAGAACCGGCTGCCGCGCTCGCGGACCTCGGTGTCGAGGCCCTCGGGCAGGATGGCGAAGCGGTCGAGGATGCCGATCGAGTCCATGGCGGCGACGATGTCGTCGTCGGTGGCGTCGGGTCGGGCGAGGCGGACGTTCTCCATGAGCGTGCCGTTGAAGAGGAACCCCTCCTGGGGCACCACGACCATCGTCCGTCGCAGCGAGGCCAGGGTGGCGTCGCGCAGGTCCACCCCGCCGATGGACACCGTGCCCTCGGTCGGGTCGTAGAAGCGCACGATCAGCTTGGCGAGCGTGGACTTGCCGGCGCCGGTCGGGCCGACGAGGGCGACGCGCTCGCCCGGCTCGATGGTCAGTTCGACGCCCTCCAGGACCTTCGTGTCCGGGTCGGATGCGTAGTGGAACCCGACCCCGGCGAGGGCGATGGCGCCGCTGGGGGGCACGTCCACCGCACCGGGCCGCTCGGGGACGTCGACCCCGGTGTCGAGCAGGGCGTACAGCTTCTGGAGGCCGGCGCCGGCGGACTGGACGGTGTTGAACAGCTGGCTGAGCTGCTGGATCGGCTCGAACAGGTTCGACAGCGTGAGGATGAAGAAGGTGACCGTGCCGATGGTGAGCAGGCCCTCATGCACCCAGAACCCACCGATGCCGACGGCGAGGGCGGTGGTGCCGAGGCCGGCGATCTCGATCACCGGCAGGTACCAGGCCGAGATCTTCACCGACCGCATTTGGGCGTCGTAGAGCTGGCGGTTGTGGGCCTCGAAGCGGGTGGTCTGCACGTCCTCCCGGGCGAAGGCCTGCACGACGCGCACGCCGGAGATGCCCTCCTGGAGCTGGGAGAGCGTGGCGCCGATGCCGTCGCGAACATCGAGGTAGGCCTCGTTGGACTCGCGCTGGAACTTGCGGCTGGCGATCACCACGCCCGGGACCGCGACCAGGCACAGGGCCAGCATCTGGGGGCTGACCACGCCGAGCACGACGACCGACACGACGAGCAGCAGGCCGTTCTGCACGAACATGAGCAGGCCCATCTGCACCAGCTCCGACAGCGAGTCGATGTCGGAGGTCATGCGGGACACGACGACGCCGGCCTTCTCGCGGTCGTAGAACGGCATCGACAGCCGCTGCAGGTGGTCGAACACGCGGATGCGCAGCTCGCGCAGGAAGTCCTCGCCGATGCGGGCGATGGCCAGCACCTGGCGCCGGTAGACGACGTAGGCGATGACCGCCACCACGATGTAGGCGATGACTGCTCGGTTGACGACGTCGGTGTCCTCGGGCTTGATGCCCTCGTCGATGCCGTACCGCACGAGGAACGGCCCGGCCAGGGTGGAGGCCGTGTAGAGCACGGCGAACATCGCCGCGGCGAGGAGCCGCCGCCGGTAGGGCCGGAGGAACTGGTAGGTGCGCTTGAGCACGTGGACCGCGGTGTCGCGATCGAGCTGCTCGTCCTGGTCGACGCCGCCGCCCATCCACCCCATCAGGCGCGCACCTCCGGCGTGCCGGCGTCGGGTTCCGCAGCCTCGAGCTCCTCGAGGGCGGCGGCGGCCAGCACCTCGCGGTACCGGGCGTTCGTGGCCAGCAGCTCGTCGTGGGTGCCGGTGGCCACCACCCGCCCCTCGTCGAGCAGCACGACGCGGTCGGCGAGGGCGATCGTCGCCGACCGGTGGGCGATGACGATGGTGGTGCGGCCCTCCATCACCTCGGCCAGCGCGTCGCGGATCTCGTGCTCCTTGGTGGGGTCGACCGAGCTCGTGGCGTCGTCCAGGATCAGGACCCGGGGGTCGGCGAGGATCGCCCGCGCGATGGCGATGCGCTGGCGCTGCCCGCCGGAGAGGGAGTAGCCGCGCTCGCCGATCACCGAGTCGTAGCCGTGCTCGAGGGCCTCGATGAACTCGTCGGCGCCGGCCAGGCGGGCGGCCGTGCGGATCTGGTCCATCGAGGCCTCGGGGTCCGCGAAGGCGATGTTGGCGGCGATGGAGTCGGAGAAGAGGAAGGTCTCCTCGAACACGATGCCCACGGCCCGGCGCAGCTCGGCCACCCGCACGTCGCAGACGTCGACGCCGTCGAGCAGGACCCGGCCGCTGTCGACCTCGTAGAAGCGCGGGATCAGCCGACCCACCGTGGACTTGCCGCAGCCGGTGGCCCCGACCAGGGCGACCGACGTGCCGGCCTCCACGACCAGGTCGAAGTCGTGCAGCACCGGGATGCTGCCGTCGCCGTAGCTGAACTCGACGTGCTCGAAGCGCACCTCGCCCCGGCCGGGGTGCAGGGGACGGGCGTCGGGGCGGTCGACGATGACCGGGTCGGTGGAGAGCACCTCGGCGACGCGCTGCGCGGCCGCCGATGCCCGCTGGCCGTTGGCGATGATCATGCCGAGCATGCGCAGCGGCCAGATCAGCAGGACGACGTAGAAGTTGAACAGGACGAAGGAGCCGAGCGTGATCTGGTCGTTGATCACCCGGTGCCCGCCCACGCCGAGCACGGTGATGAGGCCGATGTTCGGGAGCAGCTCGAGGGCCGGCAGGAAGACCGAGCGGATCTTCGAGGCGTTCATCGACTCGCGGTAGACGTCATCGGCGGTGCGACGGAGGCGGCCCCGGACGACGTCCTCGGCCCCGAAGCCCTTGACGACGCGGACGCCGGCGACGGACTCCTCGACCACCGAGGCGAGCTCGGCGGACTCGCGCTGGATCCCCATCACGGACGGGAACAGCCGGCTGCCGAAGACCTTGGCGACGACGTTGATGAAGGGCAGCGCGGCCAGGGACAGCACGGCGAGCAGCGGGTCGATGATCAGCAGGATCACGGTGACCCCGAGCACGGTCATGCCGTTGGCGATCGTGAGCGGGATCATCACCACGAAGTTCTGCAGGTGCTGGAGGTCGATGTTGCCCCGGCTCATCAGCTGACCGGCCTGCACCTCGTCGTGGTAGGCGAAGTGGAGGCGCTGCACGTGCGCGAACAGCCGGTCGCGCAGGCGCTTCTCGACCAGCCGGGCCTCCCGGAAGGCCAGGTACCGCCGCGACCCGGTGAGCACCGCCGACAGCAGGCCCACGACGAAGATCGCGATCGCCCAGACCAGCAGCGAGCCCATGTCGTCGCGCTCGATGCCGTTGTCGATGGCCTGCTGCAGCAGCACGCCGACGCCCACCTTGCTGAACGACCAGAAGAGCCCGACCACGACACCGGCGATGACCCCAGCTCGTCGTGGACGAAGCGTGTCGGCGATGAGTCGCCAGCCAGCGCGCGTGTCCGTCCCCTCGATGCGATCGACCGTATCCGAGATCTTGACCCGGCGGTCAACTACTTCAGGTTGGCGTAGCCACCTCGGAAGAAGACCAGGGGCGAACCCTCGTTCGCGACGTCGAGGCCGAGCACCCGGCCCACCACGATCTCGTGGTCGCCGCCGGCGTGGACGTCCTCGACGGCGCAGTCGATCCAGGCCAGGACGCCGTCGATGAGCGGGGAGCCGGACTCCGCCGGCTTCCAGCCGATGCCGTCGAACTTGTCCTCGCCGCTGGTGGCGAAGACCCTGCACACGTCCTCCTGGTCGGCGCCGAGGATGTTCACCGAGAAGCTGCCCGAGTCGACCATGCGGGCCCAGGAACCGGACGAGCGGTCGACGCAGAAGCCGACGAGGGCGGGGTCCAGCGACAGGGAGAAGAACGACCCGACGGCGAGTCCGACCGGCTCGTCACCGTCCATGCCTGCGATCACCGTGACGCCCGTCGGGAAGTGCCCGAGCACCTGTCGGTAGGTGGCCTGATCGATCGTGCTCATGGGCGGCGACGCTAGAGGACGATGGTGAGGCCCTCAGAAGCCGCCAGCACCTCTTCGACGCGCTGGCCGGCCATGGCCCGGGCCTGCTCGAGGAGGCAGTCGAGGAACGCGTCGTCGTGGGTCGGGTCGTGGTGGAACAGCGCCAGCCGGCGGACGCCGGCCTCCGCTGCGACGTGCACGGCGAACTCGACGGTGCAGTGGCCCCAGTCGCGCTTCTTGGCGAACTCCTCGGGCGTGTACTGCGCATCGTGGATGAGCAGGTCGGCACCGGCGCAGAGCTCGAGGACGTCGTCGGTCACCTCGAGGCTCCCGTCGAGGGGCATCTGGTGATCGGAGATGTAGACGACCGACGCGCCGCCGAGCTCCACCCGGTACCCGTTGGTGACGCTGGTGTGGGGCACGTCGCGCACCATGACCTTGGCGTCGCCGACCACGAGCTCGGTGTCGCGCACGGTGTGGAACGTGATGTCGCCGGGCAGGTCGGCGATGCGGACGGGGAACAGCGGCGGGCAGACGAACTGGTCGAAGCAGTCGTCGAGGGTGCGGG
>DMTU01000275.1:0-409 GCA_003476595.1 Acidimicrobiaceae bacterium | reverse complement strand
ACTGGTCGAAGCAGTCGCCGAGGGTGCGGGTGCCGTCGCGCTCCGGCGGCGGGCCGTAGACCTCGAGGCTGGCACCGGCCTGCAGCACGGGCGAGAAGAACGGCAGGCCCTGGATGTGGTCCCAGTGCACGTGCGTGACCAGTGCGTGGGCGCGGAAGCTGCCGTCGTGGGGCAGGACGTCGCCCCACGAGCGCAGGCCGGTGCCCAGGTCGAGGACGATCGGGTCGTGCCCGTGCTCCTCGATGACCGCGCACGACGTGTTGCCTCCGTAGCGGTGGTTGTCGTCGTGCGGGCACGGGGTCGACCCCCGGACCCCGAAGAACGTGACCTGCACGGTTCTGGCCCCCTGTCGTCCTGGAGGTGGCAGGGTACTCATCGCTCGCGACCCCGCCACAGCGGTGTTGCACCG
>DMTU01000089.1 GCA_003476595.1 Acidimicrobiaceae bacterium | reverse complement strand
CGGGACCAGCCGTTCCTTGGAACCCTTGCCGAAGAGCCGGACAATCGCGGGCCCGGCCTCGGTCCGTCCGTTCTGCTCTGGCGTGTGCAGGGAAATGTCGTCGACGTCGAGGCCCATGGCTTCGCTGATGCGGGCACCGGTGGAATAGAGGAACTCCAGCAGTGCCCGGTCCCGCAGGCCGGTGGCGGTGTCGGTGCCGACCGCGTCCAGGATCCGCGTGACCTCGTCGACGCTGATGGCTTTGGGCAGGCGTTTGCCGGGCATGGGCGGGTGGACGTCGCTCGCCGGGTCGGTGGGGGTGACGCCTTCGAGTGCCCAGAACTTGTGGAGCCCGCGCACGGCCACCACGGTCCGCGCCGCCGAGCGGATGCCCAAGGCTGAGCCGCCATCGGACCCGTCGGAGAGCGCCCGGACGAAGCCGGTGACGTCATGCCGGGTGATCTCGTCGGGGCGCTGGCGGCCCGTGTGGGCGAGGTGCCGGGCGTAGCGGGCGAGGTCCCGCCTGTACGCGGAGAGGGTGTTGGCCGCGAGCCCCCGTTCCACCCCCATGTGCTGCAGGTAGTCCGTCATGGCACGGTCTATCGCTGTGAGCGGCCGGGCCGGGGCCTGGGCGGGGGCGGCAAGGGCATGGGGCGCAGGGTGCGCAGGAGCAGGCGGCACGGCGGTCAGCGGTTCCGTCATCAGCGCTGGCTGGGATGCGCCGGCCACGGGGCATCGCCCGGACGGAGGCTCGTGAAGTTATCGGCACGGGCGGCCGCGGCCGCCAGGACTCCGACGACGGCCGACGGGTTGTGCAGGCGCCCCTCCAGCACGGCCAGAACGGCCGCCTCCAGGGGGATCCAGTGCAGCTCGATTTCGGCTTCCTCGTCGGTGCGGACATGGAGTTCATGGCCGGGCACGTCCCTCAGGTCGCGGGCGAGGTAGATGCGGATGGCCTCGCTGGAGGACCCGGGGGAATTGAAGAAATCGGCCAGCACATTCCACTGTCCGGCGATCAGGTCCGCTTCCTCGGCGAGTTCCCGTGCCGCCCCGGCGACGAAGTCCTCGCCTTCGACATCGAGGAGCCCGGCCGGGATCTCCCACAGGTCCATGCCGACGGGGTGCCGGTACTGCTTGATCAGCAGCACCTCGCCGGCGTCGTTCATCGGGAGGACGGCCACCGCACCGGGGTGGTCGATGTAGTCGCGGACGAGCGGATCGCCGTCGTCGTCGAGCTGGAAACTGTCGCTGACCACGTCCCAGATCCGGCCTTCGTAGACCGTCCGGGACGACAAAAGACGGCGCGGGCTCGGTTCATCCGAAACCTGCCGTGCAGCATTGGGGGTTTCAGGGTTGCCGGGCATCGCGCCGTCCTTTGATTCAGTTGGGGTTACTTCGACACGGCCGGGGACGGCTTGGATGCCGGGGCGTTCTTGCTTGTCCCGCCCGGGGCTGCCTTGCTGCCGTTGCCCTTCTGGTGCTCCAGGGCGGCTTTCACCAGTCCGGAGAACAGGGCGTGCGGCCGGGTCGGGCGTGAGCTGAGCTCCGGGTGCGCCTGCGTGGCCACGTAGTACGGGTGGACTTCGCGGGGAAGCTCCACGTACTCCACCAGCTTGCCGTCGGGCGAGGTTCCGGAGAACACCAGTCCCTGGGCAGCGATCTGCTCGCGGTACTTGTTGTTGACCTCGTAGCGGTGGCGGTGCCGTTCGCTGACCGTGGTGGTGCCGTAGGTCTCGGCGACCACGGACCCCTCGTCCAGCTTGGCCTCGTACAGGCCCAGGCGCATGGTGCCGCCCAGGTCGCCCTTGCCGTCGACGATGTCCAGCTGCTCTTCCATCGTGGCAATCACCGGGTACTTCGAATCCGGCTCGAACTCGGACGAGGATGCGCCCTCGAGGCCGACCACGTTGCGGGCGTACTCGATCACCATGCACTGCAGGCCCAGGCAGAGGCCCAGGACCGGGAGCTTGCTCTCACGGGCATACTTCAGTGCGCCGAGCTTGCCTTCGAGTCCGCGGATGCCAAAGCCACCCGGGACGCAGATCGCGTCGACGCCGTCCAGGGACTTGACCGCACCCTCGTGGGTTTCGCATTCGTCCGAGGGGACCCAGCGGATCTTGACCTTGGTGTCGTTGGCGAAGCCGCCGGCGCGCAGGGCCTCGGTCACGGACAGGTAGGCATCCGGCAGGTCGATGTACTTGCCGACCAGGGCGATCTCAACCTCGTGCTTGGGGTTGTGGACCGCGTCGAGGAGCTTGTCCCAGCTGGTCCAGTCCACGTCCTTGAAGGGAAGGTCGAGCGCGCGGACGATGTAGGAATCCAGGCCCTGGGAGTGCAGGGTCTTCGGGATGTCGTAGATGCTCGGGGCATCCGGGCAGCCGATGACAGCGTCGATGTCGACGTCGCACATGCGGCCGATCTTGTCGCGCATGGGCTGCGGGACTTCGCGGTCCGAACGGATCACGATCGCCTCGGGCTGGATGCCGATGGAGCGCAGCGCAGCCACGGAGTGCTGCGTGGGCTTGGTCTTCAGTTCCTGCGACGGGCCGATGTACGGCACCAGGGAGACGTGCAGGAAGAACACGTTTCCGCGGCCAATATCCTGGCGGACCTGGCGGGCGGACTCAAGGAACGGCTGCGACTCGATGTCGCCCACGGTGCCGCCGATTTCGGTGATGATCACGTCGGGGGCGTGCTTGCCCTCGGCGGGAAGCCGCATGCGCCGCTTGATCTCATCGGTGATGTGCGGGATGACCTGGACGGTGTCGCCGAGGTATTCGCCGCGGCGTTCCTTGGCGATAACCGTGGAGTAGACCTGGCCGGTCGTGACGTTGGCCGAGCCCTCGAGGTTCTCATCGAGGAAACGCTCGTAGTGGCCGATGTCGAGGTCCGTTTCGGCGCCGTCGTCAGTGACGAAGACTTCGCCGTGCTGGAAGGGGTTCATCGTGCCCGGATCCACATTCAGATAGGGATCGAGCTTTTGCATTGTTACAGACAAGCCGCGTGCCCGCAGGAGGTGACCGAGGCTCGAAGCCGTCAGTCCCTTACCGAGCGAGGACGCCACACCACCGGTGACGAAGATGTGTTTGGTCGTCTTGGACGAGCCCGGAAACCGGGAATTTACACGGGAATTTGATCGCTGCACCACGGAGTTCGAGCCTATCATCAATTCAGCCTTCCAAGGGTCTGTTCGCGGCAAACCGCTGTGATTGTCATCCCGGTACCGGGCCCGCCGCTGGCAGTCGGAGAGCCTGTTCAGGCTTGCTGCGGCAGCAGCCGGGCGTCGTCGAGCAGCTCCTGGGCGTGGGCCCGGGCGGATTCGGAGTCCTCCTGGCCGGCGAGCATGCGGGCCAGCTCACGGACGCGTTCCGCCTCGTCGAGGAGCTGGACGTCACTGGAGGTGAAGCCGGTTGCGGTGGCACCGTCGGCGCCGCGCACGGAGGTCTTGGTGACCCGGATGTGCTGGTCGGCGAAGGCCGCCACCTGCGGCAGGTGGGTCACCACGAGCACCTGGACGTGCCGGGCCAGCATCGCCAGCCGGCGGCCGATCTCGACGGCGGCACGTCCGCCCACGCCGGCATCGACCTCGTCGAAGATGAAAGTGGGGACCGGGTCGACGGCGGCCAGCACCACTTCGATGGCGAGCATTACGCGGGACAGTTCACCGCCCGAGGCGCCCTTGCCCAGCGGGCGGGCGGGGGCGCCGGAATGCGGCTGGAGCAAGAAGGAGATCTCGTCCGCGCCGAACGGTCCCGGCTGCCCGTCTGATTCGACGTTGATCACCAGGGTGGCGTCCGCCATCGCCAGGGCCTTAAGTTCCGCGCTGACGCGCGCGGAGAGGTCTTTGGCGGCCTTCTTCCGCAGCTTGCTGATGCCGGCGGCCTGCTTGACCAGTTCGGCCCCGGCGCGGGCCACCTCGGCGTCGAGGGCCTCGATCCGGGTGGAGTCGTCCTGCAGTTCCAGGACACGCGTCCGGGACTCCTCGGCCCACACCAGCACTTCGTCGATGCTTGGAGCGTACTTGCGCACCAGCTTGGCGAGGGCTGCCCGCCGGTCCTCGATCTCGGCGAGCCGTTCCGGGCCTTCAGTGTCGAGGGCGGCCTGGTAACTTGCGAGTTCGGTGGCGATGTCGTTGAGCAGGAAGCCGACCTCGGCCAGGCGGGCCGCCGCCGACCCGAGTTCCTCGTCATGTTCGGCGACGTGCTCCAGCGTGCGCTTGGCGGCATCGACCAGCGCCGTGGCGTCGTTGCCGTCGCCAAAGTCCTCGGCGATGAGCGCCTGATGCGCGGTGGTGGCCGCGATCCGCAGTTCCTCGACGTTGGCGAGCTTGACGGCCTCCGCCTTGAGCGATTCGTCCTCGCCCGGCTGCGGGTCGACGGCGTCGATCTCGGCCAGGGCAGCCTCCAGAGATTCGGCCTCGCGGAGGCGTTCCCGGGCGGCGCTGCGGAGCTCATCCAGTTCGGCCTGGCTGGACTTCCAGTGGGCGTGGAGCTCCTGGTAGTTCCCGAGCGTACCGGCGAGACCCTCCCCCGCGAACTTGTCGAGGGCGCCGCGCTGCGCGAC
>DMTU01000152.1:1635-6221 GCA_003476595.1 Acidimicrobiaceae bacterium | reverse complement strand
GCCGTCGCACAGGCCGCTCGCAACCTGCGCGTGGTGCTCGAGCGGTTCGGTCACGGGCACGTGCCCGTCCACGTCGGCCGGGCGGGTCCGTACGAGCCGGCGCCACACATCGGCGTCGCCGACTTCGTGCACGGCACCGATGGGCTCGCCGACATCGGCCTCGTCGACCCGGTCGCCGGCCCCGTCGTCGGGGATGGGATCGGTGCGCTGGTCTCGCTCGCTGCCCCGCAGCGGACGCTGCTGACGCTCGGGCCGCTCACCAACGTCGCCGATGCCATCTCTCGAGATCCGTCGTTCGCCAGTCGCTGGGCCGACATCGTCGTCATGGGCGGGGCCTCCGCGGACCCCGGCAACGCCCTGCCCGGCGCCGAGGCCAACGTCGCGCACGACCCCATCGCCGCCCACACCGTGCTCTCGGCATCCTGGCGCCAGCCGCCGTTGCTCGTCGGGCTCGACGCCACCCAGACCGCGACGCTCGGACCGCAGGACGTGGAGCTGCTCCACGAGGAGCGCAGCGACGGTGCCCGCTTCGTCGCTCCCCTGTTCGACTTCTACCGGGCCAAGGGCGGTTCGTTCTGCACGCCCGGCGAGTGCCCGTGCCACGACCTGCTGGCCGCCATGGCCGCCGTCGACCCGTCCGTCGTCGAGATCGCCGAGCTGCCCGCCACCGTCGTCGCCGAGCCCGGTCCGACGTGGGGCGTCACCGTGGTCGACCGCCGCTGGCTGGCCTGGCGACAGGCGGCCGACTTCCACGAGCAGGACGCGCACGGCGACCTGCACCCCATCCGTTGGGCCGTGCGCGGCGAGCGCGACCGGTTCCGTCACCACGTCAGGAGCTGGTGGTCATGAGCGAAGGCAGCAGGGCTGCGACCCTCGTCCGGGGCGGCGTCGTCCTTCCCATGGAGGGCGACAAGCAGGTACACGACCCCGGCTCGGTCCTCATCTTGGGCGACACCATCGTCGCCGTCGGGCCCGTCGAGGAGGTCGACCGCCATCCGGACGCAGCCGGTGCGGAGGTCGTCGATGCCACCGGGCACGCCGTCATCCCGGGCCTGCAGAACACGCACCTGCACAGCGGGCTGCTGCGCGGCACCGCCGAGTCGATGTCGCTGTGGGACTGGCTGCAGTCCTACGTCGACCCGGCCCACGCCGTGGTGACGCCCGAGATCGCACGCGCCGCTTCCTACCTGGCGTACACGGAGGGGCTGCGGTTCGGGACCACCTCGGTGCTCGACATGTGGCGGTACATGGAGGGCTCGGCGGAGGCGGCGACCACGCTCGGCACGCGGGCGACGCTGGCGCCCTACGTCGCCGACGTGGAGGGCTACGACTACTTCGAGTCGATCGAGTCGAACCGGGCGCTGCTCGAGACCCATCGCAGCGCTGCGGGCGGCCGCGTCCGCACGTGGCTCGGCCTGGAGCACCTCTTCTACTGCACGCCCGACGCCTTCCATGCCGCCGCCGAGCTGGCCGAGGAGTTCGACACGGGCATCCACACCCACTCGAGCGAGACCATCTGGGAGGTCCAGGAGTCGCTGTCCCGCTTCGGTCGACGTCCCATCGAGGAGATGTTCAACCGAGGCATCCTCGGACCCCGAACGGTGATCGCGCACTGCGTCTGGCTCGACGACCGGGAGCTCGCGCTGCTGGCCGAGACGGGCACGAGCGTGGCGCACTGCCCCTGCTCGAACATGAAGCTGTCCTCGGGTCCGGCCCGGGTCGGCGACATGCGACGCATGGGCGTCACCGTGGGGCTCGGCACTGACGGTGAGAAGGAGAACAACAACCTCGACATGGTCGAGGAGCTGAAGTTCGCCTCGCTGCTCCAGAAGGTGTCGACGCTGGATCCGACCACCGGCGACCCGTGGGACATCCTCGACATGGCCACCGCAGCCGGCGCCCGTGCCCTCGGCATCGGGGACCTGGTGGGGACGCTCGAGCCCGGCAAGCGAGCCGACCTCGTGACCGTGGACCTGCGCCAGCCGCACTTCGTGCCTGTGCTCTCGGGGCCGCACTTCAACGTCGCCGCGCACCTCGTCTTCAGCGCATCGGGCCACGACGTCGCCGACGTGTGGGTGGACGGTCTGAGGCTGGTCGCTGACGGCTCCGTCCTGACGGTCGATGTCAACGCCGTGCAGGCCGACGCACAGGCCGCTGCCGAGGAGCTCTTCGAACGTCGGGCCGCGCACCTCGCCGGCTGACGCCCTCCGGTCAGCGCCCCAGCCGGAACACGGGCCAGCCGATCTCGGTGCGCCATGCGGATGGGTCGTCGGTGTCCTGCGGCCCGACGAGGTAGGTCTCGCGGACGGCGTCGCCCCACGCGAGTGCGTTGTCCACCCAGCTGCCGAGCTGGCCGTAGGTGACGTCGATGTCGTGGTGCTCGCCATGGTGGGTGGTCACGGCCAGCTCGCAGGCCGGCAAGGTGGCGGGGTGCACACGGCCCACCTGCGGGGGGTCGACCGTCGGTCGGTACACCAGCAGGCGTCCACGGCCGTTCTCGAAGAGGGCGTTGTCGTACAGGCCTCCTGGGCTGCCTGTGCGCTCGCTCACCACGGCGTCCAGCTCGGCCATCGCACCGGCGTACCAGTCGAGGACGTCGTCCCGGTCCACGTCGTCCTCGATGGCGGCCACCGTCATGGCCGGCATGTCGCGCACCTCGACGTCCACGTCCACCGGCTCGGGCTGGAGCAGCCGCTGGAGCGACTCCACCGCCGCGCGCGTCCGGTCCAGCTTCGATTCGAGCCGCCGCAGGTGGTCGGCGACGAGCTCTGCACGCTCCGCCGGGTCCGGGGAGCGCATGATGCGTCGGACGTCGGCGACGGGGACGTCGAGCTCGCGCAGGCGGTGGATCACCTGCGCTGCGGGGACCTGGTCCACGGCGTAGTACCGGTACCCGCTCGAGCGGTCGACCCGGGCCGGCTCGAGCAGGCCGACGTCGTGGTAGCGGCGGAGGGCGCGGACGCTCAGGTGCGTGAGGCGGGAGAACTCGCCGATCGAGAGCACGAGGGCCACTGTGAGCCCTCCCCCCGGGCAGAGTCCAGCGCTTGACCCTCTCCGGGTGGAGTCGTGCACGGTGCCGAGATGGCCTCACCGACCAGGATCGATCCGGCAGCGCTACCCGCTTCCATCGACAGCTACCTCGCCGCCCACGTCGCCCGCGACACCGACACCGCCCTGCGGTCCTTCGGCGCCGATGCCGCCGTCGTCGACGAGGACCGCACCTACCGGGGGACCGCCCAGATCCGGGCCTTCCTCGAGCACGACGGCGCAGAGTTCCACTACACGACCGAGCTCCTCGGGTACGAGCGCGTGGACGACGAGCGCTGGGTGGTCTTCAACCGGATCGTGGGGGACTTCCCGGGCGGCGTCGCCGACCTGGCCTACCGCTTCACGATGGACGGCGACGACGACATCACCGAGCTGGTGATCGACAGCTGACGGGCTCAGCCGACGGCGAGCGAGGCCTCGAACCGCTCCATCAACCACTCCCCCGCCACGACCGGCTCGTACCGGGCCGGGTCGTCGACCCCTGTGCAGACGTCGAGCACCTCGATGCGGGCGTGATAGTCGAGGTCGAAGAAGAGCACGAGGGAGAACCGCTCCTGGTCCACCGGGTTCACGACCCGGTGGGTGTTGGAGAGGAACCGGTCGTTCGTCCAGCGCTGCACCATGTCGCCGAGGTTCACGACGAGACCTCCGTCGACCACGGGCACGTCGATCCAGTCCCCGGCCGAGCTGACCTGCAGACCACCGACCCCTCCCTGGTGGACGACCGAGATGGCGCCCCAGTCTGTGTGGGCACCGACGCCGAACTGACCGGCCCGCCGATCCGGGGGCATGGGCACGTAGTGCGCCAGCCTGAGCGTCGAGATCGGATCACCGGCGTACTCCTCGAAGTGCTCGACGGCCAGGTCGAGGGACTGCGCCATGTGGCCGAGGATGAGACGGCACAGGTCATCGGCGGCCTGGTGGTACGCCGTCATCGCCTCCCGCCAGCCCGGAAGGCCGGTGGGCCACGGGTTCGGTCCGTACATCGGCGTGCCGGCCTGGACCTCGGGGTGGTCGGGGCCGAGGTCCCGTCCGAGCATCACGTACTCGGACAGGTCATAGGGGCTGCCGGGGTCGAGCGACTGTCCCCCCATCGGGAACCAGCCGCGATCAGCGATCCCGGAGTCGGCCAGCTCCTGCTTCCGCTCGGCCGGCAGGGCGAAGAACCGCTGCGACTGCGTCAGGGCCTCGTCGACCACCGCCTGGTCGATGCCGTGGTCGACCACGACCACGAAGCCCACCTCCCGACATGCGGCGCCGACGGCGGCAGCCACTGCAGCAGGATCTCCGGCCAGCGAGACGATCGGGATGGAGCGCATGGGGCGATGCTCGCAGGACAGCGTTTCGGCAACGTTGCCCATGCCTGCCCAACACCTCGCCCGCACGCCGCCTCGGTCTAGCGCTGGTCTAGCGCCGGTGGGCCCACTCGATTTCCCACCGGCTTCCCACAGGCGGTTCCGACCCGATCGGGAAGCGCTGGAGCCCAGTGTCCATGGGGATGGCGTCGCCAGCCGTGCTTCCCAAGCTGAGAACGCGGG
>DMTU01000152.1:951-1487 GCA_003476595.1 Acidimicrobiaceae bacterium | reverse complement strand
CGATTCCCGTCACCCGCTCCACCTTCACCGTCCCCTCGCGTCGCGCCCCACGATCGGCATCGAGCTGCCGGCCCAGCGACGGAGCAGCTTCCGCCCGGTCGAGCGGCTGCAGCGCAGCACGGTGTTCGATGCCATCCCGCGTGCGTTCAGGTGTGCGATGAAGCCGCGCATCGTCCTCGAGGACGTGAGCACGAGGCCGTCGAGGTCCAGGATCACCGTCGCACCCGCCGAGGTGTGCGGTTCGATGGCATCCGCCAGCCGCCACAACGCCTCGATCGCCGGCGTCCCGTGGACCTCGACGGTCACCGGGCCGAGGTCGAGCGGGGCAGGTCGGAACGCCCAGTGCATCGCCTCCCGAGCGGTCGGCACCTCCGTTCCCTGCATGGGGACAGCGGACCATCCCCACGTCGCCGGCGGACGACGAGCGCACGCCGGCGTGGTGAACGATCGCTGAAGACTCAGCGGAGCGGGACGACCGCCGATCCGTCCATGCGGTCCGCCCGCCGTGAGCGCGCCAGCGCCGCCTCCTGGAGCGC
>DMTU01000152.1:545-736 GCA_003476595.1 Acidimicrobiaceae bacterium | reverse complement strand
GCGCCGAGCTCGCGCCGCCAACGGCCGTCGCCGTCCAGGGACCACGCCAGCTGGTCGTCGGCGAGGTTGATGTCGAGGACCTCGTCGAGCCGCTCCTGGAGCTCGGGCGCCTCGACCGGCGTGAGCGCCTCCACCCGGCGGTTGATGTTGCGGGTCATGAGGTCGGCGGACCCGATGAGGTGCAGCGGTCG
>DMTU01000152.1:0-245 GCA_003476595.1 Acidimicrobiaceae bacterium | reverse complement strand
CGCAGGCAGCAGATGCCCCGCACGACGAGGTTGATCTCCACGCCGGCAGCCGCTGCCGCGTAGAGCGCGTCGATCATCGCCGGGTCGGAGAGGCTGTTCATCTTCGCCACGATGCGCCCGTCGCTGCCGTGCTCGGCTTCGCCGGCGATCAGCTCCTCGAAGCGGCGGCGCAGGTGGTCCGGCGCAACGACGAGCTTCTCGTAGTCCACGGCGCTGCTGAACCCGGTGAGGTAGTTGAACAGCTG
>DMTU01000098.1:3515-5770 GCA_003476595.1 Acidimicrobiaceae bacterium | reverse complement strand
CAGAACTGCCAGGCGTACGCGCGACACGGCCCGGGGCACTGCCCCGGGCCGTTGCGCGTGTGGCGGCGCTGCGAAGCAGACCGCCATGTTTCAGTTCACGTTGCGCTCGCGGCCCTCCCAGAACGGGGCACGCAGGTCCTTCTTGAGCATCTTGCCAGTGGGGTTGCGGGGGATCTCGGCGATGAAGTCCACGGACTTCGGCACCTTGAACCCGGCCAGCTGCTCGCGGGCGTAGGCGATGATCTCCTCCGGGCTGGGGTCCTGACCCTCCGCCTTCACCACCATCGCCTTGCCCACCTCGCCCCACTTGTCGTCCGGCACGCCGATGACGGCCACGTCCGCGATGCCCGGGTGCTTCATGAGGGCGTTCTCGACCTCGGCGGGGTACACGTTCTCGCCGCCGGACACGATCATGTCCTTCACCCGGTCGTGGATGTAGAGGTAGCCCTCCTCGTCGAGGTAGCCGACGTCGCCGGTCCGGAACCAGTCCCCGTCGACGTAGGCGGCCTCCGTGCCCTCCGGGTTCCGCCAGTACCCGACCATGTTCTGGTTGGAGCGGGTGAGGATCTCGCCGACCTCGCCGGTGGGCACGTCCTCGAAGCTGTCGGGATCCACGATCCGCAGCTCGACGTTGCCGTTCGCCTTGCCGGCCGATCGGAGGCGGTGCGCGTTGGGCCCGTCGGGGTCGTGGTCCTCGGGCGGGAGGGTGACGATGGCGCCGGTCGTCTCGGTGAGCCCGTAGGCCTGGGCGAACTTGCAGCCGAAGGTCGTGACCGAACCGGCCAGGACCTCCTCGGTGATCGGCGAGGCGCCGTACACCAGGTACTCGAGGCTCGAGTAGTCGCCGTCGCCCACGTTGGGCATCATCAACATGAACTGGAACACGGCCGGGACCAGGAAGGCATGGGTGATGTGGTGCGTGCCGATGAGGTCGATGAGCGCGGCCGGGTCGATCTCGCGGACGATCACCGAAGTGGCGCCGAAGTACATGCCGGCCACGGCCCAGCCGGCGCCGCCGATGTGGAACAGCGGCATGGCCACCATGTTCACCATCGAGTGGTGGAACCCCCAGATGTCCGCGGCGTCCGGGGCGAGGGCGAAGAGGTTGTCGTTCGACAGCATCACGCCCTTGGGCAGGCCCGTGGTGCCCGAGGAGTAGAGCTGGAAGGCCACGTCGGCACCGGCCGCCTCGATCCCGGGATCGGTGGTGTCGTCGCTGAGCCAGGTCTCGTAGGTGTCGAAGCGATCGTCGTCACCGAGGCACACGAACGTGGCGACCGAACGGAGGTCGCCCCGGATCTGGGCGACGGCGTCGGCGAACTCCTCGCCGAAGAAGAACACCTTGGCTTCGGCGTTGTTGACGATCCATGCGATCTCGGGCGGGGCCAGGCGCCAGTTGACGTTGACCGTGACCGCGTTCAGCTTGGCGCAGCCGAAGAACACCTCGAAGTACTCGTAGCCGTTCTTGTCGATGAACGCGACGCGGTCCTCCGGGCCGACCCCGGCCGCGGCGAGGGCGTTGGCCACGCGGTTGGAGCGACGGTCGAGCTCGGCCCACGTCTGGCGGTGCTCGTCCTGGACGATGGCGACCTTGTCGCCCCGTTCCTTCGCGTGCGTGCGGATGACGTCGGCTGTGCTGGCAATGGTCGACATCGCGTGTTCCCCCTGGGTCGGATGTTGTGCGGGCACATCCTGCCAACCCGGCGGCCTCGTCGCACCGCGCGTCAGCCGGCGCGCAGCAGATCGCCAAGGGCCGATGTCTCCAGGTCGCGACGGAGCGTGCCCACGTCGTCGTGGACCTCCACGGCGCCGGCCTGGACCAGCTCGTCGTGGCCCCAACCGCCGGTGCGGACGGCGAGGGCGCCGATGCCCGCGGCCTTGGCCGCCTGCAGGTCCCAGGCCGTGTCGCCGACGACGAGCGCCTGCGACGGGGTCCCGTCGGCCTTCGCCAGCGCGGTGAGGAACACGTCCGGTGCCGGCTTGGCCTGCGCCACGTCGGTGTCGGTGGTGATGCCCCCGAGGTCGGACTCGTCGAGGTCGAGAGCCCGCAGGTGGTGGGCGACCAGGTCCTCCGGCGAGGACGTGGCCAGCACCGCCCGGCCACCGCGGTCCTGCACGGTGCGGATCAGGTCGCGAGCCCCGGGGAAGGCCTGCACCTCGGGCGCGAGCTGCTCGAAGTGCGAGCGCCACGCCGACTTCACGTCCTCGTCCTCCCGACCGATGCAGTCCTCCATCAGCTTGGTGCCCGACGCGCC
>DMTU01000098.1:3001-3349 GCA_003476595.1 Acidimicrobiaceae bacterium | reverse complement strand
GCCCGGCGCCACGCCAGCGTGTGGAGGTAGTTGGTGTCGGTCAGGGTCCCGTCGACGTCGAAGAGGACCACGGGGGCGGTGTGGGCAGACATGGCGCGCTCCCTACCCGGGTAGTGCGCCCGACGTGGACCTGGACCTCGCGCTGGTGGCGATCGGCGGCCTCGGCGTCGCCGTGGTGTTCGCGTCCCGGCTGATCCGGTACCTCCCGGTGACGGCACCGCTCCTCGCCCTCGTCCTCGGGGTCGTGTTGGGCCCCGAGGTCCTCGCGGTCGCCGACCTCGACGAGGGGCCGGCGATCCTGCACGCGGTCAGCGAGGTCGTGGTGGCGGTGGCCCTGATGGCCGTCGC
>DMTU01000098.1:2498-2878 GCA_003476595.1 Acidimicrobiaceae bacterium | reverse complement strand
ATGGCCGTCGCCCTGCGCTTCCCGTGGTCCGACGTGCGCGCCCTGCTCGGGCCGGTCGGGTGGATGGTGACGGTCGGGATGGTGGCGATGGCCTCGATCGTGGCCGGACTCGCCTGGGCGGTGCTCGGCGTGGGCCTCGGTGCCGCGGTGCTGCTCGGCGGCGTGCTCGCCCCCACCGACCCGGTGCTGTCGTCCAGCGTCGTGACCGGCGACCCCGCCACCCGCGCCCTGCCCCACCGCGTCCGGGGGCTGCTGTCGGTCGAGTCCGGGATCAACGATGGCCTCGCCCTCCCCCTAGTGGTCGCCGGCACCGTGCTCGTCCTCGACGACGGCGTCGGGCGGTTCGCGGTCGAGGGGCTCCTCGCCGCGGCCATCGCCGT
>DMTU01000098.1:0-2351 GCA_003476595.1 Acidimicrobiaceae bacterium | reverse complement strand
GCGGCCATCGCCGTCGTCCTCGGTGCCGCACTCGGCACCGCCGCCGGCGAGTGCTTCCGGCGACTCGACGAAGCCCACGACATCGAGGACTCGGCCTTCTTCGTGTTCACGCTCGTGCTGGCCGTGGCGGTGCTCGGGCTCGTGAACCTGGCCCACGGCGACGGCATCCTCGCCGTGTACGTCGCCGGCCTCGCCTACAACCGCCAGGTCGGCTCCTCGATCTACGAGCAGGAGCGCGAGGTCGACGAGGGGATCAACCGGGTGCTCGTGCTGCCGCTGTTCCTGCTGCTCGGCGTGCTGCTGCCCTGGGCTGCGTGGCGGGATCTCGGCTGGCCGGTCGTGACCTTCACGGTCGGGGTCCTGGTGCTGCGCCGGCTGCCCGTGGTGCTGGCGATGCGACCGCTGCTCGGCCTCGGCTGGTCGAGCGCGGCGTTCTACGGCTGGTTCGGCCCGATGGGTGCCGCCGCCCTGTTCTTCGCCACCCTCGCCCACGAGGAGCACGCCGCGGCCGAGGTGGTGTGGCCGGTGACCGCGCTCGTCGTCGCGTCCAGCACCCTCGTCCACGGTGCGACCTCCGCGCCGCTGCGGATGCTCTACGAGCGGGTCGAGGGCGCCCGGGGCGACGGGTGATGGGTCCCCCGCAGGGGTAGGGCTGGGGCCATGCCCTCCTACATCGAGTCCGACGGGTACGAGCGCGACACCAGCTACCTCGCGACGCGCATCACCGCGGACGGGCGCGGCGGCTACCCGGTCGAGCCGGGCCGCTACCGCCTGGTCGTGGCCCGGGCCTGCCCGTGGGCGAACCGGTCGATCATCGTGCGCCGGCTGCTCGGCCTCGAGGACGTGCTGTCGATGGGCGTGTGCGGACCGACCCACGACGAACGCAGCTGGACCTTCGACCTCGACCCCGGGGAGGTGGACCCGGTGCTCGGCATCGAGCGCCTGCAGGAGGCCTACTTCGCCCGGGACCCGGGCTACGACAAGGGGATCACCGTGCCGGCCATCGTGGAGGTCTCGACCGGCGAGGTCGTCACCAACGACTACCCCCAGATCACCCTCGACCTGTCCACCGAGTGGCGCGAGCACCACCGGCCCGGCGCCCCCGACCTGTACCCCGAAGCCCTCCGGGCCGAGATGGACGAGGTCATGGAGCTCGTCTACCGCGACGTCAACAACGGCGTCTACGAGTGCGGCTTCGCCGGCAACCAGGCCAGCTACGAGGACGCCTACCACCGGCTGTTCGACCGGCTCGACTGGCTGTCCGATCGACTCGAGGGCCGGCGCTACCTCATGGGCGACGCCATCACCGAGGCCGACGTGCGGCTGTTCACCACCCTGGCCCGCTTCGATGCCGTGTACCAGACGCACTTCAAGTGCAACCGCCAGAAGCTCAGCGAGATGCCGGTGCTGTGGGCCTACGCCCGCGACCTGTTCCAGACGCCCGGCTTCGGCGACACGATCGACTTCGACCACATCAAGCGCCACTACTACGAGGTCCACACCGACGTGAACCCCACCGGCATCGTGCCCGCCGGCCCCGACCTGTCGGCCTGGACGACCGAGCACGGCCGCGAGGCGCTCGGCGGTTCGCCGTTCGGCGAGGGCACCCCGCCGGGGCCGCCGTCGGCCGACGAGCGCGTCGACCCCGCCCACACCCCGCTGGCCGCCGCCTGAGCGCTCCTCCCACGGGCGGACCACCGGGTCATCCCCCCGGCTGACGACCCGGCCGCTGACCGCCGGTACCGTTCGGACGTGCTGCGACACCCCGTCCAGTGGCTTCGTGATCGCCCCCAGGTGTGGGACGCCCTGCTCGCGCTCGGGCTGGGCACGATCAGCGTCATCGGGCTGGTGACCATCGACGAGGAGTCGTTCGCCACGTCGAACCGGGACGTCGACGTGCTCGGCGTGCTGCTCACCATCGGGGTCTGGCTGCCGATCGCCGTCCGCCGCCGCTGGCCCGAGCAGGTGGCCTGGACCGTCGCCGCCCTCACCGTGCCCTTCTGGGTCCTCGACTACGTCGATGCCGGCACCAGCCTGGCGGTCCTGATCGCCATCTACTCCCTCGCTGCGCACGTCGACCGGCCCCGATCGCTGCGCGTCGGCCTGATCATCGGTGCCGCCCTCGTCGCGGTCATGGCCACGGGCGTGGTCGCCGACGAGGAGCAGCTGCCGGCCATCGCGGTGGTGGGCAACGTGATCGTCTTCGCCACGGCGTGGACGATCGGCGACAGCGTGCGGAACCGGGGCGCGTACCTGGCCGAGGTCGAGGCGCGCGCCGAGCGGGCCGAGCGGGAGCAGGCGGCCACCGCCGAGCTCGCCGTCCAGGAGGAGCGGGTCCGCATCGCCCGCGA
>DMTU01000229.1:8881-14069 GCA_003476595.1 Acidimicrobiaceae bacterium | reverse complement strand
ACGCCGTCGCCGACCATGGCCACGACCCGGCCGGCGTCCTGCAGGCGGCGGACCTCGGCGAGCTTGTCGTCGGGCAGCACCTCGGCCAGCACGGTGGTGATGCCGACCTGGGCGGCGACGGCCTCGGCCGTGCGGCGGTTGTCGCCGGTGAGCAGCACCGTCTCGAGCCCCATCTCGCGCAGCGCCGAGACGGCCTCGACCGCGCTCGGCTTCACGGTGTCGGACACGGCGAGCACGCCTCGGGCCCGCCCGTCCCAGCCGGCGAGCACCGCGGTGCGGCCTTCGGCCTCCTGGGCGGCAGCGGCGGCCTCGACCTCGGGCGGGACCTCGTCGAAGAGCAGGCGACGTCCGACCAGGACCTCGACGCCGTCGACCGTGCCGTGCACGCCCTTGCCGGCGAGGTTGCGGAACCCCTCCACGGGGCGGTGGTCGGTGGTGGCGGCGGCGATGGCCGCGGCGATCGGGTGCTCGCTCATGGCCTCGAGCGACGCGGCCCGGCGCAGGAGCACGGCATGGTCGACGTCAGGGTCGAGCGACTCGGCCGAGACCAGCTGCATGCGGGCTTCGGTGAGCGTGCCGGTCTTGTCGAACACGACGGTGTCCACGGAACGGGTGCGCTCGAGGATCTCGCCGCCCTTGATGAGCACGCCCATCTGGGCGCCCCGTCCGGTGCCGACCATGATCGCGGTGGGAGTGGCCAGGCCGAGGGCGCAGGGGCAGGCGATGATGAGGACGGCGACGGCGGCGGTGAACGCGTCGTCGGCGCCGTGCCCGGTGAGGAACCAGCCGGCGAGGGTGGCGGTCGCGATCAGGAGCACGACGGGCACGAAGACGGCGGCGACCCGATCGGCCAGGCGCTGCACGGGGGCGGCGCTGCCCTGGGCCTCCTCGACCATGCGGACGATCTGGGCGAGCGCGGTGTCGGCGCCGACCCGGGTGGCCTCGACGACCAAGCGCCCGTCGGTGCTCACGGTGGCGCCGATGACCTCGTCGCCGACCGACTTGTCGACCGGCACGGGCTCGCCGGTGAGCATGGACTCGTCGAGCGCCGCCGCGCCGTCGACGATGCGGCCGTCGGTGGGGACCTTCTCGCCGGGCTTCACGATGAAGCGCATGCCGACGGCGAGGTCGTCGACGGCGATCTCGCTGCCGTCCTCGAGCGTGGCGGTGCGGGCGCCGAGGTCGGCGAGGGCGCGGATGGCCTCGCCGCTGCGGCGCTTGGCCCGGGCCTCGAACCACTTGCCGAGCAGGATCAGGGTGATGATGACGGCGGCGGTCTCGAAGTAGACGTGGGCGTCGCCGGTGGCGGGATCGCCCATGCCGGCCATGTCCATGGTGCTGTCGCCGGCGCCGAGGAAGATCAGGGCGACGGCGGACCACAGGTAGGCGGCGAGGGTGCCGATGGACACGAGCGTGTCCATGGTGGCGGCGCCGTGCCGGGCGTTCAGCAGCGCAGCCCGGTGGAACCCGATGCCGCTCACGAACACGATCGGGCTGGTGAGGGCGAACACGACCCACGCCCAACCGTCGAACTGCAGCGCCGGGATCATCGAGAGCAGCACGACGGGCACGCTGAGCACGGCAGCGATCACGAGTCGTCGGGTGATCGTGCGGATCCACTCGGCCTCGGCTGCCTCGTGATCGGCCTCCTCGGGAACGGAGTAGCCCAGCTTGGTGATGACGGCTTCGAAGTCGTCGCTGGCCAGTCGCTCGTCGTCGAAGATCACGGTGGCCCGGGCCGACGCCAGGCTCACGTTGGCGTTCTCGACGCCGTCGAGCTTGTTGAGGCCTCGGGAGATGCGAGCGGAGCACGCCGCGCAGGTCATGCCTTCGACGGGGAGATCGACCCTGGTGCGCATGCGTTCACCGTACCACCGTTGTCCTATACCCCCAACCCCTATCTGGTATGATGGTCAGATGCCCGGCTACACGATGAACAAGGACCAGTACCAGGCTCGCCTCCGGCGCATCGAGGGCCAGGTGCGCGGGTTGCAGCGGATGGTCGACGAGGACACCTACTGCATCGACGTGCTCACGCAGATCGCGTCGGTCACCAAGGCGCTCCAGGGCGTGGGCATGGGGTTGCTCGACGAGCACATCCGCCACTGCGTGAAGGATGCGGCCGAGGCCACCTCCGGCCGCGAGGAGGCTGCCGTGGACGAGTTCGACGCCAAGGTCGAAGAGGTCATGTCTGCCGTGTCGAGGATGCTGCGGACCTGAGCTCGCGCCGGCCCCTACGGTGCCGACATGCACCTCGGCGTCATGATGTTCCCGACCGACAAGGCCATCGATCCGGTCACGCTGGCCAGGGAGGTCGAGGCCCGGGGCTTCGAGTCGCTGTGGTTCCCCGAGCACTCCCACATCCCGACCTCACGGGCGACCCCCTGGGGCGGCCGGGAGGGGACCCCGCCGCTCCCCGAGGAGTACTGGCGGACGCACGACAGCCTGATCAGCCTCGGTGCCTGCGCCGCCGTCACGTCCACGCTGAAGCTCGGGACCGGGATCTGCCTGGTCGCCCAGCGCGACCCGATCTGGCTGGCGAAGGAGGTGGCGACCGTCGACCGGATCTCCGCAGGACGGTTCCTCTTCGGCATCGGCTACGGCTGGAACAAGGAGGAGCTCGCCCACCACGGCGTGCGCTACGCGGACCGGCGCGAGGTGCTGCGGGAGCGGGTGCTCACCTGCAAGCAGCTCTGGACGCAGGACGAGGCGAGCTTCGACGGTGGACACGTCCACCTCGAACCGTCGTGGTCGTGGCCGAAGCCGGTCCAACGGCCGCACCCGCCGGTGATCCTCGGCGGGGCCGCCGGACCCAAGACCTTCGCCCACATCGCCGAGTTCTGCGACGGGTGGATGCCGATCGCCGGCCGCCACGCCCTCGTCGACCAGCTCGACGGCCTGCGGGCGGCGTGCGAGGCCGTCGACCGCGACCCGGCCACGGTGGAGCTGGGCCAGTTCGCGACCCCTGCTCGTCCCGAGGCGCTGGAGGAGCTGGCGTCGGCCGGTGTCTCCCGGGCGGTCTTCGGCCTGCCTCCCGGCGACGCCGACACGGTGCTGCCCCTGCTCGACCGCTACGCCGAGCTGCTGACCGACGCGCCCTGAGCGGCGCAGCTGCTCCGGAGCACGGGCCGTCCCAGGTGGCGGGTGCGTGCGCCGGTGCCCGAGAATGGCGCCATGGCCGACGTGCGACATGAGCGTGACCGCCCCTGGATGATGCGGACCTATTCGGGTCACTCCACCGCGAAGGCCAGCAACGAGCTGTACCGCACGAACCTGGCCAGGGGGCAGACCGGCCTGTCGATCGCCTTCGACCTGCCCACCCNNACCCAGACCGGCTATGACAGCGATCACATCCTTGCCCGTGGCGAGGTGGGCAAGGTCGGCGTGCCGGTGGCCCACCTCGGGCACATGGACACGCTCCTCGAAGGCATCCCCCAGGACCAGATGAACACGTCGATGACCATCAACGCGCCGGCGGCGTGGATGCTCGGCCTGTACGTGGCCAACGCCGAGAAGAAGGGCATCGAGTCCAAGGCGCTGCGCGGCACCACGCAGAACGACATCGTCAAGGAGTACCTGTCGCGGGGGACCTACATCTTCCCGCCGGTCCCGAGCCGCCGGCTCATCGTCGACATGATCGCCTTCTGCGCCGAGTGGATCCCGAAGTGGAACCCGATGAACGTCTGCAGCTACCACCTGCAGGAGGCCGGGGCGACGCCGGTGCAGGAGATCGCCTACAGCCTCGCCAACGCCATCGGGGTGCTCGACGCGGTCAAGGAGTCGGGCCAGGTCGACGAAGACCGCTTCGCCCAGGTGTTCGGCTCCATCTCCTTCTTCGTCAACGCCGGCATCCGCTTCGTCGAGGAGACGGCGAAGATGCGGGCCTTCACCCAGCTGTGGGAGCGCATCGGGCGCGAGCGCTACGGCGTCACCGACGACAAGGCCCTGCGGTTCCGCTACGGCGTGCAGGTGAACAGCCTCGGCCTCACCGAGCAGCAGGCCGAGAACAACGTGCAGCGCATCGTGCTCGAGGCCCTCGGCGTCACGCTGTCCAAGAGCGCCCGGGCCCGGTCGATCCAGCTGCCGGCCTGGAACGAGGCGCTCGGCCTGCCCCGCCCGTGGGACCAGCAGTGGTCGCTGCGGGTGCAGCAGGTGCTGGCCCACGAGACCGATCTGCTCGAGTACGAGGACATCTTCGACGGGTCCCACGTGATGGAGGGCCTCACCGCCGAGCTGGTCGAGGCCTCGTGGGCCGAGATGACCGACATCCTCGACCTCGGCGGCGCCTTCGAGGCCATCGACGAGATGAAGGGTCGCCTCGTCCGCAGCCACGCCGAGCGGATTCGGCGCATCGAGTCCGGCGACCAGGTCGTGGTCGGCGTCAACGCCTACACCGAGACCGCGCCGTCGCCCCTCGGCGGCGAGGACTCGATCATGAAGGTCGATCCCGGCGTGCAGGACATGCTCATCGCCGACGTGCAGCAGTGGCGATCCGAACGGGACAACGACGCCGTGAAGCGCAGCCTCGACGAGCTGCGCCGGGTGGCCGAGTCGGGCGAGAACATCATGCCGGCCACCATCGACCTGGCCCACGCCGGCGGCACGACCGGCGAGTGGTCGGGCCTGCTGCGCGAGGTGTTCGGCGAGTACCGGGCGCCCACCGGCGTCGCCGCCGCGGCCGGCCACGGCACGAGCCAGGGCCTGCGCGACGTGGCCGAGAAGATCAAGGCCCGCCCGTCGGGCCCGCCCCGCCTGCTCGTGGCCAAGCCCGGCCTCGACGGCCACTCCAACGGCGCCGAGCAGATCGCGGTCGCCGCCCGCGACGCCGGCTTCGAGGTCATCTACCAGGGCATCCGCCTGACGCCGGCCCAGATCGCCCAGGTCGCCGCCGACGAGGACGTCGACGCCATCGGGCTCTCGATCCTGTCCGGCAGCCACCTGGAGCTGGTGCCCGAGACGGTGCGCCTCATCCGTGAGGCGGGCAGCGACGCACCCGTCATCGCCGGTGGCATCATCCCCGAGGACGACCGGAGCGTGCTCACCGACGCGGGCGTGGCCGCCGTGTACACGCCGAAGGACTTCGACCTCACCAAGATCATGGGCGAGATCCTCGACCTGGTCAGCGAGTGACGATGGGACGGCGGGGGTGAGCCGGGCGGGGGGACGCTGGGCCGTCGTGGCGGCCGCC
>DMTU01000229.1:7914-8811 GCA_003476595.1 Acidimicrobiaceae bacterium | reverse complement strand
GGCCGCCGTGGTCGCCGGCGTGGCGGGCGTGCTCGCCGTGGTCACCGCTGCAGCCGTCCCGGCCGTGGTCGCCGGCGTCGCCAGCGCCCTCGTGGCCGTGCTCGTCCTGATCGAGGACCCGGAGGAGCACGAGCCGGCTCCCCAGCCGTCGGAGCCGGTGCTGACCGGGACCGTCGCACCGGCTGCCCCCGAGGTCGACGACGACGTCGATCCGATCCGGGCGATCTTCGAATCGGGTCCTCCCGCCGGCGGCAGCGGCATGCTCGGGCCGGAGTTCCTGCTCACCACCCTGCGGGGCCGCGTGGCCGTCGCCCGTCGGGCGCTGCGCCCCCTGTCGGTGGTGTGCTTCGAGGCCTACGACATGGCCCCCGACGGGTCCACCACCGCGCTCGTGCCGGCCGACGCCGTGGCCGCGGTGCTGCGGCGGACCCTGCGGGAGGCCGACGTGGCCGGCCACCTCGACGGACACGCCTTCGTCTGCATCCTCGAGGACACCGGCGAGAACGGCGCCGTCTGGACCGCGGAGCGGGTCCGTCGGAACCTGCTCGAGGGCGGTCGCTCCCGACGCTTCCGCGCCGGGGTCGCCTCCTACCCGGCGCACGGCCTCGAGCCGGAGGAGCTCGAGGAGAAGGCCCGCGCCGCGCTCGAGGCGGCCCGGGACTGGGCGACCGATCGCATCGAGGTCGCCGGCGCGCCCTGAGGATCAGCGCGGGGGAGGCGCAGGAGCGGCCAGGGGGAGGACCGGTCGGGCACCGGGAATGACGTCGAGCCCGTCGGCACCCGCCACCTCGACCTCGCCGCCCTCGACGGTCACGGTCAGGGTGCAGCCGGCGACCCGGATGCCCTCGACCCGGAGCCGGGCCATCGAGTCGAGCAGGGTCGGCTCGAGCCACACCC
>DMTU01000229.1:4525-7819 GCA_003476595.1 Acidimicrobiaceae bacterium | reverse complement strand
ACACCGCCTGCGGGTCGAGGCGCAGCATGGCTCGCAGCCACAGCAGCGGTGCGGCCGCGGCCCACGCCTGGGGCGAGCACGACGTGGGGTAGCCGGCGGGGACGCCGAGCTCGTCGATGCTGAAGCCGGCGAAGAGCTCCGGCAGGGCGCCCCGTTGGTGCGCGGCCGCCGCCAGCTGGCCCTTGATGATCCGGTTGGCGTGGTCGACCATCCCGTAGCGGGCGAGGCCGGCGGCGGCGATGGCGTTGTCATGGGGCCAGACCGAGCCGTTGTGGTAGCTGACCGGGTTGTAGGCGGCCATCGAGGTCGCCATCGTCCGCACACCGAAGCCCGAGAAGGAATCCGGGGCGAGCAGGCGGTCGGCGACCAGCGGGGCCAGCTCGGGATCGACGATGCCCGTCCACAGGCAGTGCCCGACGTTCGAGCACACCGCGTCCACCGGGCGTTTGTCGGCGTCGAGGGCGAGGGCGAACGTGCCCCGCTCCTCCAGCCAGAAGTCCTCGTTGAAGCGGCGTCGCAGGGTGCGGGCCTTGTCCGACCAGCGGTCGTGGCCGGCGACGTCGCCCATCTCCTCGGCGAAGTGGGCGCGGGCCAGGTAGGCGGCGTACACGTAGCCCTGCGCCTCGCACAGGGCGATCGGCGTCCGGGCGAAGGTGCCGTCGGCGAAGCGGATGGCATCCCAGGAGTCCTTCCAGCCCTGGTTGGCCAGGCCTCGCTCGTCGGAGCGCTCGTACTCGACGTAGCCGTCACCGTCGCGGTCGCCGTGGTGCTCGATCCACTCGAGCGCCCGGTCCGCGTGCGGCAGCAGCCGATCGACCAGCTCGTCGTCGGGGTCCCACCGGCGCAGCTCACCCAGGAGCATGACGAACAGGGGGGTGGCGTCGACGGTCCCGTAGTAGATGTCGCCGCCCCCGAGCGCGAGCCCACCGGCCTGCCCGAAGCGCATCTCGTGCAGGATCCGACCCGGCTGCTCCTCGGTGCGGGGGTCTTCGTCCTCGCCCTGGAAGCGGGCCAGGGTCTCGAGGACCCCATGGGCGAGGGACGGGTCGGCGATGAGGGTCATCCACGCGGTGAGCAGCGAGTCGCGGCCGAAGACCGTCATGAACCACGGGGCACCTGCGGCGAGGATCGGGAGCTCGGGGTGGTCCGGGTCGAAGATGCGCAGGGCGCCGAGGTCGTTCGCCGAGCGCTCGATGGTCTGGGCGAACCCGGCGTGGTCGGTCTCGATCTGCGGGAGCCGGGCGTGCCACTCCTCCAAGCGACGGGTCGGCTCGGGGTGGGCGCCGTCGAGCCCGGCGAAGTGGGGGACGATCGGGACGCCGTCGAGCTCGACGGTCACCTCGACGACGACCTCCCAGCTCGCCCCCGGGTCGAGCGAGGCGCGCCACGCTGCCCGCCCCGGTTCGACCTCGGCATCCTCGGAGAGCGAGATCGTGACGACCTTGGTGACCCGGTCGGCGTCGTGGGTGAAGCGGAGCCGTCCGGGTTCG
Organism: Acidimicrobiaceae bacterium; assembly: GCA_003476595.1. GTDB lineage: Bacteria > Actinomycetota > Acidimicrobiia > Acidimicrobiales > Salinilacustritrichaceae > Salinilacustrithrix. The sequence continues at coordinate 6,329 of DMTU01000229.1, read as the reverse complement.
ACGTCGGCGCGGTGCCGGCCCCGCCGCTGGACCCGGCTCTCCTTCACCTCGAACAGGTCGGCGAAGTCCACATCGCAGCCGAGCTCGACGAGCAACGGGACGGTGTCGGCGCCGTGGTTCGTGATGCGGAGCCGCTCCTGCATGCCGAGGCCGACGTACCGGGACCGGAACAGCACGAGGCTGGCGTCGGCGTGGCCGGCGTCCGGTGCGCCCCGTCCCGCGAACCGTGCCGAGAACGGGGTCTCGAGCTCGACCGCGAGCGGTTCGACGCGGTGGCCGTTGAGCAGCAGCTCCCACCGGGACAGGATCCGGGTGTCGAGGACGAACAGGCCGTTCGGGAGGTCGGCGCGCATGTCGCCGCTGCGACCGGACAGGGCGAAGGCCTGACCGGCCACGAGCGTCACGGTGCCCTCGGCGTGGCCGAGCGGCGCGACGGCGGTGGTCCCGGCGAACGGTGACGGGTCGCTGGTCATGGGCGGACCAGTCCGGCCTGGCTCGTGCGCTGCTCGATGACCCGCTCGAAGAGCGCGAGGTGGTCGGCGACCATGCGCGAGATGCTGAAGCGGCGCTCCGCGTCCTGCCGGCAGGCGTGGCGGTCGAGCCGGTCGACGTCGGCCAGGTGGCGGGTGAGGTCCACGACGTCGTCGCACAGGTACCCGGTCCGGCCGTGGTCGACGATCTCCGGTGCGGCGCCCTCGCGGAACGACATCACGGGCGTGCCGCAGGCGAGGGCTTCGATCATCACCAGCCCGAACGGCTCCGGCCAGCGGATCGGGTTCACCAGCGACCGGGCGCCCCGGAGCAGCTCGAGCTTGCGCTCGATCCCGACCTCGCCGACGTACTCGATGCGATCGTCCAGCAGCGGCTGCACCTGCTCGGCGAAGAACGAGCGCTCCAGCGGCTCCTGCATCTTGGCGGCGAGGAGCAGGCGCACGCCGGCCGCCCGCGCTGCGACGATGGCGCGCCGGGCGCCCTTCTCCGGCGCCATGCGGCCGAGGAAGAGGTGGTACTCCCCACGGCCGTCCCCGGTGCCGGCCCCCTCGCAGTAGCGGTCGAGGTCGATGCCGTGGTGGATGACGGCGTCGATCGGCAGCCCGGCCCGGATGCCCCGCGCCGCCTGGTCGTGGCTGATCGCGATGAGGGCGACCTGGTCGGTCACGGCCCGGTAGAGCGTGACCAGCTCCTCGTTGAACGGGCCGTGGTTGGTCGTGACGACCGGCAGCTCGGGGTGACGTCGGGCGTACACGGGGCCGATGAGGGTGTGGTCGTGGACCACGTCCGCGCCCCAGTCGAGCATGGCCTCGTACCCGTGGATCAGGTGGTGGAGCTCCACGACCGCAGCGCCGAGCCGCTCCCGGTCGCCCCGCTCGAGGATCCATCCCTTCGGGACCGGGCACGTGGAGTCACCGGTGGTCCAGAGGAGGACGTCGTGGCCGGCCGCGAGGAAGCCGCGTGCCAGCCGATCGATCACGGATTCCGTGCCGCCGTAGCCCTCCGGGGGGACGGAGACCCATGGCGGCGCAACGATCCCGATGCGCATGGTCGATCGCTCCTGTTCGCCGAGCGGCCGACCGGAGAGGGCGAGGCCGCTCGCCGGACCCGAGCGTAAACCTTCGCACTCGTCGGCGCCCCGGAAAGCGGTGACCTACGTCGGCGGCCGCCGCTCGGCCAGCTCCGACAGCACCGCCTCGGTGTCGGCGCCGAGGGGGCGACCCGCCCACCGGATGCGGCCGGGGGTGGCGGACAGCCGAGCGACGAGGCCCTGCATCGGGGTGCCGTCGACCTCCGCCACGGCGCCGCGGGC
>DMTU01000229.1:4187-4389 GCA_003476595.1 Acidimicrobiaceae bacterium | reverse complement strand
CGGGCCTGCACGTGGGGATCGGCGAGGACCTCGTTCATGGAGTACACGGGCGCGCAGGCCGCATGCGCCTCCTCGAAGGCGGCCAGCACCTCGTCCCGGGTCCGCGCGCCGATCCACTCGGCCATGCGGGCGTCGATCCGCTCCCGCGCCGCGACCCGGCCGTCGAAGGTGTGCAGGGTCTCGTCGTCGCCCAGGCCGACCA
>DMTU01000229.1:1539-4018 GCA_003476595.1 Acidimicrobiaceae bacterium | reverse complement strand
CTCGAGGACGCGGCGGGCCACGGACTCCGCCGAGGTCGACACCGCGACCCAGCCGCCGTCCGCGCACTGCCAGGTCCCGCGGGGGACGGTGTAGGGGACGCCGGATCCGAGGCGGGGCTGCTCCCACCCCTCGACCGCGGACGCCGAGACCAGCGGCCCCATGATCTGCAGCAGCGACTCGAGCAGGTTCACGTCCACGACCTGTCCGACCCCGGAGTGGACGGCGACCATGGTGGCGAAGGCGGCGGTGAGGCCGGTGACCTCGTCGGTGAGGGCGATGGGTGGCAGCAGCGGCGCCCCGTCGGGCTCGCCGGACAGGGAGGCGAAGCCGGACATGGCCTCGGCGAGCGTGGCGAAGCCGGCGCGGCCGGCGTAGGGGCCGTCCTGCCCGAAGCCGGTGACCCTGGTGATGACGAGATCCGGGTTGCGCTCGTGGAGCACGTCGGGCCCGAGGCCGAGGCGCTCGAGCGTGCCGGGTCGGAAGTTCTCGACCAGCACGTCGGCACCGGCGCACAGGTCGAGCATGTCGGCGCGGCCCTGGTCGGTCTTGAGGTCGAGCACGATGGCGCGCTTGCCCCGGCCGAGCAGCTTCCAGAAGTAGGTGACGTCGTCGTCGGGGTCCCGCCGGAACATGTCCCGGGTGCCGTCGCCGCTGCCGGGGCGCTCGACCTTGATGACGTCGGCGCCGAAGTCGGCCAGGTAGCGGGCGCACGCCGGCCCGGCGAGCACGGTGGACGCGTCGATGACCCGCAGGTCGGCCAAAGGAAGATTCATCGCGACAGGCACCTCGCGAGCTGTGAGGCGCAGCCGAGCAACTCGGTTGGAGAGGAGGCCCCTCGGGGCCGACGAACGGCGGTCACCGGCCCAGCATGAAGCACCGGTCGCCGAGCTTCCCAAAGGCGTAGTCGGCGTACGTGCCGAGGTACATGCCCCGGGTGCGCTCGGTCCACGCCAGCGCCTCGGGCGAGGAGATCCGGTGGTGCAGCTGCACGATGCCGCCCTCGTGCACCCGGTACTCGGCCCACGCCCCCGGGTAGTCCTTCACGCACGCGACCTCGACCCAGGGCATGTCACCGGTCTGGGGGAACCGCCGCACCCGGTTCCGGTGGGTGTGCCCGGCGAAGTAGCCCACGATGCGCGGCCGACGGGCGGCGACGTCGACGAGGCGCTCGGACCAGTCCGGGTGGATGCCGAAGTAGGTGTCGCTCCGCTCCTTGGACCGCGGGTCCCACACGTGGTGGTGGCCGAGGACCACCACCGGGCGGTCGGCGTCGCCGGCGATCGCGTCGAGCTCGTCGAGCTGCTCGTGGGTGAGGCCGCCGGAGGACCTGAAGGGGACGGTGGTGTCCAGCAGCACGACCGTGGCGCCGGGCAGGTCGATGCGCTGGAGGGGCCAGTCGGCGTAGGCCTGGCCCTCGTAGGCGTCGTGGTTGCCCCGTACGTGGGTGAGCCGGTCGCCGAAGGCGCCGCCGTAGGTGTCGAGGAAGGCGGCGTACTCCTCGTCGGTGCCGTCGGTGGTGAGGTCGCCCTTGACGAAGACGGCGTCGACCTCGGCGGCCTGGATCTCGGCGATGGCCGCCTCGTTCATGGTGACCGGGTAGGGGGGTTCGCCCGGCTCGGCCGTGAGGATGGGGCCGATCTCGTGCTCGTGGCCCTCCACGACCCCGCACCGCGTCTCGCCGAAGTGGACGTCGTTGACCGTCGCGAAGCGGGCGAGCAGCTCGCCGCCCGGATCCGGCATCGTCTCGACCTCGAGGCCGTCGAGCTCGTGGACCCGTCCGGGCTCCAGCTCCTCGTAGCGGTGTGTGTGGGTGCCGTGGTGCACCACGACCAGGTCGGGCCCGACCGTGGTGATCTCTGCTCCCACCGGTTCGGCTACCAGGGGCGGTTGCGGCGCATGGGGACCGGCTGGCTCCACCAACGTCCCGAGAACCGCCACCGGTTCGGGCGGTCGTCCGGCGCCTCGCCGCCGACCCGTGGCCAGGCGACCTCGATGGCCGCGGCGATGGCCACGGCCTCCTCGTCGGTTGGTGCGGGCTGGATCTGCACGGGCGCGAAGTTACTCGGGGTGGCCCACGGCGACGCCACTGTCGGCGTCGAAGAGGTGGACCCGGCCGGGGTCGACGACGAGGTCGAGCCGCTCGCCGACCCGGGTGCGCACCGGCGCGCCGTCCCAGCGGAGGGTGCCGCCCTCGACGGCGACGGTGGCGACCGCCCGACGGCCCAGGACCTCCACGCCCACGACCGTGCCCTGGAAGCGGGTGCCCTCGGCGTCGGGCCCGGCGGCGCGCAGCTCGTGGGGTCGGATGCCGACGTCGACCTGCCGGCCGCCGAGTCGGGTCCGGACGACCCCGATCTCGGGCTCGCCGAAGAACCGGGCCACGGCCAGGGTCCGGGGTCGGTCGTACACCGCCATCGGCGGCCCCACCTGCTCCAGACGACCGTCGAGCAGCACGGCCACGCGGTCGGCGACGGCGAG
>DMTU01000229.1:0-1469 GCA_003476595.1 Acidimicrobiaceae bacterium | reverse complement strand
TCGGTCGTACACCGCCATCGGCGCCCCCACCTGCTCCAGGCGACCGTCGAGCAGCACGGCGACGCGGTCGGCGACGGCGAGCGCGTCGCGCTGGTCGGCGGTGACCCAGATCGTGGTGACGCCGTACAGCTGCTGGAGGCGGACGAGGTCGGCACGCACCATGCCGCGGCGCGCCGGGTCGATCCGGGCGAGCGGTTCGTCGAGCAGCAGCACCCTCGGGCGGGCGATGACGGCGCGGGCGATCTGGGCCACCTGGATCTCACCGCCGCTCAGCGTGCTCGGGGGCCGGCCGAGCACGTCGCCGAGGTCGAGGGCGAGGGCCTGCTCGTCGATGCGCCACCGACGCTCGTCGCGGTCGATGTCGTGGCGCAGGTCGAGCGGCAGGCCGACCGAGTCCTCCGTCGGGCGGGAGGGCAGCAGCGCCGACGTCTGGGTGACCATGCCGAGGCCGCGGTCGCGGGTCGGCACCGCGTTCACCCGTCGGCCATCGATCCGGATCTCGCCGCTCGTCGGCTCCTCCAGCCCGGCCAGCAGGCGCACGGCGGTCGACTTCCCGCACCCCGACGGTCCGACGAGGCAGCAGATGGTCCCGTCGTCGATGTCCAACGTCAGCGATCGCAGGACGGCGCGGCCCGCCCGCTCCTTGGTCACGGCGGCGAACGCGACGGATGCCATCAGGCCGCGCCCCTGCGCTCCACCAGCACCAGGCCGGCGCCGGCCGCGCCCACGACCACGCCGCCGACCACCCCGAGGACCCCGGCGCTGGTGGCATCCAGCAGCACGCCGCCGGCCAGCGGGCCGACCACCCGCCCGGCGGCCATGACCGCCTGCGCGTCGCCGGCCCGTTCGCCCGGGTTGGCCGATCGTGCCGCGAGCAGCGAGAAGGCGCCCGGCGTCCCCATCCAGAAGGCGAAGCCCCAGAAGGCGATGGCCACCACGAACAGCGGTCCGCTCGTCGCCGCCCCCATCACGACCGCGCAGATGCCGCACCCGACGATCCACGCACCGGCGGGCCCGCGCCGTCCCGACCACCGCGCGCTCGGGATCGAGGCGAGGGCGTTGGCGCTGTACGCGAGCGAGATCGCCGACAGCGACAGGGTCGTGCGATCCGCGGCGATCACGGCCCCGAACGTGAACACCGAGGAGCCGCCCACCGTCATCAGCCCGAGCAGCGCCAGGATCGGACGGACGCCGGCAGCCGGCCGGGATCGTCCACCGGCGACCCGCTCGGCGCGCGGGGTGACGATGCGCTCGTGGTCGCTCCCGCTGTGGCGGCTGAAGGCGAGCGGGACGAGCGCGGTGACGGCCAAGGCCACGAAGATGCCCCTCGGGCCGAACCGGTCCACCAGCTCGGCGGCGATCGGCGCGGTGGTGATCCCGATGATCGGCCCGACCACGGCGATCTCGCTCATCCGCACGTCGTCGCCGAAGACGAGGGTCCAGCTGAACCAGGTGATGAGGCCGAGGGC
>DMTU01000132.1:7797-8145 GCA_003476595.1 Acidimicrobiaceae bacterium | reverse complement strand
GGCGTGCTGTTCCTCGGCCGCACCTGGCGCTGGCGGCCCACCTCGGCCACCGCTGCCGCCTTCCTCTACGCGCTGAGCCCGTTCGTGCTCACGCTGGCGGCCCGCATCTCGGTGCTGCTCCTGCCCTTCGCCGGCCTCCCCTGGCTGCTCGCCCTCACCGTGCGGGCCCTGCACTCGAAGGGGTGGCGCCACCCGGCGCTGTTCGGACTCGTCGTGGCCACCGTCGGCAGCGTCAACGCCACCTCGGTCCTGCTCGTCGGCCTGGTCCCGGTGCTCTGGATCCTCTACTCGGCCTTCGGGTCCCGCGACGTCACCACCAGCCGCGCCGCCACCACCGCGACCAAGATC
>DMTU01000132.1:223-7749 GCA_003476595.1 Acidimicrobiaceae bacterium | reverse complement strand
CAGGCCACCGACGGCATCGAGGTCCTGCGCTACACCGAGACGGCCAAGGTCGTGGCCGACGCCTCGGTGTCCCACGAGGTGCTCCGGGGGCTCGGCTACTGGTTCTTCTACGGCGGTGACCGCCTCGGCCCGTGGATCGAGCCCAGCGTGGACTACACCCAGCGGCTCTGGCTGCTCGGGCTGACCTACGCGCTGCCGATCCTGGGCCTGCTCGCCCTCGGCGTGGTGCGCTGGCGGCACCGGACCTTCCTCGTCGGCATGCTCCTGCTCGGCACGGTCATCGCCATCGGCGCGCACCCGTGGGGGTCGCCCTCGCCCGCCGGCGGGTTCATCAAGGCGTTCCTGCTCACCGACGTCGGCCTCGCCATGCGCAGCCTGCCCCGGGCCGTCCCCCTCGTCGCGCTGGCCATGGCCCTGGCCATCGGCGCAGCGGTGGGCGCCCTGGCCGAGCAGGTCACCCGGCGCGGCATCATCGGCGCGGTCGCGGTCGCCGGCCTGGCCTACGCCGCCCTCCCGCCGCTGTGGCTGCGGGAGATGGCCCCGGCGAACCTGCAGCGGCCCGAGGAGATCCCGTCGTACTGGTACGACGCCGCCGCCTACCTCGACGGCCGGGACGACGGGACCCGGGTCCTGGAGATCCCGGGCATCGACTTCGCCTCCTACCGGTGGGGCAACACGGTCGACCCGGTCCTCCCCGGCTTGATGGACCGCCCCTACGCCGCGCGGGAGCTCATCCCCTACGGCACGCCAGCCTCCGCCGACCTGCTGAACGCACTCGACCTGGAGCTGCAGGAGCAGACCATGTCCGACCAGGGCCTGGCCGCCATGGCCCGGCTGATGGGCGTCGGGGACGTCGTGCTCCGCAACGACACCCAGTACGAGCGCTACAACACCCCCCGGCCCAGGTCCCTGCTCGACCTGGTGTCCTCGATGCCCGGGCTCGGCGATCCGGCCACCTTCGGCGACGACGTCCCCAACGTCCCGATCGACGATGCGCCCATGGTCGACGAGCAGCACCTGGCTCGGGACGGCGCGCTCCCCGACTCCCCGGCCATCGTCGCGTTCCCGGTCGAGGACGCCCGCGACATCGTGCGCACCCACGCCGCCGAGCAGGTGCTGCTCCTCAGCGGCTCCGGCGCCGGCATCGTCGACGCGGCCCAGGCCGGCCTCATCGACGGCGACGAGCTCATCCGCTACTCCGCCGAGCTCACCGAGGACCCCGACTTCGTGCGCGACCACCTCCGCGACGACCGGGGGCTGATCGTCACGGACACCAACCGCAAGCGCGGCGAGCGCTGGACCACGGTGCGCCACACGCAGGGCTTCACCGAGACCCAGGACGGCGGCATCCTCGGCACCGACCGCACGGACAACCGGCTCCCCGTCCTGCCCAACCGTCCCGGCACGCAGACGGTCGCCGAGCACCGGGGCGTCGAGGTCCGGGCCTCGGACTACGGGAACCCGATCACCTACACGCCCGAGGAACGCCCGGCCAACGGCGTCGACGGCGACCCCACGACGGCGTGGCGCGTGGCCGCCTTCGCCGATGCCGTCGGCCACCGCATCGTCCTCACCGCACCGCGCCCGGTCACCACCGACGAGGTGACGCTCCTCCAGCCCCAGACCGGTGAGATCAACCGCTGGATCACCGAGGTGGAGCTGTCCTTCGACGGTGAGGACCAGATGACCGTCGAGCTCGACGACTCGTCGCGCTCCCAACCCGGGCAGACCATCGACATCGGCGAGCGGACCTTCCGGGAGCTCTCGATCGAGATCCAGGCGGACACGGCTGGGCGGCGCCCCGGCTGGGACAACCTCACCAGCGTCGGCTTCGCCGAGATCGACGTGGCCGGCCTCGAGGTGGACGAGGTCATCCGCATGCCGAGCGACCTGCTCGACGCCGGCGGCTTCCGGACCCTGTCCTACCCCCTCGCCCTGACCCAGACCCGGATCCGCTCGATCGCCACGGAGGTCACCCGCACCGACGAGGAGTTCTCGATGGCCCGCGCCATCGACCTCCCGACCACGCGGCAGTACGCGCTCCGCGGCACCGCCCGCCTGTCGGCCCGGGCAGCGTCACCGGTCCTCGATGCCCTGCTCGGCCGGGGCGGCCTCGCCGCCGGGCAGCCGCTCGTCACGGCCACGAGCACGCTCCCCGGCGGTCTGGGCCACCTGCCCTCCAACGTCCTCGACGGCGACCCCACCACGTGGTGGACCACCACGTTCGCCGCCCCGCCCGGTCAGACCCTGCGCATCGAGGCCCCGGAGTCAACCACGGCCTCGGAGCTCTCCCTCCTCCTGGTGGACGACGCCGAGCACTCGGTGCCGACCACCGTGCAGGTCCGCGCCGACGGGACCGAGGTCATCACTGCGCCCCTCACGGCCGTGCCGGCCGGCGACGGGCTCGTGGCCGCCACGATCGCACTGCCCGAGCCGGTCACCGCCGACGTGTTCGAGGTCGCGTTCCCCGAGATCGAACCCCGCACGACGATGGACTGGTACAGCAAGGGGCCCGTCGTGCTCCCGATCGCCGTGGCCGAGGCCGCGCTCGGCGATCTCGCGGTGCCGGGCTTCGACGACATCGTCGACAGCGGGTGCCGCAGCGACCTGGTCGAGGTCGACGGCCGCCCCGTGGAGGTCCGGGTCCGCGGCACCGTCACCGACGCGCTGGACGGCGACGGGCTGGCCATCTCCGCGTGCGACGCCGGCGTGACGATCGCCGGTGGCGACCGCACGTTCCGCACCGCCGAGGGCCGGATCACGGGCATCGACATCGACCAGCTGGTGTGGCGGTCCGACGCGGGCGGCACCGCACCCACCAGCGCCACCGCCACGCCGCTGCTGGACCAGGCACCCGATGCGCCCCGCGTGCGGGTCCTGTCGAGCGACGACGCGACCGTCGAGGTCCGAGTCGACGGGGCTGACCCGGGCACGCCGTTCTGGCTGGTGCTCGGCCAGAGCCACAGCCCCGGATGGGAGCTCCAGGCCGACGAGGCCGAGGCCGAGGACACCCAGCTCGTGGACGGCCACGCCAACGGGTTCCTGGTGACGCCGTCGGCGTCCACCTTCGAGGCCACCCTCCGCTTCACGCCGCAGAACCGGGTGGAGGTCGGCCTGCTGACCAGCGCCATCGCGGTCCTGGGTGCGCTCGTGCTCGCCCTGCTCCCCGTGCGCGAGATCCGACCGCTGCCGATCCCACTGCAGGAGCCGCTGCGCCGCCTCCGGGCCCTGACCTGGGAGGGCGCCCTGCCGACCCGCCGGGACGCTCGGGTCCTCGGCGTGGTCGTCGCCGTGGTCACCGCTGCGCTCGTCACCGTGCCCATCGGTGTCGCCGTCGGCCTGGCCGCCGGCTTCGCCACCCGCCGGGAGACGTGGCGACCGATCTTCACGCTGCTGCCGGCGGGACTGCTGGCCGCGGCCGCCGGCTACGTGCTGGTGCTGCAGCTGCGCAACGAGATCCCGCCCGGCCTGCACTGGCCGAACCAGACCGGCCGGCTCCATCCGCTCGGGCTCACCGCCGTCGTGCTCCTCGGCGTCGACGTGGTCATCGCCCAGCTGTGGGCCCGCCGCAGCGACTACCGCTGACGCCGTCCGCTCCGCTGGCAGACTGCCGGCCATGAGCGCTCCGGTTGTCCTGATCCACGGCTTCGGCACGTCCTACGAGCTGACATGGGTCCACAACGGCTGGGTGGACCTGCTCGCCGACGAGGGGCGCGAGGTCATCGGCGTCGACCTCCTCGGCCACGGGGACGCCCCGAAGCCCACGGATCCCGAGGCCTACGACGACCTGGGAGCGCGGGTGCGCGACGCGCTCCCCGACGAGCCGGCCGACGCCATCGGCTTCTCCCTCGGGGCCAAGACGCTGCTCCAGGTCGCGGCCGCCGACCCGTCCCGCTTCCGCTCGCTCATCGTCGCCGGCGTCGGGTCGAACCTGTTCCAACGCAGCGACCACAGCGCCGTGGTGGACGCGGTGCGCACCGGTCACGACGGGGGCAACCCGGCGCTGCGGTACTTCGCCGGGCTCGCCGACCTGCCCGGGAACGACCGGGAGGCGCTCGCGGCGTGCATGAGCAACGGGGGCGGCGGGATCACGCCCGAGCAGCTCGCCGCGATCACCTGCCCGGTGCTCGTGGTGCTCGGCGACCAGGACTTCACCGGCCCGGCCGACCCGTTGGTCGACGCCCTGCCCGACGCCACCTACGTCGAGCTGGCCCGCACCGACCACGCCAAGACTCCGAAGTCCTTCGCCTTCATCGACGCCGCCCTCGAGTTCCTGCGCGCCCGGTGATCTTCGGCGTCGACCTGGACGGCGTCTGCGGCGACTTCTCCTCGGCGTTCGCCGCCGTCGTCGCGGACGACCTCGGCGTGGCGGTCGAGGCCCTGCCGCCCCGCCAGCACTGGGACTTCTCCGAGTGGGGCATCCGGGACGAGGCGCACTTCCGCAGCGTCCACGAGCGAGCCGTGCTGGAGCACCGGGTCTTCCGCACGATGCCCGCCATCGAGGGCTGCGCCGACGCGCTCTGGCGCCTGTCCGACGCCGGCGTGTGGATCCGCCTCATCACCCACCGCCTCTACATCAACTGGGGCCACCAGGAGGTCGTCGGCGACACCGTCGCCTGGCTCGACGAGCACGGGATCCCGTACCGGGACCTGTGCTTCCTCGGCCAGAAGCCCGAGGTGCAGGCCGACATCTACGTGGACGACGCACCCCACAACGTCGAGGCGCTCCGGGCAGCCGGCAACGACGTCATCACCTTCGCCCAGCCCTACAACGCCCACCTCGCCGACCCCCGGGCCGCCACGTGGGAGGAGGTGGAGAGCATCGTGCTCGCCCGCCTCGTGGAGCGGGGCGCGGTGGTCGAGCAGACCCTCCCCGGCTTCGACGAGGGCGCCGAGCGCCTCCGCCGGCGTCGCGAGGGCCGCTGACCGCAAGAACCGTTCGTTGCGCGCAGATCGACCGTGTGCGGACGATCTGCGCGTCGAGAACAGCTACCGGGGCGGGCCCGCGGAGGTGAACCGCGTGCCGGGCGGATCCGTCGCCCACGGGGCGGGCTCCTCCCAGCCGTCCTCGTAGACCAGCTCCCCGACGGGCCGCCGGCGGACCGGTCCGTGGTTTCCGACCGGTCGCCCGAGCGTGATGGTGGCGCTGATCGCGACGTCTGCCGGGATGCCGAGCACCTCGCGCAGCTCGTCCTCGACGTACTGGTGCCACATGGTGAGGACCCCGCCGTAGCCGAGCGCGCGGGCGGCGAGCAGGAGGTTCTGGCAGGACGGGTACACCGACGCGCCCTCCGACGGGTTCGGGTCCCGGTGGCGGCGCAGGCAGGCGAGCACCACGACCGGGGTCTGCTCGAAGTGGTCGACGAAGTGCTGCATCGTCGCCGCCATCCGGGCCTTGGGGGTGTCGGCCGCCGCACCGCTGCCCTCGTCGTAGCCGTCGCTGCGCCGCTTGGCCGCCCAGAGCTGGCGGAAGCTGGTCCCGAGCAGGGCGCGGGCCTCCTGGGCCCGCGGGCCGTCCCGGAGCACGAGGAACCGGAACGGCTGGCGGTTGCTGCCCGACGGGGCGCGCGTGGCGTGCCAGAGGATCGATGCCAGATCGTCCTCGGGGATCGGCTCCTCCCGGTAGCGCCGGATGGCTCGGGTGGTGGCCAGTCCGGTGAGCAGGTCGGGCACATCGTCCGCGTCGGTCGGCATGGGTGCCAGTATCGCTGCCGTGCTCACCAGCCTCGACGACTACCCGATCCACCAGACCTCGGCGCCGCTCCACCAGCCGGTGTCCGGTGACCGCAACCACTACGACCGGTACTTCTTCAACGGCTACGACCGGGAGGGGTCGCTCTTCTTCGCCCTGGCGATGGGCCGCTACCCGAACCGGTCGGTCATCGACGCCGCGTTCAGCGTGGTGGACGGCGGCGTGCAGCGCAGCGTCCACGCGTCCGGGCGCGCCCCGCTCGACCCGATCGACACGAGCTGCGGCCCGGTGCGCGTCGAGGTCATCGAGCCGATGCAGGTGCTGCGGGTGGTGGTCGACGCCGACGTGCACGGCATCGGGTGCGATCTCACCTGGCGCGCCCGCACCGTGGCGGTCGAGGAGGACCGCTTCCGGCGGATGAACGGGACGCGCGTGGTGATGGACTACACCCGCCTCACCCAGTTCGGCACCTGGGAGGGCTGGGTCCGCACCGGCGACCGGGAGGTCGCGATCGACCCGGGCACGTTCCTCGGTTCCCGTGACCGCTCCTGGGGCATCCGCGGCGTCGGCGAGCCCGAGGGCGGAGCGCCCGGTACGTCCCTGCCCCAGTTCTTCTGGCTGTGGGCCCCGCTCAACTTCGAGGACGGTGCCGCCCACTTCGACGTGAACGAGGACGCGCGGGGCGACCGCTGGCACCAGACCGCCATCCGGATCCCGCTGCTCGACGACGGCGCCTCGGCGATCGACCCCGGCGGCCGCAGCGACTCGTCGGAGCCGATGCGGACCGTGGAATGGCACATCGACTGGGAGCCGGGCACCCGACGCGCCCGCCACGCCGAGCTGACGTTCACGCCGTGGAACGAGGAGCCGTCCACGATCGAGCTCGAGCCGCTGCTCACCTTCCAGATGCTGGGCATCGGCTACTTCCACCCGGACTGGCCCCACGGCGTGTGGAAGGGCGAATCCGAGTCCGCCGCCGACGAGCTCGTGCTGGCCGACCTCGACCCGGCGCTCCCCCAGCACACCCACGTGCAGCAGCTGGTCCGGGCGACCTGGGGCGACCGCACCGGCGTCGGCGTCCTCGAGCAGCTGGCGATCGGCGAGCACGCGCCGAGCGGCCTCCACGGCCTCTTCCACGGGGCGTAGTCTCTCGGTCATCGAATTGGAACCGGGGGACGCGCGCCGCGCCGAACCCAAGCGAACGGAGCGAGCGATGGCGACCGGAACGGTCAAGTTCTTCAACAACGAGAAGGGGTACGGGTTCATCTCCCGCCCCGACGGCGACGACGTGTTCGTGCACTTCTCGAACATCGAGGGTTCGGGCTTCAAGACCCTCGAGGAGGGCCAGAACGTCGAGTTCGAGGTCGGTCCCGGCCGCAAGGGCGACGAGGCCGTCAACGTCCGGGTCATCTGATCCGTTCGCGGCAACGCTCGTGAGCGCTCGACGGCGCCGGGGCACCCGCCCCGGCGCCGTCGCCGTTCCCGGGCAGCGTGGATAGCGTCCGACCATGGCTCCCATCAGCGTCGGCATCCAGCTCCATCCCCAGGCGACGACCCTCGACGAGCTGCGGGCTGCGGCCCGCGCCGCCGACGAGATGGGGGCGGACTCGATCTGGGTGTGGGATCACTTCTTTCCGCTCTACGGCGACGGCGACGCTGCCCACTACGAGTGCTACACGACGCTGGCCGCACTGGCCGTCGAGACCGAGCGGGCCCGCCTGGGTGCGCTGGTCACCTGCAACAGCTACCGCAACCCGAACCTGCTGGCCGACATGGCCCGCACCATCGACCACCTCTCCCACGGCCGGTTCACCCTCGGCATCGGCTCGGGCTG
>DMTU01000132.1:0-160 GCA_003476595.1 Acidimicrobiaceae bacterium | reverse complement strand
GCATCGGGTCGGGCTGGTTCGAGCGGGACTACGACGAGTACGGCTACGAGTTCGGCACGGCCATCGGCCGTCTCCGCGCCCTCGAGCGGGACCTGCCGATCATCAAGGACCGCCTGGCGAAGCTGAACCCGGGGCCGGTCGGGCCGATGCCGATCATGAT
>DMTU01000336.1:7355-10353 GCA_003476595.1 Acidimicrobiaceae bacterium | reverse complement strand
GGTACGTGCCCTCCTGCTCCACCTACGCCCGCGAGGCCGTCGCCCACCACGGTGCCGGCCGAGGCTCCTGGTTGACGTTGCGCCGCATCGTCCGCTGCGCCCCCTGGGGCGGCCACGGCTACGACCCCGTGCCGGGCGTCCCCGAGCCCGTCCCCCACCACCCCCGATAGGACGCCGAGATGTTCGACGGAATCTTCGAGTTCAGCGCCCAGATCCTGAACTTCTTCTACGGCCTGGTCCCGAACTACGCGGCCGCCATCATCATGCTGACGCTGCTGGTGATGCTCATCACCACGCCGCTCACCCTCAAGGGCACCCGCTCGATGATCAAGATGCAGCTCCTGCAGCCGGAGCTGAAGAAGATCCAGCAGAAGCACAAGGGTGGCGATCGCAACGAGATGAACCAGGAGCTGATGGCGTTCTACCAGGAGAACGAGCTGAACCCGCTCGGCGGGTGCTTCCCGCTCCTGGTCCAGGCCCCCGTCTTCCTCCTGCTGTTCCGCCTCATCCAGGGCCTCACCCGACGCGGTGCCGACGGCACCTTCGACCCGAAGTACCTCGACTCCGGCAGCGACCTCTACCAGTCCCTCGACGGCCGGACCGAGATGATCAGCTTCGGCCTCGACCTGTCGGAGTCGACCACCGATGCCCTCGGCCAGTCGATCCTCCACGGCCTGCCCTACCTTGCGCTGATCCTGATCATGATCGGCGCCCAGTACCTGCAGCAGAAGCAGGTGTCGGCCCGGGGCAGCAGCGCGGCGGCCATGCCCCAGCAGCAGATGCTGCTCAAGGTCATGCCGGCCTTCTTCGGCGTGATCTCGATCGGCTTCCCCGCCGCACTCGTCGTGTACTGGGTGACCTCGAGCATCTACCGCATCGGCCTGCAGGGCTACATCACCAAGTCCCTCTACGGCGGCGAGGACTCCCTCGGTGCCCAGGCCCGCAAGGCGGCCGACGAGGCCCGGGCCATGAAGGACAAGGAGAAGGGCGCCGGTGGCGGCAAGGCCCCCTCGAAGTCCTCGGCCCCGAAGGATCCGGCACCGAAGTCCTCGGCCCCGAAGTCGTCGAGCAGCGGCGAGGGTGGGTCCGGCAACGGGCGACCCGAGGCCGGCCGGTACCAGCCGGCGTCCAAGAAGAAGAAGCGGAAGAAGAGGTAGCGGGCAGGTGCAGTGGGTGGTCACCACTGGCCGGACGGTGGACGAGGCGCGAGCACGCGCCCTCGATGCCCTCGGCATCGACGCGAGCGACCTCGAGCTCGAGGTGCTCGACGAGCCCGGCTCGTCGCTGTTCGGGCTGCGGCGCACCGATGCCCGGGTGCGGGCCCGGGTCCGGCCGACCCGTCCGCGTCCCAAGCTGGACCGCCGGAACCGACGCAAGGGCGCCAACGGCGGGGGCAGGCGTCGGCGGTCGAAGAAGGACCAGGACGCCGCACCCAAGCCCGCACCCAAGGCCGCACCCGAGGCCACGGCCGAGCCCAAGGCCACGTCCGAGCCGGCCCCGGCCGATGAGTCTGCGGCGCCCTCGGACCCCACCCCCCAGCGCTCCCCCGCCCGAGGCCGCGGCCGCCGCCGCCCCGAGCCCCCCAAGACCGACGACAGTGAACCCCGTACGGGGATGACAGGAGACACCATGAGCGACATCACCCTCGACGAGCAGGAGCCGAGCGCCCTCGGCTTCGTGCAGGGCCTCGTGGACGCCTTCGGCGTCGACGCCGACGTCCAGGCCACCAGCGAGGACGACGAGCACCTGGAGATCGCCGTGACCGGTGACGACCTCGGCCTGCTGGTCGGGCCCCGCGGCGCCACGCTGAACGCCATCCAGGAGCTGACCCGCACCGCCGTGGCCCAGCAGCACTCCGGACGCCTGCAGGGCCGCCTGCGGGTCGATGTCGCCGGCTACCGGGCCCGTCGCAAGGAGGCGCTGGAGCGCTTCGCGGCCCAGCAGGCCGACCGGGTCAAGGACACCGGTACCCCGGTGGCCCTCGAGCCGATGTCGCCCCCGGACCGCAAGATCGTCCACGACGCGGTGAACGAGATCGAGGGCGTCCACACGAGCAGCGAGGGCGAGGACCGCCGTCGTCACGTCGTCATCCTCCCCGACTGATCACGAACTGATGTTCGACCTCGCTGGCCGACTGCCCGACCCGGGTGGTCGGCCAGTGGTCGTTCCGGGCCCCGGCGCGCACGGGATCCGGTCATGAGCGGCCCGGTCGCCGCCGACTGGCGGCAGGTGCTGCAGGAGATCTGGATCGAGGGGCAGCACCTCTCGGCGGTGGGCCCCGGCGACGTCACCGTGCACCTCGACCACGCGGCGCGCCTGGCCGAGCTGCTCGACCCGCCGACGACGGCGGTGGACCTGGGCAGCGGCGCCGGCATCCCCGGCCTCGCCCTGGCCGGGCTGTGGCCGGCCAGTCGTTGGATCCTGCTCGATGCCGCCCAGCGCCGGACGCGGCTGCTGGAGCGCGCGGTCGAGCGTCTGGGCTGGGACGATCGCGTGCGCGTCGTCCACGGACGAGCGGAGGACCTGGGCCGGGACCCGTCGCACCGCGGCCACCACGAGCTGGTGACCGCCCGCCTGTTCGGTCCGCCGGCCGCGGCGGCGGAGTGCGGCGCACCCCTGCTGCGGGTCGGGGGGATCCTGGCGGTCACCGAACCGCCGGACCCGGCGCCCGGTCGGTGGCCGGCCGACGCTCTCGTCCCGTTGGGCCTCGAACCCCTCGAGCCCGCCGCCGGACTCCAGCGCTTCCGGGCCGTCGGCGCGCCGGAGGCGCGCTTCCCCCGCAAGCCGGGCGTGCCGGTCCGGCGACCGCTCTTCTGAGCACGTCGACGCGGAACGCCCCGCTGCCGGCCCACTCTTCCCGCCTCGCTGACGCCGTGTGGTGCAATGGCGGGCGTGGCAACCACCGCTGACCGCACCCCTCCCGACGAGACCAGCGCCGCTCCCCCGCCGAACGTCGTGCTCGGCGTGGCGGGCGGATCCGGATCGGGCAAGACCAGCT
>DMTU01000336.1:0-7242 GCA_003476595.1 Acidimicrobiaceae bacterium | reverse complement strand
GTGCTCGGCGTGGCGGGCGGGTCCGGGTCGGGCAAGACCAGCGTGGTGGACCGCATCATCGACCAGGTCGGCGCCGAGCGGGTCGCGGTCCTGCGCCACGACCGCTACTACCACGATCTCGGCCACCTCCCAGCCGAGGACCGACTTGCGGTCAACGTCGACCATCCGTCCTCCTTCGACGACGAGCTCTTCGTCGAGCACGTGCGGGCACTCGTCCGGGGCGATGTGGTCCACAGCCCCCGGTACGACTACGCCACCTTCACCCGGTCGGATGGGCGGGATCGGGTCGAACCCCGCCCGGTGGTCCTCGTCGAGGGGATCCTGCTGTTCGCGTCCGCGAGCATCCGGGAGCTGATCGACGTCAAGGTCTACGTCGACGCGGACGCTGACCTGCGTCTCCTGCGGCGAATCCGCCGCGACGTCCTCGAGCGGGGGCGCACCGTCGAGGACGTGCTCGCCCAGTACGAGCGCACGGTGCAGCCCATGCACCTCGAGTTCGTGGAGCCGTCGAAGCGGTGGGCCGACGTCATCGTGCCTCGGGGCGTGGAGAACGTCGTCGGCGTCGACCTGGTGACCTCCCGGGTCGAATCCCTCCTGGCCGGGCGCCGCTGATCATCGAGTGTGCTGTTCCACGTGGAACGGTGGTCGTACCCGGCCTCGATGTTCCACGTGAAACATCTACCGCCTGGCGGCGCTTCGTGTTCCACGTGAAACGTTCACCGCACCCAAACCCTCGACGTTCCACGTGAAACGTGTCGACGGTCCTTGACCCGCCCTCGCGCTGGCAAGCACCATGGGTCGGTGTCTGATGCCGATCCGGTCCCGTCCCGCAGCGATGGCATCTTCGAACGGCTGCGTGCCGCCGCCGACGAGCAGGACGCCCACGAGGCCGCCGTGTCGGGCGCAGCGTCCGAGCACGGTGAGGGGGAGGTCGTGACGGCCCCCGCCGATGAGGTGGAGGCGTCCCCCGCACCGGTGCCGCCGGCACCCCGACCGGTCCAGATGCCCGACGATGCTCGTCTCGAGGTCGGGGGCCTGCCCGGTCGTGACGCGCTGCCCGACCTGCCGGCGGGCCCCGCCCCGGAGCGCGACGCGCCGGCGCAGCGCCGGGATGCGGCCGGGAACGCCCTCCCCCGGATCATGGCGGTGGCGAACCAGAAGGGCGGGGTCGGCAAGACCACGACCACCGTGAACCTCGCCGCCGCGCTGGCCGAGGCCGGCTACCGGACCCTGGTCGTGGACCTCGACCCCCAGGGCAACGCCAGCACCGGCCTCGGGATCAACATCCGCGACCTGCAGCTGTCGATGTACGACGTCATCATCCACGAGGCCCCGATCGATGACACCATCGAGGCCACGGCGATGAAGAACCTCTTCGTCGCCCCGTCGAGCCTGGACCTGGCCGGTGCGGAGATCGAGCTGGTCCCCGCCTTCTCCCGGGAGCTCCGGCTCCGCCACGCCCTGCAGTCGGTGGCCGACGACTACGACTACATGCTGATCGACTGCCCACCCTCGCTCGGGCTGCTGACCGTGAACGGCCTGGCCGCGGCGGCCGAGGTGCTCGTGCCCATCCAGTGCGAGTACTACGCCCTCGAGGGCCTGGGCCAGCTGCTGCGCAACGTGTCGCTGGTGCAGCGCAACCTCAACCAGTCCCTGGTCGTGTCGACGTTCGTGTGCGTGATGTACGACGCCCGGACCAAGCTCGCCGACCAGGTCGTCACCGAGGTGCGGGACCACTTCGGGGACAAGGTCTGCCGCATCGTCATCCCGCGCACGGTCCGCCTGTCCGAGGCGCCGTCGTACGGCCAGCCGATCCTGGCCTTCGACCCGCGCTCACGCGGGGCGATCGCCTACCGCGAGCTGGCCCGAGAGGTCAGCGGCGGCCCGCTCGAGCGCACGGACACCGCATGAACGCCCAGCAGCAACCAGGGGGATCGATGAACCGCAAGTCGGGTCTGGGACGGGGCCTCGGGGCCTTGATCCCGGCGGAGTACAGCGAGGTCGCGTCGAACGACACGATGCGGGGCGCATTCGAGGTGCCGGTCGCCGCCGTGCGGCCGAACCCGAACCAGCCGCGGTCCCACTTCGACGAGGAGTCCCTCGCCGGCCTCACCGCGTCCATCGCCGAGATCGGCGTGCTCCAGCCGGTGCTGGTGCGCGAGGTGGGGGAGGGCCAGTTCGAGCTCATCGCCGGCGAGCGCCGGTGGCGGGCATCCAAGCGGGCCGGGCTCCAGTCCATCCCGGTGGTGGTCCGTGACGCCGACTCCGACGCGTCCTCGCTCGAGCAGGCCCTGGTCGAGAACCTCCACCGCGCCGATCTCAACGCCATGGAGGAAGCGGCCGCCTACCAGCAGCTGGTCGAGGACTTCGGGCTCACCCAGGACGCCGTGGCCAAGCGCGTCGGCAAGAGCCGAGCCGCGGTCAGCAACACGCTGCGGCTGTTCCAGCTGCCGCCGGCGATCCAGGCCCTGGTGGCCGAGAACCAGCTCACCGCCGGCCACGCCCGGGCGCTGCTCGGCACCCCGGACCGCGCCTACCAGACCGCGCTGGCACAGCGGATCGTGCGCGACGGCCTCTCCGTGCGAGAGGCCGAGGAAGCCGTCAGGCTGCGTTCGGGGGGCACGCCGGACCCAGAGCCCACGCCCGGGCCGGATTCGCCGCAGAAGCCCACACCGCGCCCGCGCCCCACCGCGGATCCCGCGTTCTTGGAGCTCGAGTCGCTCCTCGGCGACCACCTGGACACCCGGGTCGCCATCGCCGGTGGCGGCAGCGGCAAGGGCCGGCTCACCATCGAGTTCGCCGACGTGGCCGACCTGGAGCGCATCTATCGCCGCATGGTGGGTGGCTGAGCCTCGATCAAGGGTCGAGGCCGACCCTCAGGTCGAACTGGAGCGGTGTCCCCAGTTGTGGAGCGCCTGTGGATAACCTCTGGTCCAGCGTGACCAACGTCACGCGTGGCTCCATGGTCCATTCGCGCTAGATGTTGGCACCGCTTGAGGCACTAGCCCTGTGACCAGGG
Organism: Acidimicrobiaceae bacterium; assembly: GCA_003476595.1. Lineage (GTDB taxonomy): Bacteria > Actinomycetota > Acidimicrobiia > Acidimicrobiales > Salinilacustritrichaceae > Salinilacustrithrix. Next base: position 4,223 of record DMTU01000336.1, on the reverse strand, counting down.
CGTTCGCGACCTAGAGGAACTCGGCGAGATCCTCGAGCAGGGCGCCCTTGCCCTTGGCGCCGATCATCTTCTTGGCCGGCTGGCCGTCCTTGAAGACGATGAGGGTGGGGATCGACATGACGTCGAAGCGGCGGGCGGTGTCCTGGTTCTCGTCGACGTTGAGCTTGACGACCTTGACCTTGCCGGCCTGCTCGGCGGCGATCTCGTCGAGGACGGGGGCGATCATCTTGCACGGACCGCACCACTCGGCCCAGAAGTCGACGATGACGGCTTCGTCGGCGGAGCCGATGACCTCGTCGAACGTGGCGTCGGTGACGGTGGTTGCAGCCATGGTGCAGAACTTCCTTCGTGATCGGGGGTGCAGGGGGTTGAACCGCCGACGCCGGGCTGGCATTCCATCCGGCTCGTCCGGCGGGGCTACCAGTTGGTCTCGGTGCGGACCTGGTCGATGTCGTCGTTGGCCTCGAGCCAGCGTTCGGCGTCGATGGCGGCCATGCAGCCGGACCCGGCCGCGGTGATCGCCTGGCGGTAGGTGTGGTCCTGCACGTCGCCGCAGGCGAACACGCCGTCCACGTCGGTGGCCGACTCCATCTCGGTGCCGGAGGCGCCGGTGATGAGGTACCCGTTGTCCTCCATGGCCAGCTGGCCCTTGAACAGGTCGGTGTTGGGCCGGTGCCCGATGGCGATGAACACGCCGCCGGCCAGCAGCTCGGAGTCCTCGCCGGTCTTGACGTTGTGGACCCGCAGGCCGCGGAGCTTGGCCCCGAGGGGACCTTCGTCGAAGAGGTACTCCTCGACCGTGGTGTCCCACAGGAACTCGATCTTGTCGTTCTTGAACGCCCGCTCCTGCATGATCTTCGACGCCCGCAGCTCGTCTCGGCGGTGCACGATCGTGACCTTGGACGCGAACTTGGTGAGGAAGGTGGCCTCCTCGATGGCGGAGTCACCGCCGCCGACGACCACGATCTCCTGGTCACGGAAGAAGAAGCCGTCGCAGGTGGCGCAGGTCGACAGGCCGTGGCCGATCAGCTCGTTCTCCCGGGGCAGGTTCAGCATCAGGGACTGGGCGCCGGTCGAGACGATGATCGTCTTGGCCTGGTAGGTGGGCTCGGCCGCCTCCGGGTCGCCGATCCAGACGCTGAACGGGCGGGCGGAGAGGTCGACCTTGGTGACCTTCTCCGTGCGGATGTCGGCACCGAAGCGCAGGGCCTGCTCCCGCATGCTGGACATGAGCTCGGGGCCCATGACGCCCTCGGGGAAGCCGGGGAAGTTCTCGACCTCGGTCGTGAGCATGAGCTGGCCGCCGGGCTGGTCGCTGGTGGAGGACGGCTCGCCCTCGATGACGAGCGGATCCAGGCTGGCCCGGGCGGTGTAGATGGCTGCGGTGAGGCCGGCGGGCCCCGAACCGATGATGATCACGTCACGAACGTCGCTCATGCCTTGTCGCCCTTCATCTTGCGGCTGGTGAACAGGCCTGCGAGGACGAGCACGGCCCCGAGGATGGAGTGCGCTGCCCAGGTGTGCTCCTCGCCGAAGACGGCGTCGGGCAGGTAGGCGTCGAGGACGCGGAACGCGCCGATGAGCAGCAGCACGAAGGCCACGGAGCCGAGCAGCGTCGCGAACGCCCCGAAGACGACGTAGCCCGAGATCTTGATGGCGGGACCGGTGGTGCGGTCCCGCACCTTGCCGACCTGCTCGACGATGGCGTCGGCGGCCTGGGCGGGCCAGTCGGGTTGGTCGGCGGCGGCCGGTGTGGGCGTCGGTGACGCCGGTGAGGTCGTGGCCATGCGAGCACCCTACCCAGGGTCGTGCGGGGACCTACCGTGTCCGCTGTGGTGACCATCCGCGTCCTCGTGGCCATGGCCGTCGGTGCCGTCGTCGCCGCCCTCGGGGCGGTGTTCCTCGGCGAGTACGAGTTCGACGAGGCCCTCCCGATCGGCGCCGGCGCCCTCCTCGGCCTGGTCGTGGCCGAGATCGTGGTGTCGCTCGGCCACCACCGGTCCTGGACGATGGCCGGCATCCTCGCCCTGCTCGTCGGGGTCTCCGTCGTGCTCGCCGGCCACCTCGACGCCGGCGGGGTCGAGCCGGTGAAGGCCGGGGCGTACCTCAGCGCCGCGCTCGGCGCCGGCGCCGCCGCCCTGCGGACCGCCCCGTGGGGACGGCGGACCCGCGACGGGGTCGCCCAGCCCGGCACCTGAGGATCTCGCCGCGACCGGAGCACTGCCAGTTTCCTCGGGGGTGGGGGAGAGGGGTCCCCTACAGGAGGCGGTCGAGGGCGACGGTGCAGGTGGCGGTGTCGACCACGGTGAGGCGTCGGCCGTCGGTGGCGTCGTGGACGACGACGGTGACCGCCTCGCCGGCGAGCACAGCCGGGAAGGCGAGCACCACGTCGGCGGGGTCGATGCCCAGCTGCGCGACGGCGTCGCAGCGCTCCTCGACGCCCTCGTCGTCGCCGTCGTCCCCGTCCGGCTCGGGCGGCGCCGTCGTGGACAGGTCGCTCTCACGGGTGGGCGCCTCCGCCGCGTCGGGGTCGTCGGCCAGCCGGGCGCGGACGTCGTCGACGAGGTCGTCGGCGCTGGCGTAGGCGATCGGACCGCCGCTGGCCTCGAGCTCGCTGCCCTGCTCGGTGTCGGCCGACGCGCTGTCCTCCATGGTGGCGCCGGCGGACGCGTCGCCGGCGGCGCCGTCGGTGGTCTCGGCGCGCTCGCCGCTGTCGTCGGCTGCGTCCAACGAGGCGGTGGCGGTGTCGTCGTCGTCGCCCTCGATGGTGGAGGCCAGCCCGATCGCGCCGATCAGGGCCACGATCACCAGTCCGGCGGCCACCGCGCCGAGCGGGATCCGCTGCCACCACGGCTGTGCCGCCCGCGACCGGCCGAGGGGGACCACGCGCGCGTCGCCGCCGAACTCGTCCATCGCCGCGGCCACGTGGTCGTCGAGCAGGCCGGGCGGGGGAGGGGGCACGTCGCGCACGGCGTCGGCCACCTCGGCGAAGGCCGCCCGGTGCGCCTCGACGGCCGGGTCCCCGACCCGGGCGCGCTCGTCCGCGCCCGCCTCGCCGTCGAGGTGGGCGCTGGCCAGCTCCGCGTCGGGGTCGACGGGGCCGGGCTCGGCGGGGGTGGGGGAGTCGGTCATGGTCGGGTGCTTGGACGGTCGGGGGCGGGCGACTGGTTCCCCGGGCCGAGCAGCTCGGCCAGGCGGGCCCGTCCCCGGGCGATGCGGGAGCGGACGGTGCCGGCGGGGATGTCCAGGATGGCGGCGATCTCGGCGTAGTCGTGCCCGCCCAGGTCGCGCAGCACGATCGGCGTCCGGAAGTCCTCGGGCAGCGCAGCCAGGGCCTCGTCGATCGCCATCCGCTCGCTCACCGCCTGGTCGAGCGGCTCGCTGCGGTCCGGTGTCGCGTGCCCGTGCTCGGGGTCGTCGTCAGGGAGGTGGTCGGCGGGGCGGCGCTTGCGGCGACGGAGCTCGTCGAGGCAGGCGTTGGTGGCCACCCGGTGGGCCCAGGTCGTGAACCGCGAGCGACCGTCGAAGGTGCCGATGCGACGGACGATGAGCAGCATCGCCTCCTGGGTGGCGTCCGCCGCGTCGGCGTCGTTGCCCGCGAGGCGACGGCACACGGCCCAGATCCGCTCGTGGTGGCGACGCAACAGGGCGTCCATCGCCGCCCGGTCACCGCCCTGGGCGGCGGCCACCAGCGCCTCGTCGGTCCGGGTGTCGCCAGCGATGGCGGGAGCGTACCGACCGACGCGATCAGCGGCCGCGGACCTCGGCCTCCTGGAGCTCGAAGATGACCTCGCCCCCGTCGCCGAGGTCGGTGATCCACACCAGCACGTGCCCGCCCTCGGCATCGAGGTCCACGGTGTGCTCCCCGCTCGCCGCACCGTCGACGGTGGCCACGGGCGGGCCCCAGTCGGCGAGCGACGCCCCGGGTTCGGAGGAGACGTGGATGGTCGCCGACCAGCCGGCGTCGGGCGAGGTGAGCACCACCTCGCGGATGCGGGCCGGGTCCTGCAGGCCCAGCACGATGCCGACGCCGTCCTTGAGCCCGCCCAGCTGCCGGGAGTTGTAGCGCTCCGTGCTCCACGCGGTCGCGGGGTCGCCGTCGATCGCGAACCCGGCCTCGTCGTCGTGCTCGCTGCCGTCGCCGTCGGGTTCGGGGTCGAACGGCGACGCCGCGACGATCGCCAGGGGCGCCGGGTCCGCGATGGCCGCGGGCTCCCCGCCCG
>DMTU01000077.1:11453-16808 GCA_003476595.1 Acidimicrobiaceae bacterium | reverse complement strand
CACCGGTGTTGTTGCCGTCATCGGTGTTGTCGGGCGTGCTGCCACTCGGCGGCTCATCGGCAGGACAGGCCCCGGGATCGTCGCCGTGGTGGTCGCTGCCGTGGGCCTTGCCCCGGTTGACCGAGTTCCCGTTGGGGTTGATCACCACGCCGCCGTTGCCGTTGTTGTGGTGGCAGATCTCGACGTTGTCGGCATCCGAGCCGATGGGTCCGGTCGGCTCGATCTGGTTCTTGGGGCCGTTGCCCGGCGTGCCCTCCGGCTTGTCGGCCAGGGCGGCGGGGGCGGCGACGGAGAGCACGAGGCTGATCACGCCGGTCGACACGAGGAGGCGACGGACGCCTCGGGTGGTCTTGGACTGCATGTGAACTCCGTTCGGAAGCTGGCGACCGGTCATCTGCCCATCGCCTGGGTCAGAACGGACCGGTCTCGCCACTCACTCCCCGCACGGCCGTTAGGCGGCCGAGTTCACCCCGAGAGGTGAGCCGTGCGGATCATCGCGTTCCGTAGGATTCCGACGCTGTGAACGCCGTAAGTGACAGTGTGCTCACTCTCAGCGGTCAGCGCATGGGCCGAACGGCCCATTGTCAACCGATCGTCACTTCCGGACCTTCCGGTTCAGGCCGGTCCGACCCTTCCGTCCGCCTCGCTGCGTGGTGACGAGCACCCTCCGAACGCGGCGGAGCCGCCCGGATGGCCGGGCGGCTCCGCGTGGTTCCCATGTGCGGTCGGTCAGCTCGTCCGCGCCGCGCGGAGGCGGGTGCTCGTCACGTGGAAGCCGAAGCCGAGCAGCACCAGGCCGAGGCCGAGCGCAGCCAGGTACGTGTTCTCGTCACCGGTGCGGGGCAGCGAACGGACCGTCTGGGCGCCGAGGACCTGCGTGTCGCGGTCGGTGGCGCTCTCGACGGCGGGCTGCGCCGGGCTGGCCGGCGTGGCCGGGTTGACCCCGGGCTCGGCCGGCGTCGCCGGGGTCACCGGGTTGCGGACGACCTCGTCACCCTCGACGTCGGTGTCGGAGTCGGTCTCCTCGACGGTCTCGCCACCCTCTTCGGTGTCGTCACCATCGTCGCCCTCGTCCGAGCCGTCGTCGCCCTCGTCGGAGTCGTCGTCGCCCTCGTCGTTCTCGTCGCTGTCGTCACCGTCGTCGGGGTCGGTCGGGGCCTCCTCGACGTCGCAGTCGGCCTCCGTGAGCTCGGTCGCCGTGGTGTTCTGTCCCGGGAAGTCGCCGAAGGCCGGGATGATGTCGTCGCCTTCCTGGTGGCTGTCCCCGGCATGGCCCTCGAGGACACCCTCGACCGAGACCTCGATGAAGTTGAACTCACCGTTGCCGAGGGCGTGGCAGATGGCGATCATCTCGGTGCCGGCGTCGCCGTCGTCACCCTCGTCGCTGTCGTCACCCTCGTCGCTGTCGTCACCCTCATCGGTGTCGTCACCCTCATCGGTGTCACCTTCGTCGGTGCCGGCATCGGCATCGCACACGTGGCTCAGCTGAAGCTGGCCATCCTCCGTGTCGACGCTCGCTGCCGTGAGCACATCGCCGTCGCCGGTGGCGACGAAGTAGTGGGTCGCGCCGCCGGTGACCTCGTGGACGCCGGCCGTGACCGTCCCGGCGTTCTCGAACGTGGCGGTGAGCGTGCTGTCGGAGGTGTCCACCGTCGTGTTGTTCAGGATGAAGTGCCAGGCGGTCCCCTCGCCGACGGGCCCGCAATCACCCTCCTGCTGGAACGAGTCGGCGGCGATCGGCAACGACTGGTGGATCGTGCCGTCGCGCTCGGGCTGGCTGGCGCCGACGAGGCCGGCGCTGCCGAAGACCAGCGCCAAGGCGCCGATCAGGAGGGAGAACGTCTGGAGGACTCTGCTGGATGGGTTTCGCATGGCTGGCTCCGCTTGGGGGGTTGGGCCGCGCAGAGTCGCGCGGCATGCACTTCGGACAACCGCTTGCCGCCCCGCCCGCCGTGTCGGTGCTCGGCGTGGTCCGGAAGGACCGTGGGTGGATCACTCGGTGCGTCCCTGTCGATCCGCTCTGTGTCCAGGTCTCGCTCGCGATGAACCCCGATATGTGCGATCTCGGCGGTTTCTGTGGCAATTCGCTCGACACTTTCCGTGGTCACCTCGCGACGTGCTGCGCTCGTGACATCTCCAACACGGAGCGTGCGGAAGCGCCGTCACTCCCGGGTCCTGTCGGTGCTGGCGGCTAGAATCACCCTGTTGTGATTCGCCGAGAGGTCACCCCTGTGCCCCCGGCTCCCCCACGGGGAGCGGTGCGCGACACGGTGATCGACCCGCCGGCTGCACCCACCGCCCACCGCCAGGAGCCTGCCCGTGTCTGATCAGAGCCCCCCGCCGCCCGGCGACGGCACGGCCACCGACGAAGAGCACTTCGACATCGAGCCGATCCAGCTCCAGGACGAGATGGAGAACTCGTTCCTCGAGTACGCGATGTCGGTGATCATGCAGCGGGCCCTGCCCGATGCGCGTGACGGCCTCAAGCCCGTGCACCGCCGGATCCTGTGGGGCATGGAGGACATCGGCGCCCGCCCCGACCGCAGCCACATGAAGTGCGCCCGCATCACCGGCCACGTCATGGGCCACTTCCACCCCCACGGCGACGGCGCCATCTACGACGCCCTCGTGCGCATGGCCCAGCCCTTCTCCCTGCGCCACCCGCTGGTCGACTTCCACGGCAACTACGGCAGCCCCGACTTCGGTCCCGCCGCCGCCCGCTACACCGAGTGCCGCCTGTCCAACCTGGCCATGCGCCTCCTCGACGGCATCAACGAGGAGACCGTCGACTTCACCGACACCTACAGCGGGGAGTTCACCGAGCCCTCGGTCCTCCCGGCCCGGTTCCCGAACCTGCTCGTCAACGGCTCCGAGGGCATCGCCGTCGGCATGGCCACGAAGATCCCGCCCCACAACCTGGGCGAGGTCATCGACGCCACCGTCCACCTCCTCGAGAACCCCGAGGCCCAGGTCGAGGACCTGATGAAGTTCGTGAAGGCGCCGGACTTCCCCACCGGCGCCCTGCTCATGGGCCGCCAGGGCGTGATCGACGCCTACACCACCGGCAAGGGCACGGTGAAGCTGCGGGCCCGGGCCGAGATCATCGAGGGCAAGCAGCGCGACACCATCGTCGTCACCGAGATGCCGTACCAGACCTCGATCTCGGCCACCGCCGCCAAGATCAAGGAGCTGGTCAACGACAAGGTCGTCGAGGGCATCGCCGACGTCAACGACGCTTCGGCCAAGGGCGCGACCAAGCTCGAGATCACCCTCAAGCGCGACGCCCCGGGCCTCGTCGTGCTCAACAACCTCTACAAGCACACCCCGCTGCAGACCAGCTACTCGATCAACATGGTCGCACTGGTCGACGGCGTGCCCCGCACCCTCAACCTCCTCCAGGCCCTGCAGTCCTACGTCGGGCACCAGATCGAGGTCATCACCCGGCGCTCCGAGTTCCGCCTGCGCAAGGCACGGGACCGGGCCCACATCGTCGAAGGCCTCATCAAGGCCCTCGACCTGATCGACGAGATCATCGCCGCCATCCGGGCCTCGGCCGACAAGCCCGCAGCCCGCGAGGCGCTCATCGCCGAGCCCTTCGAGTTCTCCGACGTGCAGGCCGAGCACATCCTCGACATGCAGCTGTCGCGCCTGACCCGGCTCGGCCGGGAGCAGCTCGAGTCCGAGCTGGCCGAGCTGCGCGAGACCATCGCCGAGCTCGAGGCGATCCTGGCCGACGACGCCCGCCTCCGCCAGGTCATCAAGGACGAGCTGGTCCAGATCCGGGCCGACTACGCCACCGACCGCCGCTCCGAGATCACCCTCGACCCCGGCGACATCGACATCGAGGACCTCATCGACGACGAGGAGCTCGTCGTCACCCTGTCCCACCGCGGCTACATCAAGACCGTCGAGGCCGACAGCTTCCGCCGGCAGGGCCGCGGCGGTCGGGGCGTGGCCGGCGCCAAGCTGCGCGACGAGGACTACGTCACCAAGATCCTCACCACCACGGCCCACGCCTACCTGCTGTTCTTCTCCAACCGCGGCAAGGTGTACCGCCTCAAGGCCCACGAGATCCCCAAGAAGGACCGCACGGCCCGGGGCACCGCCATCGTGAACCTGCTCCAGCTCGAGCCGGACGAGCGGGTCGAGGCCATCATCGACACCCGCGACTACGAGACCGCGCCGTACCTCTTCTTCGCCACCAAGCAGGGCCAGGTCAAGAAGACGAAGTTCTCCGAGTACGACTCGGGGCTGCGCACCGGGCTGATCGCCATCAACCTCCGCGACGGCGACGAGCTGGTCAAGGTCCTGCCCACCGACGGCAACTCGGACATCTTCATGGTGTCCAAGCGGGGCATGACCATCCGGTTCAACGAGAGCGAGGTCCGCTCGATGGGCCGGGCCGCCGCCGGCGTGCGGGGCATGAAGCTCAAGGACGACGAGGACCAGGTCGTGTCCTGCGACGTCGCCCGGGACGACACCGCCATCCTCATCGTCACCACCGCCGGCTACGGCAAGCGCACCCAGCTGGACAAGTTCAACTCCCAGGGCCGCGGTGGCCAGGGCGTCCGGGGCATCAAGATCACGGCCAAGAAGGGCGAGGTCGTCTCCGCGTTCATGGTCGGCATCGACGACGAGATCTTCGTCATCGCCTCCACCGGCACCACCATCCGCATGGAGGTCCGGGGCATCTCGTCCCAGGGTCGCGACGCCACCGGCGTGAAGGTCATGGACGTCTCCGACGACGTCCACGTCGCCGCCGTGGCACCGGTACTGTTCTCCGAGGACAGCGAGGAGTAGCCCTCCCGCTGGGCGACTTCCCCCGGGTTGCACCCCTGGGAGGTCGCCATGTCCATCCACCGCTCCGACCGAGGGCAGGCCACACCGCTGTGGGCCGTCGTCCTCGTGCTCGCCGGGCTCCTGCTCGTCCCCACCGGGTTGCTCGTCCGCGCCACGGTCCAACGGGCCGAGGCCCGCTCCGCCGCCGATGCCGCCGCCCTGGCCGGCGCGCTCGAGGGCGAGGGCGCGGCCCGATCCGTGGCCGAGGCCAACGGCGCCGAGCTGATCGACTACCAGGCCCGAGGCGACCTCGTCGAGGTCACGGTGGTCGTCGGGGACCGGCGGGCCACCGCTCGGGCGGAGCGCTCCCTCCGCCTGGAGGCGCCACCTCGACCCGACGGGTGACCCGAGGCCATGGTGCACCGCCACCCCCACCGGGCATGCTTCCTGGGATGAGCTCGCAGCGGGTCGGCACGGGGATCGGGTGGCTGCGCATCCGCAGCGTGATCCTCCTCGGCCTGCTCGTGCCCGTGCTCGGCCTCGCCGTGATCTCGGGGAGGGAGATCGCCGGCAAGC
>DMTU01000077.1:9223-11291 GCA_003476595.1 Acidimicrobiaceae bacterium | reverse complement strand
GAGGAGATCCACTCGACGGTGCTCGGCCTCGCCCTCGATCTCGGGATCGATCCCGACGACACCGAGCAGATCGATGCGCGGCGGGTCCGGGCCGACCTGGCCGACGCCCGCACCGCGGTCGACGACGCCCGCGCCGAGGAGGCCGGGCCGGTCGTCGCCGATGAGCTCCGCCGGCTCGATGAGCTGCGCTCGGACCTGGACGCCGGCCGGGCCGGCCTGGATGCGGTCTCGGACGTGTTCGCCGAGCTCAACCTGGCGCTGGCCGAGCAGTGGGAGGCCGACCTCGCCGAGATCGAGCGCACCGCGGACCTGCAGCCCCAGACCGGGGCGGTGCGCGCCCGGCTCCGGACCGTCCGCTACTCGATCGAGGCCTTCTCCCTCGGTGGACCGCGCATCAACACCGCGCTTCAGCTGCTCCTGAACGGGCCGGCCACGGCTGCCACCGAGCGCCTCGTCGGCCTCAACGACCGGTTCGCCATGGCGGTGCAGCGGGCCACGCCCCCCGAGGGATCCGCAGCCGAGCGCGCCTGGCTCGCCTTCGAGCAGGACGAGTCCGTGACGGTCACGGAATCGACCCTGGCCACGGCGGTCGACATCGGGCTGGGTGAGGCGCCGCCCTGGCAGGAGCTGGAGCTCGGCCTCGTCGCCGCCGGCCTGGCGGACGGCGAGCGATGGGGGTTGCTGCTCACCGAGGTGGTCGGCGCCGCGGCACGAGACCTCTCGGAGGCGGCCGACGCCCACGCGGCCGACGCCGGCGACGACGTCCGCAACGAGAGCCTGCTGGCCGCCACCCTCGTCCTGGCGTCGGTGGCCGTCGGGTTGGTCACGGCCGCGGCGCTCGCCCGCCCGGCCCGGGACCTGCAGGCGGCAGCCCGACGGGTGGAGGCCGGGGACTTCGAGTCCGACCCGGTCCCGGTCCGGGGGCCGAGCGAGCTGCGTGAGACCGGGCTGGCCTTCAACGACATGGCGGCCACCCTCGCGGCCGTGGAGGACCACGCCGTCGCCCTGGCCGAGGACCCGGACGATCCCGTGCTCGACGATCCGTTGCCCGGACGGACCGGCTTGGCGCTGCAGCAGGCGATCGACCGGCTGCGCACCTCGGTCCACCAGGCCGAGACCCACCGCGCCGAGCTGTTCGAGCTGGCGACCCACGACGGCCTCACCGGCCTGCTCAACCGGGCCGCGGCCTTCACTGCCATCCAGCGCGACCTGTCCCGCGCCCGCCGCGACGGCACGCACCTCCTCGCGTTCTACGTCGACCTCGACGGGTTGAAGCAGCTCAACGACACCTACGGCCACGACGTCGGCGACGAGGCCATCGTCCGCACCGCGGAGGCCCTGCGCACCACGACCCGCGAGAGCGACGTGGTGGCTCGACTCGGCGGCGACGAGTTCATGGTCGTCGGTCCGGTGCCCGAGGGCGGTCGGGAGGAGATCGCTGCCTTCGCCGAGCGCATCCGGGCCGCCGTGTCCCTGCAGTCCGTCACGCTCGACCACGACGAGGCCGCCCCCCTGCGGTGCTCCATCGGGGTGGCGCTGTCCGACGAGGGGACCGCCACGGCCGAGGGCCTGGTCCGCGCCGCAGACGAGGCCATGTACGCGGCCAAGCAGGCCGGCCGCGACCGGATCGCCTGGACCGATCCCACCCCCGAACGACGAGGCGGCAGCCCTCGATAGCGCGAACAGCGCGCAGATCGGGCCCTTGTACCCTGTACTCGGTGCCCGATTCGTCCGATGAAGGGGACATGCGCGCGCCGCACCTCCCCGACCCCCGGCGCGCTCGTCGCTATCCACTGCACGTGCTGCTGCTGGTCGGGATGCTCGTACCCCTCGTCGGCGCGACCCTCGTCGCCGGCTCGGTTGTGCGGGATCGGTACGAGATCCGGTCGGCGTCGTTGGCGCTGGAATCTCGCGCTGCGGACCTCGCGCTCCAGACCCAGTTCGTGTCCGCGCTCGCTGCCGAGGAGACCCACAGCAACGTCCTCGCCCTCGCGGCCGGATACGAAGGGGACGCCGCGGAGTCCCTCGACATCGACGTCGAGGTGACGCGCGCCCGGCTGGCCGGCGC
>DMTU01000077.1:3925-9152 GCA_003476595.1 Acidimicrobiaceae bacterium | reverse complement strand
CGCGCGCCCGGCTGGCCGGCGCGCGGGCGGTCGTCGACAGCACCCGCTTCGCCGATCTGCGCACGACCCTCGGCCTCGACGATCGCCTGCACCGGTTCCGGGCGCGCATCGACCTCGGGTCCGCCGACTACGAGGCGGTCAGCACCTTCTTCGACATCACCGACGTCACGATCGAGGGCGCCTGGGAGGCGGCGATGGAGGAGGTGAACCGCGAGGCCGACCAGGAGGCCCTGCCGGTCGAGCTGCGCATGCGGCTGCGGAGCCTGCGCAGCGTCATGACCGCCCTGAGCGTCACCGATGACCGCATCGACCACACCATCGCGCTGCTCACCACGACCCCGACCGCGACGCGGACCCGGTTGCTGATCGACAGCTCCGCCCGGTTCGACGCGGGGCTCGACGCCACGCGGGAGACGGCCAGCCCCCGCCTGGCCGGCACGCTCGACCGACTGGAGTCCTCGCCGGCCGCGCAGCGCACCGAGGAGGCGATCGATGTGGCCACCCAGATCGGCCTGGGCGTCGCGCCTTCGCTGGGTGCCATCGAGCCGGCCGTGCTCGCCGCCGGCCTCACGGACGGGGCCCGCTGGGCGATCCTGCTCACCGACGTCGTCCGGGCCGCGGCCGTCGACCTCGAGGAAGCCGCCTCCGAGCACGCGAGCTGGGCCGCGCGGACGATGGTGATCCAGTTCGTGGGGATGAGCGCCCTCGTGATCGTGTCGATCGGGGTGGGCACGGCGATGACCCGCGCCATCACCGCACCCGTTCGCCGGCTCGAGGGCGCGGTGCGCCAGGTCGAGGCCGGGGAGTTCCAGCTCGAACCGCTGCCGGACCGGGGTCCCCGGGAGCTGGCCGCGATGGCCCGCGCCTTCAACGACATGTCCGGCACCCTCGCCGCGGTCGAGGACCACGCCGTCGCCCTCGCCGCCGACCCCGGATCACCGGTGCTGGACGAGGCCCTCCCGGGCCGGACCGGCGAGGCCATGCAGGCCGCCATCGACCGGCTGCGGGCCTCCATCGCAGAGGCCGAGGCCCGCCGGGCCGAGCTCGTCGAGCTCGCCTCCCACGACGCCCTCACCGGTCTGCTCAACCGGGGGGCGGCCATGGAGGCGCTCGCCCGCGATCTCGCCCGGGCGAAGCGGGACGGCTCCTCCCTGCTCGCCCTCTTCATCGACCTCGACGGCCTCAAGGCGATCAACGACACCTACGGCCATGCCACCGGCGACGAGGCCATCCGGGGCGTCGCCGACGCGCTCCGCGCCGCAACCCGGGGCGGCGACGTGGTCGCCCGGCTCGGCGGTGACGAGTTCCTGGTCGTCGGGCCGCTGCCACCGGGAGGTCACCCCGACGCCGACGGCTTCGCCCACCGGCTGCACGACGCCGTGCGCGCCCGGACGGTGCGCACCAGCGACGGGACCGAGGTCTCGCTGCGGTGCAGCATCGGTGCCGCCGTGTCCGGACCGGACACCGCCACCGTCGACGACCTGGTGCGAACCGCGGACCTGGCCCTCTACGAGGCCAAGGACGCCGGGCGGAACCGGGTGGCCTGGTCGCCTGGCACGGGACGCGGACTCGACCGGGTGAACTGAACCGCGCCGCCGCCCTCGTCCAGGCGACGTCCCCGCGCTAGATGTCGACGAACTTGACGTCCTTGGCGTTGGTGACGATGAAGTCCTTGCGGGCGGCGACGTCGTCGCCCATCAGCACGGACATGACCTCGTCGGCCAGCGCGGCCTGCTCGACCGTGACCTGGAGCAGGGTGCGGCTCTCCGGGTTCATGGTCGTGACCTCGAGCTCGGAGGCGTCCATCTCGCCCAGGCCCTTCAGGCGCTGGAAGTCCTTCTTGTGGTTGGGGTGCTCGGCCAGGAACGCCCGCTGTGCCCGGTCGTCCTTGAGGTAGATCTTGGACTTGCCCACCTGGGTGGAGAACAGCGGCGGCTGGGCGATGTAGATGCAGCCGGCCTCGACCAGCGGCTTCATCTGGCGGAAGAAGAACGTGAGCAGCAGCGTGCGGATGTGGGAGCCGTCGACGTCGGCGTCGCACATGGCGATGATCTTGTCGTAGCGCCGCTTCTCGACGTCGAACTCCTCGCCCACACCGGCGCCGATGGCGGAGATGAGGGCCTGGATCTCGGTGTTCTTCAGCATCTTGTCGATGCGGGCCCGCTCGACGTTGAGGATCTTGCCGCGGATGGGCAGGATCGCCTGGGTGCGGGGATCTCGGGCCGACACGGCCGAGCCGCCGGCGGAGTCGCCCTCGACGATGAACAGCTCGCGCTCGGCGCGGTCCTTGGCCGAGCAGTCCTTGAGCTTGTCGGGCATGCCGGCGCCGTCGAGCAGGGTCTTGGAGCGGATCGCGTTGCGGGCGTTCTTGGCCGCCTCGCGGGCCTGGGCCGCCGAGTAGGCCTTCTTGATGACCTTGTTGGCCTCGGTCGGGTTCTCCTCGAACCACTGGGCCAGGTACTCGTTGGTGACCTTGGTGACCAGCGAGCGCATCGAGGTGTTGCCGAGCTTGGCCTTGGTCTGGCCCTCGAACTGGGGCTCCTGGAGGCGCACCGACACCACGGCCGTGAGGCCCTCGCGGACGTCGTCGCCGGTGAGGACCAGGTCCTTGACGTTGCCGGGCCGGTTGTCCTTGGCGTAGTTGTTCACCACGCGGGTGAGGGCCGTCTTGAAGCCCTCCTCGTGGGTGCCGCCCTCGATGGTGGAGATGCCGTTGGCGAAGCTGTGGATGCCGTCGCGGTTGTAGCCCGTGTTCCACTGGAAGGCGACCTCGACCTCCTGCGTGCCCTCGTCGTCCTTGCCCTCGAGGAACCCGACCTTGGACCAGAGGGCTTCCTTGGTCTTGTTGATGTGGCGGACGAAGTCCTGGATGCCGCCGGCGTACTTGTAGGTGACGCGCTCGTTGTCGTGGCCCTCGCGCTGGTCCTGGTAGCGGATCTCCAGGCCCCGGTTGAGGAAGGCCATCATCTGCAGGCGCTCGAGGATCGTGCGGGACACGAACTCGGTGGTCTCGAAGATGGTGTCGTCCGGCCAGAACGTGACCGTGGTGCCCGTGCGGCCCCGGGGGGCGTCGCCCGTGACCTGCAGCTGGCCCTGGGGCTTGCCGCCGTCGGCGAACTCCATCACGTGGCGCTTGCCGTCCCGGTCGACCTCGACGACGACCTTGCTGGAGAGTGCGTTGACCACCGACACGCCCACCCCGTGGAGGCCGCCGGAGACCTTGTAGCCCTCGCCGTCGAACTTGCCGCCGCCGTGCAGCTTGGTGAGGGCGATCTCCACGCCCGACATCCCCTGCTGCTTGTTCATGTCGGTGGGGATGCCTCGGCCGTCGTCGACGACCCGGCAGGCCCCGTCGGGCAGGATCGTGACGTCGATGCGGGTGGCGTGGCCGGCCATGGCCTCGTCGACGGAGTTGTCGACGACCTCCCACACGCAGTGGTGCAGGCCGTTCGGGCCGGTGGACCCGATGTACATGCCGGGACGCTTCCGGACGGCCTCGAGACCCTCCAGGACCCGCATGTTGTTGGCGCCGTACGACGTCGTCTCAGCAGCCAAAACACACTCCTCAGGAACCAAATGACAGTGGTGGCATCCTACCAGCGGGGGTCGGACACCCCGGCCATCTGGGGCCCGCTCAGGGCCGCCGCGACGGGCGTCCCGGACGGGCGACGCGGACCTCGACGGAGGTGACGCGACCCGGCCCCAGCAGCTCGTCGAGGCGGGTGAGCAGATCCTGCTCGAGCCACTTCACGTGGCTCACGACCGCGGGGTCGTCGGCCTGCAGCACCAGCGTGGCGCGCTCGAGGGAGACGGGCCGGGTCTTGGTGGCGAGCACGCCCCCGACCACGTCGGACCAGCGGTTGAACACCAGCTCGATGGCATCCGTGCCCGGTGAGCCCATGCCCCGGACCACCCGGTCGAGCAGGGAGGCGAGCTCGCTCGGCGGCGTCGTGGTGAGGGCCACCTGCAGCTCGTCGAGGTCGTCGTCGCGGTCCACGCGCCGAGTGTGGCACTCCCCCACCGACGACACCCCGGGCTTCGGGTCAGCCGTCGGGTCCGATGCGGCCGTCGGCGACCCGCAGCACCAGCTCGGGCTCGGTCTGGCGGGGCAGCGGACCGGCCGTCGTGAGCAGGGTCTGGCCTGGGGGCAGGTGGGCGAGCAGGGCCTCGGTGCGACCGTCGTCCAGCTCGGACAGCACGTCGTCGAGCAGCAGGATCGGACTCTCGCCGCTGATTTCGGTGATGGCCCGGTGGACGGCCAGGCGCATGGCGAGGGCGAGGGACCGCTGCTCGCCCTGGCTGGCGTGCGTGCGGGCCGGCAGGTCGTCGATGCCGAGCACGACCTCGTCGCGGTGGGGGCCGACCGTGGTGACCCCGCGCCGCAGGTCCTGGTCGCGCGCGTCGGCGAGGGCCTGGGCGAGCCCGACCGCACGCCACGGGGCGTCGTAGGTGCCCGAGACGGGGAGGGCGATGCCGGCCAGGTCCCGGTAGGCCTGGGTCATGCGGGGCACGAGCTCGGCCAGGGCAGCTGCCCGCCGCTCGGCCAGGGCCTCGCCGGCCCGGGTCAGGCGGTCGTCCCAGACGTCGAGGGTGAGGGCGGCGGCCTCGTCGAGGCGGCCGCGGCTCTGCTTGAGCAGGGCGTTGCGCTGCTTGAGGATGCGCTCGACGTCGCTGCGCACCCCGTCGGTCTGGTGGTCCAGCCCGACGGCCGCGTCGTCCAGCCACCGGCGCCGCTCACCCGGGCCGCCCTTCACCAGCACGAGGTCGTCGGGGCTGAACAGGGTCACCGACAGCGCCTCGAGGAGGTCCCGGCGGCGCTTCACGGGCTGGCGGTTCAGCTGCATGCGGCTGCGGCCACGGGCGGCGATCTCGGCCTCGACCAGCAGTTCGCGGGGCCCGCGCACGGCCTCGGCCCGCACCACGGCGCGCTCGGCACCGGTGCGCACCATCGCCTCGGTGGTCGCGCCCCGCAGGGAGGAGCCGGCCAGGTAGGCCACCGCCTCGAGCAGGTTCGTCTTGCCCTGCCCGTTGCGGCCGATGATCGCCGTCGTGCCGGACGGGAGGGTGACGTCGGCCGACCCGTAGCTGCGGTAGTCGGTGAGCCAGAGGTGGCGGAGGTGGAGGGCCAGGGCCTATTGCACCCGCACCGGCATCAGCAGGTACAGGTAGTCGTCCGAGGCGGGCGTGCGGACCACGGCGGGCTTGAGCGAGTCCATCGTGGACAGGG
>DMTU01000077.1:595-3810 GCA_003476595.1 Acidimicrobiaceae bacterium | reverse complement strand
CACGGCGGGCTTGAGCGAGTCGATTGTGGACAGGGTGATCTCCTCCCCCGAGGCCGCCTCGATGCCGGCGAGCAGGTAGTCGGGGTTGAACGCCACCGTGAGGTCCTCGCCCTCGTAGGTGGCGTCCAGGCTCTCGGAGCCCTCGCCCACGTCCTGGGTCACCGCCTTCAGCTCGAGGCCGTCGGCGGACATGATCAGACGGACCGGCGTGGCATCCCGGGCCAGCAGCTTCACGCGGCGCAGCGCCTCGATGAGGGGCTCGCGGGACACGGTCAGCAGGTTGGGCTGGTTCTGGGGGATGAGGCCCTGGTAGTTCGGGTACTCGCCCTCGATCAGCCGGGTGGTGAGCACGATGCCGCCGCTGTCGTTGGCGGTGGCGAAGCTGGCGTCGCGCTCGCCGAGGCGCAGCGTGAGCTCCCCGCCGTCGCCGAGGGCCCGGCTGAGCTCGGCCAGGGCGCGAGACGGCACCAGCACCTGCTTGCCGGAGGAGAGCACGCTCACGCCGGGCAGGTCGCGCACGGCGAGGCGGTAGGAGTCGGTGGCCACCAGGCGCAGGCCGCTGTCCTCGGCGGCGAGCAGCACACCGGTGAGGATCGGGCGGTTGTCGTCGCCGCTCGCCGCAGGCAGGACCTGGCGCAGCGCGCCCGTGAGGGCGTCGGCGTCGAAGCGCACCTCGTCGCCGTCGACGGCCGAGACCCGGGGGAACTCGTCGGCCGGGAGGGTCTTGAGCGAGAACTCCGAGCGGCCCGACGCGATGCGGGCGTCGTCGTCACCGGTCTCCAGCTCCACCGCGCCGGGCTCGAGGGCCTTGACGATGTCGTTCACCAGCCGGCTGGGCACCACGGCCACGCCGTCGGCCAGCCCGGCGACGGACAGCTCGACGGTGACCGTGAGCTCCAGGTCCGAGCCGGTGATGGTCAGCCGGTCCCCAGCCAGCTCGAGGCGGACCCCGGACAGCACGGGCAGGGCGCCACGGCTGGCGACCGCCCGCCCGGCCGTGGCCAGGGCCTCGGCGAGCACGTCTCGTTCACATCGCAGCTTCATGAGGGGTGTGCGCTCCTTGCATCGCCTGCTGCTGCTCGGGCGGCCCGAGCGGGTTGTCCCGTCTTCCCACGGTGATGTTGTGCAGATGTCGGGGGAGGTGGTGGGGGTTGTGGATTGTGGATACTGCCCCATCCGGGCAGGTCAGCGGGGTGATCGTCATCCCGGCGGTGTCCCCAGCGTTCCCCGGGGCGTCGGGTGCCGGACACCCGGGGGTCACCGGGGTCCCCTTTTCGAGGGTCCTGCCCACACGGTGTGCACAGGTGCGTCCACCGATCGTGGCCGCGCGCTGTGGACGAAGGGTTCGAACCGGTGCTCGACGTCCCCACCGCATCCCACGCGCGTCCCCGTGGCGTCCCCACTGCGAACCGGCCTGGGTCCACACGTTGTCCACAGGCTGGGGTGCTCATCCCTCGGCCTTGAGTCGCTGGATCAGCTCGGTGACCTGCTGGAACACCTGGCGGCGCTCCTTCATCTGGGTCTTGATGCGATCGACGGCGTGGATGACCGTGGTGTGGTCCCGCCCACCGAACTCCTTGGCGATGTTGGGGAAGCTCAGGTCGGTGAGCTCCCGGAACAGGTACATGCCGACGTGGCGGGCGGTGGTGAGCGGACGCGTGCGCGACCGGCCGATGAGCTCTTCCACCGTGTAGCCGAAGTACTCCGCGGTGGCGCGCAGGATCGTGTCGGGGGTGATCGGTCGGGCCTCGCGCTCGGCCACCAGGTCGGCGAGGATCTCGGTGGCCTTGTCGGTGGTGAGCTCCTCCCGGTTGAGCGACGCCCAGGCGGTGAGGCGGGTGAGGGCGCCCTCGAGGGCCCGGATGTTGTTGTCGTTGATGTTCTCGGCGATGAAGGCGAGGATCTCGTCGGGGACCGGGGAGGCCTCGTCCTCGGCCTTCTTGCGCAGGATGGCCAGGCGGGTCTCGACGTCGGGCGGCTGGATGTCGGTGAGCAGGCCCATGACGAAGCGGGTCCGGAGCCGGTCCTCCAGCGTCGGGATCGCGTCGGGCGGGCGATCCGAGCTCAGCACGATCTGGCGGTTCGACTGGTGGAGGTGGTTGAAGGTGTGGAAGAACTCCTCCTGGGTCTCCTTCTTGCCCTCGAAGAACTGGATGTCGTCGACCATGAGGACGTCGATGTCGCGGAAGCGCCGCTTGAACGCCTCGTTGGTGCCGGTGCGGATGGAGTCGACGAACTCGGACAGGAACTGCTCCGAGGTGACGTAGCGCACCTTGTAGGTGGGGTAGTTCTCCAGCACGTAGTTGCCGATCGCCTGGAGCAGGTGGGTCTTGCCCAGGCCGGCGTCGCCGTAGATGAACAGCGGGTTGTAGGAGCGGGCCGGCGTCTCGGCCACCCGCAGCGACGCGGCGTGGGCGAAGCGGTTGGAGTTGCCGGTGACGAAGGCGTCGAAGGTGTACTTGTCGTTCAGGGTCGAGCGGCCCTCGGAGGAGTCCGGGGAGTAGGGCGCGATGCCGCTCGGGGCGCGCTGGCCGTTGGTGGCCGTCGGCGACTCGGCCGCGTCGCCGCGGATGTCGGCGAGCTCGTCGAACAGCGGCACGTCCTGGGGCGTGGCCGCCCGCGCTTCGAGGGTGACGGCGACGTCGAGGCCCATCTCGGACAGGTTGGCCCGCAGCAGCGACAGGTAGCGCTCCTGGACGCGGTCTCGCACCACGGTGGAGGGGAAGCCGAGGACCAGGGTGGATCCGTCGTAGCTCAGCGGCTCGACGTTCTGGAACGAGGAGCTCCACACCACGCCGGAAACCTGTTCGCGGAGGAGGGCGGCGCAGCCCTTCCATACGGTCTCGGCGTCGCTCATGGACGAACCGCCTCCCGCTGTCCGATACCAAGAATCCACAACTCGGTCCACATGATGTGGAAAAGAAAAAGACGACGACCGGGGGTCCGGGCGGCGTCCGGTGGTGCCGGCGGGCTGCAGGGCCAGGCCGAGGCCTGGAGGAGCCGTTCCCGCCGTGGTTTCGCAACGTAGCAGCAACCAGAACGCCGGGTGCAAGGGCTGCGGTGAGGATCTCGCGAGTGGCCCGATGTGACGGATGTCTCCGACCCGGACGGGTGGGTCCGATCGCCCGGTTGGTCCCGCCCGCGGCCCCTCGGTAGCGTGGCGGGTTGGTCCGGCGCGCCGTCGCGCCCACCGCCTGGCGAACATCCACCGCGCA
>DMTU01000077.1:0-460 GCA_003476595.1 Acidimicrobiaceae bacterium | reverse complement strand
ATCCACCGCGCAGCCGTCCCCTCCGGGCCGGTCACCCGCGGCGCCGGCGGTCGCAGTCGAGGAGGAACCCAGTGAAGCGCACCTACCAGCCCAAGAAGCAGCGGCGTGCCCGCCGCCACGGCTTCCGTCACCGCATGGCGACCCGCGCCGGTCGCGCCGTCGTGCGCAACCGGCGCCAGAAGGGCCGCGCCAAGCTCTCGGCCTGACCGGTGTGGTCGCGCCGGTGCGCTCCCGCGAGGACTTCGCCGCCCTGTCGCGGTCTCGTGCTCGCGGGTCCTCCGGCCCGATCTGGGTCGTCCATGCGCCCGCTGCTGACCCTGCGCACCCCGGTGCCCGGGTCGCCTACGCCGTGTCCAAGAAGGTCGGCTCCGCCGTCGTCCGCAACCGCGTCCGCCGCCGGCTGCGTCCGGTGATGGACGATCTCGACGCCGCCGGCGCCCTCGCGCCCGGCGGGTACCTG
>DMTU01000291.1:12527-15314 GCA_003476595.1 Acidimicrobiaceae bacterium | reverse complement strand
TGGCGGGCCCGGTCGGTGCGGGCCTCGTCGTGGTCGACGCCGCTCACGTGCCACCCCTGGGCGCGCAGGGCGAGGGCGATCGAACCGCCGATCAGGCCGACGCCGACGACGTTCGCGCGTGGCTGGGAGGCACCGGGCACGGTGCTCGATCCTACGTGGGGGGTGGGGTGGGGACCGCAGCCCGTTCCAGGGCCCGGACCTCGTCCTGGCGCAGGGGCCGCCACTCCCCCGGCCCGAGGGCGGTGTCCACGAGCGGGCCGATCCGGGTGCGCACCAGGCGGACCACCGGGTGTCCGATGGCCTCGCACATGCGCCGGACCTGGCGGTTGCGGCCCTCGTGGATCACGAGGCGCACGACCCCGGGGCTGACCATCGCCGCCGTGGCCGGTGCGGTGATGCCGTCCTCCAGCTCCACGCCCTCCCGGAGCCGGCGCAGCGCGCCGCGCGCCGGCGTGCCCTCGACGTGGGCCAGGTACTCCTTCTCCACGCCGTAGCTCGGGTGGGTGAGGCGGTGCGTCACCTCGCCGTCGTTGGTGAGCAGCAGCAGGCCCTCGGTCTCGGCGTCGAGGCGGCCCACCGGGAACACGCGGGGCTCCTCGGGCACGAGCTGGACCACGGTCGGGCGGCCCTGGGGGTCCGATGCCGTGCTCACCACCCCGGCCGGCTTGTTCAGCAGGTACCAGACCGTGTCGGGGCGCACGCCCACCAGCACGCCGTCGACCTCGATGGCATCGACGTCGGGATCGGCCCGCTGGCCGAGCTCGGCGACCTCGCCGTTCACCACGACCCGGCCGTCCTCGATCATCTCCTCGACCACCCGGCGGCTGGCGATGCCGGCGCGGGCGAGGATCTTCTGCAGGCGCTCGGGCTCGCTCACTCCGATTCGTCGTCGGCGGCGTCGGGTGCGGGCTCGCCGTCGCCGTCGTCGTCCACCGGTGCCGTCGTGTCGGCATCGAGCGGATCGGGCCGCAGGCCGTGCTCGAGGGCCTCGTACACGTCGGCGCCGGGCACGAACTCGCCGAGGGCCGGCAGCTCGTCGAGGGAGTTCAGGCCCAGCTTCTCGAGGAAGGTCGGCGTCGTGCCGTACAGGACGGCCTGGCCGGGCCCGTGGTCGCGGCCGACCTCGTCCACGTAGCCGCGCTGCACGAGCGTGCGCATCACGCCGTCGACGTTCACGCCTCGGATGGCGGCGATCTGGGCGCGGGACATCGGCTGCTTGTAGGCGACGATGGCGAGGGTCTCCAGCGCGGCGTTCGAGAGCCGCCCGGACTGCCCGTCGAGCACGTAGCGCTCCACGTAGGGGGCCAGGTCCGGGTGCGTCTGGTAGCGCCACCCGCCGGCGACCTTCACCAGCTGGAAGCCCCGATCGGTGGCGTCGTACTCCGCGGCGAGCTCCACGCACAGCGCTTCGATCCGCTCGGCGCTCACCTCGAGCAGCTGGGCGAGCAGCTCGACGGTGATGGGCTCCTCGGTGACGAGCAGGAGGGCCTCGGCGGCTCGCCGCAGCTCCCGTTCCCGATCGTCCTCGCCTGCGGTGGGTTCCGGCTCAGTCACTCTCAGCCATCGTAGGCATCGACGAAGGCGAGGTCCTCGAGGTCGAGCTCGTCGTCGTCGGGGCGACCGGTCCACACCACGGTGAGCGAGCCGAGGCTGTTCACCTGCTGCAGGTCGATCCAGCCCTGCTTGTACAGCTCGAGCACCGCCAGGAACCGCACGACCACCTCGAGGCGCTCGACGAGGTCGGCGGTGAGCTCGGCGAAGGTGGCCCGACCGATGCGGGGCAGCTCGTCGAGGAGCTCGGCGACGGCGTCGGTGACCGTGACCCGGATCTGGTGGATGTGATCGACGTGGACCCGGGGCACCGGCTTGGGCTCCACGGCGCGCAGGAAGGCATCGCGGAGCTGGTCGGGCGTGGTGGTGGCGAGCATGTCGGGCAGCAGCCCGAGGAACTGCTGGTCCACGCCGGCGGTGCGGGGGTAGGAGCGCCCGGCCTCGTTGGCGATGGTGGCCATGGCCACCGCCGCGTCCTTGAAGGTCTTGCACTCGACCAGGCGGGAGAGCAGCAGGTCGCGCTCCTCCCACAGGGCCAGCTCGTCGTCGAGGTCGACGTCGCCGTCGTCGGGCAGGAGCCGCTTGGACTTGAGCTCGATGAGCGTGGCGGCGATGAGCAGGAACTCGGTGGCGAGCTCCAGGTCCATCTGCTCGAGGCGCTCGAGCTGGGCCAGGTAGGCGTCCACGATGTCGGACAGGCGCACCTCGTAGAGGTCCACCTGGTCCTGCAGGATCAGGTGCAGGAGCAGGTCGAAGGGACCCTGGAACACGGGGGTCTCGACATCGACGGCCACGGAACCAAGGGTAGGCGTGGCCTCGGCGCGGCTGGTGGATGGTCAGCGGGGCGGCGACCTCCGCCGGCAACCGTCTCGGAGGGGCCGCGACCCCACCCCTACGATGCCGCCCCATGGTCCGCTCCTTCTCCGGCATCCAACCCTCCGGGGATCTCCACCTGGGCAACCTCCTCGGTGCGATCACCCGCTGGGTGCAGGACCAGCACACCCAGGACGCGGTGTTCTGCGTGGTCGACCTCCACGCCCTCACCCTCCCCCAGGACCCGGCGGTGCTGCGGGAGCGCACGGTGTCGCTCACGGCCCTGCTCGTCGCCTGCGGGCTGGACCCCGAGGCGTGCACCCTGTTCCTGCAGAGCCACGTCCCGGAGCACACCCGCCTCGCGTGGCTGATGGAGTGCACCGCCAGCTTCGGCGAGCTGTCCCGGATGACCCAGTTCAAGGA
>DMTU01000291.1:12028-12419 GCA_003476595.1 Acidimicrobiaceae bacterium | reverse complement strand
GGATGACCCAGTTCAAGGACAAGTCGGAGCGGGCCGAGTTCATCTCCGCCGGCCTGTTCACCTACCCCGCGCTCCAGGCCGCCGACATCCTCCTCTACGACACCGACGTGGTCCCGGTCGGCGACGACCAGCGCCAGCACATCGAGCTGGCCCGCGACGTGGCGCAGCGGTTCAACTCGCGGGTCGGCCGGGACGTGCTCGTCGTGCCGAAGCACGTGATCCCCCCGGTGGGAGCCCGGATCATGGACCTGCAGGAGCCGGGCAACAAGATGTCCAAGTCGCTCGAGTCGCCGCAGGGCACGATCCTCGTGCTCGACGACCCCAAGGCGATCGAGAAGAAGATCAAGCGAGCGGTGACCGACGCCGACAACGAGGTCCGCTTCGATCCCGA
>DMTU01000291.1:11424-11818 GCA_003476595.1 Acidimicrobiaceae bacterium | reverse complement strand
ACGGGACCCCTCGGTCCTCGCCGGCGAGTACGACATGTACGGGCCCCTCAAGGCCGACACCGCCGAGGCCGTCGTGGAGCTGCTGGCCCCCATCCAGGCCCGCTACGCCGAGCTGGTCCAGGACACGGGGACGATCACCTCGATCCTGCACACCGGTGCCGCCAAGGCCCGCTCGGTCGCCTCGGCGACCCTCTCCCGGGTCCACGACGCGGTCGGGCTGCTGCCGCCGGGCTGACCACGGCGGGCCCGGCCCCCGATCGGCACGGGGCCGGCGCTACTGTCGCCGGACCGTGGAAGCCGACCAGATCCTCGATGCGCTGCGGCCCCTCGTCCTCGTGGTCGACGGCACCGGCACGGTCTCCGAGCTCCGGGGCGGGTACGGCGGCTTCCTCGG
>DMTU01000291.1:3874-11224 GCA_003476595.1 Acidimicrobiaceae bacterium | reverse complement strand
GAAGTGGGTCGGCGCCAGCGTCTTCGACCACGTCGCGCCCCACCACGTGGACGAGCTGGCCAGCTACTTCATCGAGAGCGCCGGGCGCTCGGCGGACGCGCGCTCGCTGCCGCTGCCGTTCCGGCTCGCCATCATCGGTGGAGACGGGCTCGAGCACGACGTGGACATCATCCCCGCCGAGCACGAGGACGCAGGCGGCGACGGCCGGTGGGTCGTCACGGTCGTGCCCGTGGCCCTGCAGGCCTCGGTCTCCCGCTCGCTGGAGGCGGAGATGGCCGGGGCACCCCGCCAGCGCGTGAAGGAGCTGCTCACCGAGGAGCTGGCGGTCGACAACATGCACTACACCTCGCGGTGGTTCCTCGTGGACCTCACGGCGCCGAGCGGGCCGACCGTGACCACCGCTCGCCCCCAGGACGCGGCCATGGCCGACGCCATCGCCGAGCAGGTGGCCAAGCACGGCTGGCGACCGTGGGGCAAGGCACGGGCCGGCGAACTCGCCACGCTCCAGGTCGACGAGCTGCCGGCCAGCCTGCAGCCGATCGCCGCCGAGCACCGCTGGCGGCGCATCGCGGCCACCCCGGTGCTCGTCGACGGTTCGCTCGCCGCGGCCTACCTGCTCTTCGGGCGGGTCCCCGACGACTACGACGTCACCGAGGTCAACAGCAACGTGCTGTCCCGGGTCCGGCGCCTCGTGGACGCCACCGCCCTGCTCATCGCCCGCTGGCACGACCGCGACCGCCTCGTGGCCGCGGCCACCCGCGACCCGCTCACCGGCCTCGCGAACCGCGACGCGTTCGCCGACGCGCTCGCCGAGTGCGCCGACGAGGCCACGCTGCTCTACATCGACGTCGACCGGTTCAAGCGCGTCAACGACCGCCACGGCCACGAGGTGGGTGATCGCGTCCTCATCGAGATCGCCCGTCGGATCGTCGCCGCCTGCCGGCCGAACGACGTCGTCGCCCGCTTCGGCGGCGACGAGTTCGTCGTGCTCCTCGACGGCGTCGGGCTCGAGCAGGGCCGTCAGATCGGCGAGCGCATCGTGGAGATGGTCGCCGCCCCCAACGAGGACCTCGCCGACATCGCCCCGGTCACGGTCAGCGTCGGCCTCGCCCCGGTGGTGCTGCGCGACGACGCCGTCCAGGCCGCCGACACCGCCATGCTGCGGGCCAAGCGGGACGGGCGGGCCCGGCTCGTGACCGCGGAGCAGCCCTAGCCGGGAGGCCGCTTCGCGGCGCGGAAGCGCACGACCGTGATGACCGCCATGCCGACGGCGAGGACGAACCAACCGGCCGCAAGCGCCCCGGTGCTCATCGCCGCCGCGAGAAGGAACCCGAGGGTGAGCAGTGCCGAGATCGCCCAGGATGCGTCCACCGGCCCACGATAGGACCTCAGGTGGGCGGGAGCGGGGCCGGGCGGCCGCGGAAGCGGAGCATGGCGGCCAGCGCCTCGGTCCTCGGCATGGGGACGCCGACCTCCCGGGCCGTCCGGACCGCCTCGTCGTAGATCGCGTCGATCTCGAGGGGTCGGCCAGCGGCCAGGTCCAGCTTCATCGACGGGTCGTACGGGCGCATCGCGTCGGTGGCGGCCAGCATCTCGTCGCGGAACGCCTCCGGGATGTCGTGGCCGGCGGCGCGGGCACCGGCGATCACCTCGTCCATCAGGTCGGCGACGAGGGCGCGGGTGGCCGCGTCCGCGAGGAGGGCATCGGTGCTGGCGTCGAGGAGGGCGCACAGGCCGTTGAACGGGATGTTCCAGACCAGCTTGCGCCACCGGGCGACGCCGAGGTCGTCGAGCACGGCCGCCTCCACCCCGGCGCGCCGGAGATCGGCGGCGACCTCGTCAGCGGCGGGCAGGTGCTCGACCTCCAGCGGCGCGAGGGTGACCGCGCCGTAGTCGAGGTGCTCGGCCCGGCCGGGACCGTGGCGGTGGGCGCACACGAAGCAGAGCCCGCCGAGCACGGCACCGGTCCCGGGGACCTGTGCCCGCACGACCTCCTCGGCCCCGAGGCCGTTCTGGAACACGGCGATCGTCGCACCGGGGACGCCGGCACCGGCCAGCAGCTCCCCGAGCCGGCCGTTGGCCGTCGTCTTCGTCGCGACCACCACGACGTCGGAGGCCGGCAGCGCGCCCGGTTCGGAGGCCACGACCACGTCGGCGGGCTCGATGCGCAGCCTGCGGCCCTCGCTCTGGACCTCGATGCCCTCGGCGGCGATGGTGTCGGCGCCGGATCGGACCAGCCAGCGGACGGGGTGCCCGGCCACCGCGAGGCGGGTGCCGTACAGGAGCCCGACCGCGCCCGCACCGACGATGGTGTAGCTGCGTCGTGCCCCATCGGCCGTCATGCGGTCAGTCGTCATCGGCGTCTCGCAGCGCCCGGCCGACCTCGACAGGGACCGTCCAGGCGTCCTCCGGACGGTGGTGCTCCCGCGCCCAGGCAACCGTGAGCGGGTCCGCTCCGGCGTCCTCCAGCAGCGCGGCGCCGATCGCGTCGTGGTGCAGGTAGCGCCCGATGCGACCCCGGATGCCCGGCTCGTCCCGCCAGCGCGCCCCGCGCCGGCGACCGACCAGCGTCGCGACGGCCCGCCCGACGGTGCCCAGGTCTGCCTCCACCTTGCCGACGTCGTGCAGCAGGGCGGCCGCCACCACGGCCCGGTCGGCCCCGGATCCGCGTGCGACGGTGCGGGCCACGCCGACCGAGTGCTTCTGGTCGGCCCGGGACATGCGCTGCCAGAGCTGGCGCTCCCCCGGGAGGAGCCGGGCGGTCGCCCACCCCTGGTCGTCGGCCTTCAGCGGCACCGGCGACAGCGAGCCGAGGAACCGGCGGACCAGGTGGATCGGCCCGGCCACGGCAGGATCAGGCGTGCTGGATGCAGAACCGGGTGGCCGGCATGACCTCGAGGCGGTCGGGGCCGATGGTGTCCCCGCAGACCTCGCAGGTGCCGTAGGTGCCCGAGTCCATGCGCTCCAGCGCCTTCTCGATGTCGTCCAGGTCGCGGCGGAGCTGGTCGTAGAGGACCTTGTTCTCCCCGCGCTCCGCGGCGACCTGGCCCGAGTCGGCGAAGTTGTCGTCGTAGGACAGGTCGTCCTCCTTCGCGTCGAGCTCGTGGACCTTCGAGCGGAGCATGTCGCGCTCCTGTTCGAGCGCGACGCGGCGTTCGTCGTCGGTGGAGGGCTCGACGGGGTCGGACATGGCCGCAGGATAGACAACCCGGCCCGACGTCCCGCCCATGGTCACGGGGCAGATCTCCGGGTGAGGGGGCCCGCCGGTGGGCAAGAACTGTCACAAGCGAAGCGGAAGGATGGACATGGGACCCCGGGCGAAGACGACCAGCGCAGCGACCGGCACGCGACGGGGGCGGTGGCCGGGCCTCCTGGCCCTCCTCGCGGTCGCGGTCCTGTCGGCCGCGTGCTCCTCGATCATCAAGCCGATCGAACCCGGCAACCGGTACGGCACCGCAGCGGCGCTGGCCGGCGAGGCCTTCCCGGACGGCGCCGACGTCGCCCTCCTCGCCACCGGACGCAGCTTCGCCGACGCCCTCGCCGCCGCGCCGCTCTCCGCCGCGCGGTCCGGCCCGATCCTGCTCACCGAGCCGGGTGCGATCCCCGATGAGACCACCGAGGCCCTCGACGACCTCGGCGTCAGCGAGGTCATCCTGCTGGGCGGGCCCTCGGCCATCAGCGAGGACGTGGCCGACGAGCTCGGCGAGTCCTACGAGGTCCGGCGCCAGGCCGGAGACGACCGCTTCCAGACCGCAGCCCAGCTCGCCCTGCTCGCCCACCCGGACGGTGCCGACACCGTCCTGCTCGCCACCGGCGCCGACTTCGCCGACGCCCTCGCCGCGGCACCGCTCGCCGCCGCCGAGGGCGCGCCGATCCTGCTGGCTGGCGCCGATCGCCTTCCCGCCGCGACGTCGGAGGCGCTCTCGGAGCTGGGGGCCGACCGGGTGCTCGTGCTCGGTGGCGAGGCGGCGATCGGTGCCGCCGTCGAGGCGCAGCTCGTGGCCGACGGCTACGACGTCTCCCGCACCGCCGGCACGGACCGCTTCGACACCGCCGCGCAGCTGGCCGAGGCCGCGTTCCCCGACGGCGCCGCGGTGGCCCTGCTCACCACCGGGCGGGACTTCCCCGACGCCCTGGCCGCCGCTCCCCTCTCCGCGGCCCGCGGCGGCCCGATCCTGCTCGTCGACGGCAACAGCGTCCCCCCGGCGACCAGCGAAGCGCTCGACGACCTCGGCGTGGACGAGGTGCTGCTGCTCGGCGGGACCGCCGTCGTCGGCGAACCGGTGGCGGAGCGCCTCGCCGAAGCCGACTACGAGGTGACCCGCTTCCCCGACTGAGCCCGCTCAGGCGCCGGCGCGGGGGTGGGCCGAGCGCCAGGCGGCCACGAGTCGCTCGGTGGAGATCTTGGTGTACACCTGCGTCGTCGCGATCGAGGCGTGTCCAAGCAGCTCCTGCACGGCGCGGATGTCGGCACCGTGGTCGAGCAGGTGGGTGGCGCAGGAGTGGCGCAGGACGTGGGGCGTGAGCCGGTCACCGAGACCGGCATCGGCGGCATGGGCCTTCACCACCAGCCAGGTGCCCTGGCGCCCGAGGCGCCCGCCGCGCTGGTTGAGGAACACCGCCTGCTCGTCGTCGCGGCGTCGCCAGCGGCCCGGGATCATCGCCCCCCGCCCGTCGACGGTCAACCACGCGCCGAGCGCCTCGGCCGCCGCACCGAGGACCGGCACGACCCGCTCCTTGTCGCCCTTGCCCACGACCCGCACGAACCCGTCGTGCAGGTCGAGGTCCTGCAGCGACATCGACACGAGCTCCGAGATGCGCACCCCCGTGCCGTAGAGGGTCTCGAGGATGGCGCGATCGCGGCGGGCGACCGGATCGTCCCCGACCACGCGCGACAGCAAGGCGTCGACCTCGGCCTCGGTGAGGGCCTTGGGCAGGCCGCGCGCCACGGGAGGCGGGGCCACGTCGGCCCCGACGTCGGCCGCCACGTAGCCCTCCTCGGCCAGGTACCGGTGCAGGTTGCGGGCGGCCACGATCCGGCGCTTGCGGGTCGAGGGGGCGAGCCCCTGATCACCGAGGTCGCCGACCCAGCGGACCAGGTCGTCCTCGGTCACGTCCGCCACCGCCCGGCCCAGGTCGTGGAGGTGGGCCGCCCAGACGCGCAGGTCCCGGCGGTACGCCTCCACGGTGGACCGGGCCCGGCCGCGCTCGAGCCGCAGCCACGTCAGGTACTCCTCGATCTCCAGCGGCAGCTGCTCGTCGGAGTCGGACGCCGTCAACGCGCTCGGACGAGCGCGACGGCGATCACCGTCTTCGCGTCCGTCAGCCGGCCGTCGGCGATCATCGCGCCCAGGTCGTCGAGGTGGTGGCGCTCGATGGTCATCGCCTCCTCCTCGGGTCCCTGCGCATCGGATTCGACGGTGCGGAGGCCGGTGGCGAGGTAGACGTCGACGACCTCGTCGGACATGCCGGGGGCGTTGTGGAACGAGACCAGGTGCTCGAGGTGCTCGGCCTCGAGGCCGACTTCCTCGGCCAGCTCCCGGACGGCGGTCTCCTCGGTGGGTTCCCCCTCGACGTCGCGGATGCCGGCGGGGATCTCGAGCATGTGCTCGTCGAGCGGCGCCCGGTACTGGCGCACGAGCGTCACGGTGCCGTCCTCGTGGAGCGGCAGGACCGCGACCGCGCCGGGGTGGCGGATGATGTCGCGCGTGAACGTGTCCCCATCGGGCCCCTCGAAGGTGCCGATGACGACGCGCATGACGTGACCGTCGTAGACGGCCTCCTCGCCCTGGAGCCGGAACGAGGTCACCGCTGGTCGGCGGCGACGCTGCTCGGCTGCTCGACCGGGGAGTCCAGGTCGAACAGGTGGGGCTTGCGTCCCTCGGCCCGGGCGAGCGCGGCCGCCACGAAGGCCCGGAACAGCGGCGCCGGGCGGGTCGGGCGGCTCTTGAGCTCGGGGTGGGCCTGGGTGCCGACCCAGAACGGGTGGCCCCGGAGCTCGATGAACTCGACCAGGCGGCCGTCGGGCGACTCGCCGCACAGCAGCAGGTCGCTGGCCTCGAACCGGGATCGGTAGCGGGGGTTGAACTCGTAGCGGTGGCGGTGCCGCTCGGACACCACGGTGCTCCCGTAGGCCTCGGCCACCTTCGACCCGGGCGTGAGCTGGGCCACGTAGGCGCCGAGGCGCATGGTGCCGCCCATGTCGGTGACGTCGTGCTGGCTCGGCATGATCGTGATCACGGGGTCGACCGCGGCCGGCTCCATCTCCGTGGAGTTCGCGCCCGGCAGGTCGAGCATGTTGCGGGCGTAGTCGACGACCATCATCTGCAGGCCGAGGCACAGCCCGAGGCAGGGGATCTCGTTCTCCCGCGTGTAGCGGGCGGCTTCGATCTTGCCCTCGGTGCCGCGCTCGCCGAACCCGCCCGGGATGACGACGCCGTCGAGGTCGCGGAGGCGGCCGTCGGCCATGAGGCCCTCGACCTCCTCGGCCTGGATCCACTCGAACTCGACGTCGACGCCGAGGTCGAACCCGCCGTGCTTGGTGGCCTCGACCACCGACAGGTAGGCGTCCTGGAGGGCCACGTACTTGCCGATGATGCCGATGCGCACCGGGCGCGTCGCGGCGTCGACCTTGGCGACGAGGGCCTCCCACTCCCGCAGGTCCGGGGCGGGCAGGTCGGTCATCT
Organism: Acidimicrobiaceae bacterium; assembly: GCA_003476595.1. Taxonomy (GTDB): domain Bacteria; phylum Actinomycetota; class Acidimicrobiia; order Acidimicrobiales; family Salinilacustritrichaceae; genus Salinilacustrithrix. The sequence continues at coordinate 4,538 of DMTU01000291.1, read as the reverse complement.
GCAGGACCTCGCAGACGACGGCGTCGAGGCCCTCCTCGTGGAGCACGAGGGGGATCTCGTAGATGTTGCCGGCGTCGGCCGCGTTGACCACGCCGTCGGAGTGCACGTCGCACAGCCGGCTGATCTTGAGCTTCAGGTCGTCGGGGATGGGGTCCGCCGAGCGGACCACGATGGCGTCGGGCTGGATGCCCCGGCTGCGCAGCTCGGTGACGGAGTGCTGGGTGGGCTTGGTCTTCTGCTCGCCCGACGGGCCGATGAAGGGGACGAGCGTGACGTGGACGTAGCAGACGTTGCCGCGGCCGACGTCGAGGCGGAACTGGCGGATCGCCTCGAGGAACGGGAGGATCTCGATGTCGCCGACGGTGCCGCCGACCTCGGTGATGACCACGTCGACGTCGTCGTTGGCCAGCCGGCTGATGCGCCGCTTGATCTCGTCGGTGATGTGCGGGATGACCTGGACGGTCTTGCCGAGGTAGTCGCCGCGCCGCTCGGCGGCCAGCACCGCGGAGTAGATCGAGCCGGTCGTGGCGTTGGAGTCCTTCGTCAGGCTCTCGTCGATGAAGCGCTCGTAGTGGCCGAGATCGAGGTCGGTCTCACCCCCGTCGTCGGTGACGAACACCTCGCCGTGCTCGAAGGGGTTCATCGTCCCGGGATCGACGTTGAG
>DMTU01000291.1:3195-3706 GCA_003476595.1 Acidimicrobiaceae bacterium | reverse complement strand
TTGATGTACGGGTCGAGCTTCTGGAGCGTGACCCGCAGGCCCCGGGCCTTCAGCAGACGGCCCAGCGAGGAGGCGGTGAGGCCCTTGCCCAGGCTGCTCGTCACGCCACCCGTCACGAAGATGTGTTTCGTCACGGGACCACAGCCTAGGCCCGCGCCGGCCCGGCCGGGACGATCCTGCTCCGGTGCCGTCCGACACCGGCCCTCGCCGTCAGGCGAAGTCGGTCCAGCCCGAGGTGTCCACGACGTCCATGGCCCGGAGGCGCTCCACGCTCGGGCGGTACCAATCGACGAGGCGGGCGCGCAGGTCGGCGGGGATCGGCGGCGGCGCATCGGGGCGGTCGCGCTCGGCGCGCAACCGCCCGAGCCGGGCCACGGCCGCGTCGGGCAGCACCCGCTTCAGGGTGGGTTGGACGGCTCGCACGACCCGGCCGACGCGGGCTCGCATCGCTCCCCCGGCCACGCCGGAGCGGTTGTACTGCACGTCCGTGTCGAAGTCGTGGCGGGGCACG
>DMTU01000291.1:813-3058 GCA_003476595.1 Acidimicrobiaceae bacterium | reverse complement strand
GAAGTCGTGGCGGGGCACGCCGAGGTGATCGCAGATCCGCTCCAGCGCCGTTGCCGGCCGGCCGGTGACCTCGTCGTAGCTGAGGACGAGCAGCGCATCCGCGCCGAACTCGTCGAGGTGGCGCTGCAGCTGCTCGTCGTAGAGGCCCATGCGCAGGACGTGGCTGGCGCCGGCGTAGGGCGAGTAGCCGGGCGGCTCGGCCATCTCCTGCTCGCAGCCCCGGGTGAAGGCGGCGATCGCCGTCTCCGGGCTGTCGCGCCGGATGTGCAGCCAGTGGCTGTAGGCCCGGTCGACCGGGTTGCGCAGCACCGCCACCAGCTTCGGGTCGGGCAGCGCTCGGCGGATCTGCTCCGGCGCCTCCCGGACGTAGAGGTAGAGCGGGGATGCCTCGCCGAGGACGTCGCCCGCCCCGGCGTGGGCGAAGAGCTGCTCGTAGGCGTGGCGGTCGGGGACGGACTTGGTGACGATCGGCGAGCCGGGATCGATCAGCGGCCGGGGCGGGTCGGTCGAGTGGTCGAACGCGAAGTGGTTCGGCTCCTTGATCCGCGACATCGTGATGCGCGGGTGCTGGTCGAGGTAGTAGTGCAGCGAGGTCGTGGCCGACCGGGCCGCACCGATCACCAGGAAGTCCGGCAGCGTCACGGCTTCAGCATGCCTCAGCCGGCCGGTGGGAGGCGGCCGAGGCCGTCGAACCAGCGCAGCGGACCGACCTGCTGGATCACCCGGCTGAAGCTGACCCGCTCGCTGAGCAGGTTCAGAGCGGCCACGACGACCAGCACCACGACCCGCGTGGAGGGCGCTGTGGTGAGCACCACGGCCAGCGCCAGGGTCGCACCGAGCACGTTCGCGCCGGTGTCCCCCAGCATGAGCCGCTCCCGCAGGTCCGGGACCAGCAGGGCCACCAGGGCGCCGAGCACGACGGCCGGCCCGGCCAGGTCCGGATCGATGCCGGCGACGACGACGATCGGGACCGCCGCCAGCAGCGACACCTTCGCGAGGCGGCCGGGGGCCCGGTCGAACAGGTTCGCCAGGTTGGCGGACAGCGCGATGAGCGCGGCGTCGGCCAGGAGCACCCAGAATCGCTCGCGGGCGGTGGGGGCGGCGACCAGCACCGCGAGCGCGCCGCCCCCGAAGAGCTTCACCGCACCCGTGGTGAGCTGCCGCGAACGCAGGGCCGACAGGTGCCCCCGGAACCCCTGCGCCTCCCGGTCGCCGGCGAGGTCGTCGAAGAGGCCGAGCAGCCCGAACCCGGCGGCGGCCAGCACGGAGACGGCCAGGGCCCCCTGGGGCACCTGCACCAGGTCTCCGGCGTCGAGGAGCACGAGGCTGGCGCCGGCGGCGAGCAGCACGACCGGCAGGACCATGCCGACGGCGACCGGCACCTCGGCGCCGCGGACGTTGGTCCGCAGGAACAGCGGTGCGGAGAAGACCCGGGCCAGCATCGGCCAGGCCAGCGCTCCCCCGGCGGCGCCGAGGCCGAACGCGAGCGCCAGGACGACCGCGTCGTTCACGTCTCGGGATCCGTCGCGACCATCGTGGCGTCGTGGGTGCGGACCACGAGGTACGCGACGTGGGGCAGCAGCAGCGTGAGCATGACCGCAGGGATGGCGATGCCGGAGTCGTTCACGACGCCGCCGATGACGCCGGTGGCCAGCACGCCGACGACGCACGCCCGCACGCCCGGGATGTGCTGGAACAGGGTCCGCAGGAAGCGGGGCGGGCGCCAGATGAGGAAGGCGAGGAAGGCCAGGGCGGCAGGGATGATCAGCGCCCACACCGACGACAGCAGGATGTTCAGGTTGGCGTTGATCTTGCGCTCGATCACCGTGGCGAGCCCGGCGATCCCCTCGTCGCCGAGGGTCTGGTCGATGAGTCGGCCGAGGTGGGTCTGGTCCTGGGGGTCGCGCTGCAGGTCGAGGACGCCGAAGACGGCCAGGACGCCGGCGGTGAGCACGCCGACGCCGACGAGACGGCGCAGGTCGATGCGGGCGCCGGTGAGGGCCAGCATGGTGATGGCCAGCCCGGAGACGACCGAGATGGTGCCGCCGACGTTGGCCCCGAGGGCGGGCAGGCCCACGGCGAGCACCGCGAGCAGGAACACGCCGGCGACGATCGCCAGGTCGTAGCGACGGTCGCCCTGGTCGCGACGGGGGCTGGCCAGCAGCTCGCGGCGCCCCCAGATCCCGGTGACCGCGATGATCAGCGCAGCCACCAGCAGCGCCCAGGCCAGGTTGCCGTAGCCGGC
>DMTU01000291.1:0-674 GCA_003476595.1 Acidimicrobiaceae bacterium | reverse complement strand
GGCGACGATCGCGCCACCGCCGTAGCCGAAGGCGGTGTCGATCTGCAGCGGCCCGCCGAGGGCGATGTCGCCCACCAGCAGCACGACCGTGGCCGACATGATCAGCACGGAGGGGACCAGGGCGCGGGAGTGGACCCGACCGCCCGCGACGGCGCGGGCGGTGACCAGGTGGGCGATGGCGGCGACCAGGCCGGACACGGCGAAGATGGCGGCGATCGCGCCGCCGACGCTGAGGCGCCAGTACGGGAAGACCCCGGCGAGGAAGGAGACGAACGGGAGCGCCATCCCGGCGAGGAGGAGGAACGCGACGGTGCCGGCCAGCCGTCGCCGCTGGTTGGAGAGCGCGTACGCCGCCAGCGCGTAGGTGAGGATCTGGCTGATGATGAACAGGACCGTGAGCGGGCCCGACAGGCTGTTGCGGAACAGCGCTCGGACGTTGTCGTCGGCGAGCGCCCGGAAGGTGCTGGCGTCGGGGGCGCCCCCGCCCGACGAGGCGATCGGTGCCGCGCTCATCTCGTCCGGCTTGTCGATGCCGAGGGCGTCGAGCACCGTCGGGCCGATGTCGGGCAGGGTGACGTAGCCGTCGCGCCGGGAGGTGCCGCTGCGGGCCAGCCCCGGCTCGAGGCCGGCGCCGGCGGCGGCCGCCACCACCAGCTGGTCGGCCCCGACGGGTG
>DMTU01000022.1:19796-22891 GCA_003476595.1 Acidimicrobiaceae bacterium | reverse complement strand
GCTACAGAATCAGGCACATAGGGACTAGCGGGAAGCGACGCAGAAGGCTGGCGAGCCCGACCGACCGGGCAACGGCACGCAGGGAGGTGGCTCCGAACACGTCAGGCGTGGTTTGAGCGCGCTGCTGGGTCCCCGATCCTCGCGGGCACAGCTGGGCCTTGAAGTAGGCGCACGGCCTCGCCCGCCGCAAAGAACGCCGCTCCCACGAGCAAGAGAAGGGCCCGCCCGTGGCCCACAGGACGAATGGTGTGGCGTCGTAGGCGGTCCCTGACGGGTACTCCCGGTTCTCGTGCACGTGTCGCATCCGAAGGTACACAAGCCCGACGACGGTCATCAGACTGATGCCACCGATGAGCAGACGTTTCCCTCAGTGCCGCATTGCGATCCTTTCACGCCCACGGTCGCACCGTAGTGATCGTCGGGCGACGCTCAACTGGATGATCGGAGCGGTCGTGCCAGGCCACCGCCACGCGGGTTGAGGGCGTCGGCACTTCGGGGCTGTCTCACGACATGAGGGCGATGACGATCGCGATCGACAGCAGCGCAGTGAAGGGGGCGAAGGTGTATCGCCCGGCAACGTTCTCGCCTTGGCGTAGTGGAAGTTTGACCGACGAGTGAGGCAGGTCAGCGAGCGCCGGCGTCGCCGCCCTCGCCACGGGACGGAATGTACGGCTTCGACCCGTCGCCGGTCTCCTTGCGGCCGGCACGGTCGGCCCAACGCTCAAGGATTTCTCGGTCGGTGGCAACGGCCGCCCGCAGGCTGGCCGTGACCTCGTCACGCCGCTTCAGCAACGGTGACCGCTCGGCGAACTGATCAGTCGGGATCGCAGCGAGATTTGCGTCGAGCATCGCCAGCTCACGGCGCAGGGCTCCTTCGTCAGTCTCGTCCAAGTCCATCTCGCCAGTGTTCCACCCACCACGCCGCGCCGCAGGGTATTCGTGTCGGGCTGACAGCTCCCGGCTCGTTCGGTTCGTCGACGCGGCTTCGATCAGCCGATCGCCGTGGGTTGTTGGATGCCGTCACGGCTCGCCAGCAAAGGGGACGGAACGCGTGGACCGCCACGCCCAACCCGCAGAGAATGCCGGGGCGTGCTGGCCGGCGCCGCGCCGTAACGGGTGATCGGCGGTGCTGCCCGTCCGCAGCTCACCTCGCCGGCAGCACAGTCGAACGGCACATAGGCGCTAGCCGTCGTCGAAGGGAGATGGAGTGTCCAGTCCCGTCGACTAACCGCCCTCCCGGAGCCGAGGAGAGTGGAACGAGCTCAACACGAGCCCGCTCCCCGTAACCAACATCGTGGCGATCAGAATCGTCGGCGCCCACCCCGGCTCCTCGACCCGATCGAACCCGTTCTTGGCTTCCGTCCACCGGCAAGTAGTCCCGATGGGAAACCAGCGCCATTCGGCTTCGCCGTAGTTGGACTCATCTGGACTAGCTGGACATCGAAGGTCGTCGGAGAAGTACCACCCCCCAACGACGAAGAACGCAGCACACGCGAGCACGCCGATCCCCAGGTACCTCCGCAGTAGATGCCATCGCATCTCCCGAGGTGCCATCGGCGGAGGCGGGACCGTCATCTCTCGCGCACTGCCGGGCTACCAGCGCAAGCTGGTGCCGGTTTGAGTAGTCCCGTCGTCCTCGGCAGCCGCCGCTGCGGCGATCTTCTTGGCGGCCTCCGGCATCGGCAGGGCTGCGCCGATCGTCAGCCCGGAACGTGCTGCGAGCATGGGGCTCACCTCTCGGAGGGTCTCGAACGTCGTGCCATGGGCGATCGGGATCACCCGGTCCGTCGCCAGCAGCACCGAGAGTTCCTTGTCGGCGATGCCCTGCGCCTTCAGGCTCTCCAGGAGCGCCGGGGTCACAAGCACGATGCCCACCCGCGACATGGCGAGGCCCCGGTCGATCTCCCGCAGGAGCGACGTCCCGAGGCCGACCTCGGTCTGGCTGAACCAGACCGTCGCACCGTTGGCGCACAGCTGCTCGTACAGGTCCTTCGCTGCGCCGTCCCGGTCGTCCCAGGCGTGGCACAGGAACAGGTCCCGATGCTCGGGGAAGCGCAGCGCAACCGCCGCCGCTTCCCGGGCGACGGGCTCGAACGTGCGCCACTCCGTGGGCGAGTACGACACCGTCCCGCCCCCACGCAGCCGACGTGTTCCGCCACCGCCACCGCCACGGCTGGGCGACCCACGGAGGGACGTTGCCAAGGGTGTGCGTCGCACGGGCGGGCTGTAGGAGGAGTACGACCGGTACGACGATCCGTACCTGCACACTGGGCAGTTGTCCCGGCCGCTCGATGTGCGGTGCCCGTTGACCGGTGCTGTGCATTGCGCCATGGCCGGAGAGTACCGACGGGTGGTGACAGCCTCCCTTGATCGCCCGGCTGTGCCTCCGGCGTGGAGACCCCCCGCCAGAAGCGGTAGCGATCGGCTGTCCCTGGCAACGTCCGAAGCGAAAGCGGGGCTACTTCCCCTGGTTCGTGTACGTGGTACCTGCGCCGAGGGGACGACACGTAGCGTCGCACCGGGCCGCACCCCGCCGCCTACGGCACTTCCGGGCGGACGGGAGTTGAGGGCATCCCCCTATGCCGGGTTCGCTCACTGCCGGGGAGAATGACGGCGTGAGGTCCGTGCACACCAGAGCAGCTCTCACCGGCCTGGTCTTTGCCGCACCGGCCTTCGTGGTCCTCCTTCCGGGCGGCTGGCTCGACGAGCGCGGCGAGGGCATGACACGGAACGTCGAGCCGCCCGACCTTCCCAACGTCCTCCACGTCGCCCTGCTCGTCGTTGCCGCCGTGGCCCTGGTGGGGTCGCTGTTTGTGCTGCTGTCGCGGACGGGACGACGGGCATGCCGCAGGGCGGACCTGTCGGTCGCGTGGCCGCTGCTGGTGGCCGCGCTCTACGTCGGAGTCACGTACAAGGTGGCAACCGCAGCCGTCAGCGGAGCGAACATTGGAGCGGGGCTGCTGTTCATGCTCGGCGTCGTGACCGTCCCGCCGTTGCTGGCTCTCGCCGGGTTCAACGCTGTGCGCACCAACCACTCCGCATAGCTGCGGCAGTCACAGAACTGGATGATCGGTGCGCGGGCCGCCGCTGGGTCG
>DMTU01000022.1:13897-19655 GCA_003476595.1 Acidimicrobiaceae bacterium | reverse complement strand
GGCCGGCGGCGTCGGCGATCGGCACGTCTGTGCTGCTACGGGACCGTGGTCGGCGGCGCTCCGCAACGCTCTCGTTCCCCCTGGTAATGGTCCTCGTCGAAACTCACGAGCTGGTCACCGATGAACCCGTAGCCGTTGACCGAGTCCCCAATCAGAGTCCGGCCATCTGGACACTCGATTCGCTTGAAGAAGACCGCCACGTCGTCGTCGACGATGCAGTACGGGTCGATCTCGCCCAAGACGATGGTGTCGCCGACCGCAGGACAGTCTTCGATGCCTGTTCGATCGGGAGGCTCGGAAGCTGTCTGGTCCCAGGAACACCCAAGGCAGGACGCGAGGCCCAGCACTGACACGGCCCAGATGCCACGTCGTCCACGCATCCCCGGGTGTTCGTCATGCGTTCCCGTCTGTCCTACTCGCGACGCAGCCGATCGCCGGCTCGTGGTGGCCGATCCTCCCGGATGCTGGATGATCGGTCCGGCTACTCCGCCGTCCGCTCGACGATGCGCTTGACGGTCATGTGCGAGATCCCGCTCGCCTCGGCGATCTCGCGCAGGGATGATCCAGCGCGGTGCGCCTCACGGATCGCTGCGTCTCGCTTGCTCGAAGCGACGTCGGCGTTCTCGGCCGCGTAGCGAACCAGCTTCAGAAGGTTCTCCTGCTTCGATTCGGGCTTCGTAGTTGTCGCCATCTGGCTGCTCTCAGTCGTCGGTCCGGTTCAGAACGAGTTCGATCATGAGTCGAGCCTCCTCAGCCCAGGTGTCTCGGAGCTGGTCGTCGTCGGTCACCGCATCGGCGGCCTCGGCGAGGAGCAAGCAGATCGCCATGGCCTCGTCGTAGGTGAGCGTGACGTCGCCTCCGGGCACGCGCTGACTGTATCAGGTTGTTACGACAGCTAGCGCTCGTAATGCCGGCTCGCGTGGAGCTATGTCGAACAGATCAGGCAGTAGCGGGCGCCGTTCGGTTATCCCGGCTGGATCGCCGGCGTCCCAGGCTGATGGCTCGATCCACCCAGACGCGCCGACGACCGTCCCCTGCTTCGATCGTGGCTTCACCTTGGGTGGACGGTCGCCGGTTCAGACATTCAGTTGTGGTTCGCTCCTGGCTTCTCAGGGTCCTCGAACTCAGCAGAGAACGTGAACCCACTCACCTTCTTCAACGTCCGGCCGTTCTTGCGCGCCAGGTGAAACGTCACGACGATCAAGATCGGGAAGGACGCCAAGCCGATGAGCCAGCCGATCGCCAACACGACCCATTGGGGGTCGATGCTGGCTCTCGCTTCCTAGAGGTTGGCCTCGGGAGCGGTACGAGAGAGATGGAACATGGACCTACCTTTCGGCCGGTCGCCCTGTGGGCTGTGACGACGGGCCAGGGGGATGGGGTTCTCTCCACCCACTCTGGCAAGTCTAGATAGCGCGAATGACAGCGATGTGATTCGCGTGCACTCGCGCTCGCGATTGGGTGATCGTGAGGCCGGCGGTCACAAGCACGCCGGACGTCGAAACTGTCGACTACCGGCACGTATGCGCCGGCGCGGACCGGCTGCAACTTCTTGACGTGGGTGTCACCCGTACGGACTGTCGGTGGCGTCTACTAGGTGATGGTGCGTTCTGACGACGGGGAGCTGTACCGCAAGCATGCGGATGATCTGGTGTCGTTGGCGACCGCGCTTGTGGGTCCGTCAGCAGCACCGGACGTGGTCGCTGCTGCCGTGGCCCGCACGCTCGCTTCTCGTCAGTGGGATGAGGTTGAGAACCGGTACGCCTACTGGGTGCGTGCCGTGGTCAACGAGGCCAGGTCGTCACACCGTTCGACCCTTCGCCGACTGAGCCGGGAGGAGGCAGTCACTCGGCAGGATGAGCGGTTCGTCGAAGATGCGCCACGCCTGCATCCGGAGGTCCTCCGCGCCGTTGCCGGACTCTCGCTGCAGCAACGGACGGTCACCTACCTCGCCTACTGGCAGGACCTCCCCGCCAGCGAGATCGCCGAAACGTTGGCGATCTCGGAAGGCGCAGTGCGCCGCCACCTCGCTCGCGCCCGATCCAAGCTCCGGAGGAGCCTGTCATGAGCCGTTCCGATCCGCTCGACGGAAAGATCCGCGAGGCACTCGCCGACGTCGTCTCTCAAGCCCCCGTCGCTCCCGACTTCGACGACATCGAGACCACCGAAGCGCCGCAGTCGAAGCGACCCTCGCGCCGAATCGTGTGGGCGGCCGCAGCCGCAGTGGCCGCCGTGTTCGCCGTGATCGCCGGCGTGACAATCACCGGAACCGATGACACAGCTGTCGACACCGGCATGGGACCGGAGGAACCCCCGCACGACGGAAGTGCCGTGACCCCGTGCGAGGAGAGCGCCTCACACATCGCATCCGACGCCGACGTGCTCGTCTTCTTGCAGCCGGATAGCTCGAAGGAGCAACAGGACGAGGTAGCCCGTCTCATCGAAGCCGTTCCCGACGCCGAGATCGTCCGCTTCCTCGACCAGGACGCGACGTACGACGAGTTTCGAGACATTTACGCTGACTCGCCGATCCTCGAATCGGTGACAGCTGAGATCCTTCCACCCCGCTTTGAGCTCAGCGTGGCCGGGCCCTCGCCGGTAGATGCAGTCGCCGACGCTCTGCGCGCCGAGCCGGCCGTTCGGGAGGTGATCGACGCCGACCGCCCTCGGGCAGAAATCATCGCCCAGTGCGCACAGCGCGAGACAGCGGCCGACGACGATGCGGAGCGAGCAACAACGACGACCGAGGCAGTCGAGGTGGTAGGCGGCGAGATGCCGCTCGTTGATGACGACCGGTGGGGGCCCTACGTCATGGGAAGCGGCGGGCTGACCGGCACGCGTACGTCGCCCGACGGTCGGTCGTTAGTGGTCACCTTCGTCGGAGGCGCGCCCTACACGCCGGGGAAGGCCTGCACGGTCGCTTACCGAGCTGAAGTCACCGAATCGGCTGGCGAGGTGACGGTCCAACTCTTCTCGGTCGGCGGCGGCGCGACCGCCGACAGCGAGAACGTTGTCTGCACCCTCGAGGGCTACTTTCGGTCTGTCGAGGTCGGCCTCGATGCGCCGCTCGGTGACCGTACGGTCCACGAGAAGGAGTCACGCCGCCGCCTAGAGGTCTTCGACGGGTCGCTCTTGGCTGAACCGACCTTGATGCCGGAGGGCTGGACGCTCCTGAGTGAGCAGGCCGGGTTCCCAGATCCGGAGTCAGCGGCGTACTGGCAACGCACCTGGGGCGCTGAACCGCCACCTTCCACAGGCGACAGCTGCACACCATCCGACAGCCCGATCTCGCTCACCCAAGGACCAGCGGCTGGTCCCGATCGAGATGTCAGCTACCTGCGACCCGTCAGCACCTACGACGTCAATGGCGCACCGGCGACCTACTACGAGGGTGGTCCGACGACGCCTGGACAAGTGGCGCTCATCTGGGAGACGGCAGGTCAGTCGTTCGTCCTCGACTCGGGGCCATCGTGCTTCGGCGAAGGCGCAGCCTCCCTTGACCGCCTTCTGAAGTTCGCCCGAGCGCTCGCCGTACCGGGCAGCTGAGACCCACCGGAGGGAAGGAGCCACACTCGGACACGCAGTTCGGCATAGCCGAGTCGCACGCGGGCCCGCGACCTCCCGAGCACACCTGCAGCCTCCGCGCGCCCGGTAGGAACCGCGACCTACTGCCGGGTCGTGCCGGCTGGCGCCGCTCCGTACTGGATGATCGGTCCGCCCGACCGCCGTCAGCTCGAGCCCGTCGGGGGCACCAACGAGCGGCACTTCGGCGCGCTGGCATAGGACCGGCGCGAGACTGGTTGAGTGGGCTCCTTGACGGATGGCGGCGACAGGGAGGGCGAGGTCATCGTGAGAGGTGGCTCCCGATGGATGGGCATTGCGCTCGTCTTCGTGCTCGGAGTCGCCACGGGCGTGCTTGCGAGCGGACTCATGGGAGCCGTCGACTCCGAGCTGCCTGCCGGTGACGCTCGCCTCGTCGGATGCGGCGCCAACGTCACACTGATCGTTGACGCTGGAAACCTGTCAGATCGCACCTACGAGCTCCGTGCCTCGTTTGCCGCACGCGAGGGCGCGCTGCTGCCGCTGATCAACTCGATGACGCACCCACTGGTCGGCATCCACCGGGGCTACCAGTCGCTCGTTCCGCATGACGGCCGACTGCTGGTCGTCGCCAATGTTCCCGTCGGGAAGGACAGCCCGCTCCGGTACGAGTTGGTTGACGGAGACGCTCAAGTCGTTCTCGATGGAGCCCTTCCGCACACCTGCACGTAGCCGCCGTCTCGCTATCGACCGCCGGGTGGACAGCGCCGGCGTCACCGGAGAACTGGTTGATCGGCGCGCTCACCGTCACCGGAGCCAGCGCCACCAACCCCACCGGCGAGCGGCACGTAGGTGCGGGACCGCCTGGTGCGAGACTCACTGCGTGGGGACCTCTGACCTTCTAGACGCGATCCATAGCTCTCTGTCGCCGCAGATGGCCGAGCGAGGCTTCGGGCCGGGAGGGCCGGGTTGGTCTCCAGACGGCGGTGCGTCGTTCCTATACTGCATCGGCGCTCAGGAGTTCGCCGGCCGGTACCCATCGACTCTCGATCTCCTACGAACTCGGACGGAGATCAAGCTTGATGAGCCCAGTTGGTGCTTGGACTTCGTGATCAAGGGGTCGCCGTCGGGCGAGGTCGAGCGTCTCGACTTCGAGTTCGTACGTCTGGACACGCTGCTCGAAGCGGCCGACCACGATCGCCTCGCTCGTGAATGCAGGATCGACGAACTCCGGAAGCTGCGAGGTGGCGAGGTCGTGGCCAGGATCACGGAAGCCGTCAGCATCCTGATGCCGATCGAGTCCGGGAACTAGCGGCCCCTACCGAATGCCCCGTGTTCGGCCGGCAAGCGCGCCGCTCTGGGAACCTGTGGCGCCCGCCGTCTTCCTCGCTTGCTCGCCGGAGGTACCAGCGAGCGGCACTCCGCTGCGGCTCGATAGGCCATCGGCCCGCTGGGCGGTCGGTGCTCGTCAATGGACTTCGGCGCCTCGCTCCAGGCGGCGACACTGACGGACATGGCGCACGACCCCCGACATCTTCCTTCCTCGCTACCAGCGCCGGTGGACGACGGTGCGTGCGACCACATCCTCGGCTTGCGGATCCCCGACGTGCACCTGCCATCCACACGAGGCGGAAGCATCGGCCTGGTGTCGGCTACCGAAAGAACGGCGGTGATCTACGTCTACCCGAGAACCGGTGTACCCGGGGTTGAGATGCCGGACGGCTGGGACGCGATTCCGGGAGCGCGCGGCTGCACACCGCAGTCGTGCTCCTACCGGGACGACTACGCAGCGTTCCAAGCCGTCCGCGTGGACGTCTACGGACTGAGCACGCAGTCGACCGAAGCGCAGATGGAGTTCGTCGAGCGGGAGCACATCCCATTTCCGCTCCTGAGCGATCCCGGCCGCCTGCTGGGATCGGCGCTGGAGCTTCCTACCTTCACCGCCGGAGGCGACGTGCTCTACCGCCGGGTGACGCTGATCGTCGAAGCCGGTCGCGTCGTGCACGTCCGCTACCCCGTGTTCCCGCCGAACAGGGACGCCGAGGAGACCCTGACCTGGCTGCGCTCGACGCGCAGCTAGATGCCGGGCCCTTGCAGTCCGGCGCCGCTCCCCACTGGATGATCGGCCTGCCGGTCCCAGGCGCAGCTCAGGTCGACGGCGCCACCGTGGAACGGCCCTTCGGTGCGGCATATCTCGTCGAGCCATAGCGGGAGCGGG
>DMTU01000022.1:7400-13794 GCA_003476595.1 Acidimicrobiaceae bacterium | reverse complement strand
GAGCCATAGCGGGAGCGGGTGTCCGATGGCAGGATGACGGACGATGGAAGCCACCCGAGACCGACAGAGCGGACTGCTGGGGCCGATCCTCCTTGGCGCCGTTGCGCTGGCTGTCTCCACCACCGGACCGCAATGGGTCGGAGGGATCGCGACCGTACTTGCGGCTTTCCTCGCCGGGGCGGCGTTTCCGAGCCGACCAGTGCGAGCGGGACTGCTAACCGCCTTCGTACCCCTGAGCGCAGCAATAATTCACGTTGTCAGGGTCGAGCCATTCGCACTCGTCGGGCTCATGCCGTTCGTCGCTGCCGCTGGAGCGGGGGTGGCCATCGCTGCTGCCAGCGCTGGAGCAGCTCTGGCACCGATTGATCGCTCGCAGGGCTGAGCGAAGCCTCCGTCCCGACCCGACGAATGCGGCCTGTTCGGCGTTCGTGGAATAAGGAACTGGTTGATCGGAGCGGCTGAGGGTCTACTTGGGGGCCGAGGTACGTCCGCAGCGGATCGGCACTTCGGCACGGTCCGCGAAGCCTTCTCGCTGCGACGGCGTGGCCGCCGGCGGCCATCGGGCCGCCCAGTTCGGCTCTCACTGCTTGCGCCGGTACTCGATGACCTCGAACTCCCACACGGTGTCGCCGGTGTCCTCCACGTAGGTCCGGCTGAACACAGGCACGCCGTCGCCGTTGAACGCATGGAACTCGACCACGGTCACATCCTCGCCGGGGCGTCCGCACCAAGGGATGTCCGCCGCAGACGCCTCTGGACATTCCTGCACGACCGTTGACCGGTACCCGTCCCGGCCGTGCAACGTCGCCGCCTCCACCGGCTGTCCGAAAAGCTCATCGGCATCACCGTCGGGGAGCGGGCCACGGCTGAGAACGGCCAGCGGCACCGTTGGGCCGTCCACGAGTTCGGATTGGCCTTCCTCATCGGGTCCGAACGTCTGCGTCATCACGCCGCCGCTCAGCGTCTGCCGTGCTCCCGGCCTCATGCCTCCGGCGTTGTCGGTGATAGCGACAAGCTCCATCGTCCACTCCTCCGTGGAGGTGTAGTCGAGGAGCCATTCGGCCTCGACGGGGATGGCTCCACCGTTCTGGACGGTTCGGTAGTGCATCGTGAACGGCTCGAACGGAGCAAGCCCTCCTTCCGCTGCGGCCGACGGAGCGGACGGTTCAACAACCCGGCGTGCGCCTTGGGGCGCGAAGAGGGCACCGTCGCCCAAGGGGACGGTTAGACGGTTGTCGTCCACGCCTGCCGTCGTCACACCACCCCAGACGATGAGGCGGTCACCGGTCCAAACTGCAAGGTGCGCGGTCCTCGACAGGTCGATCGGCGAGGAAGGCATTTCCTCCCAGTTCTCTGCTGAGGCGTCCAGCGCCAACGCGACCGATTCAGCGCCAAGACCTCCTGACGTCGCCTCTGACGCCACGCCCCCAACCAGGACCGTGCTGCCGTCTACTGCGATCAGTGCGGCGGCCGCGTCTTCGTCCGCCGGTCCTGCGGGCGGAGGTGGAACCGGCGTCAGGTCGCCCGTGCTGGGGTCCAGGGCGAAGGCGACCCGCTCGGCCTGCCCCTCGCTTGAGATGGCGAGCCCGACCATGACGCCGGCATCGGTGAGACCGTCCAGGACGAGCGACTCCGCCTCGACGGGGACATCAACCGTCGCCACGTTTCCCGTGACGACGTCGATGGAGTAGCCGAGCGGGAGACCGTCGGGACGAGCTGGCTCTCGCAGCCAGACCAGGTATCGGTCGTCGACCACGACCGGGGCCGGCGTCACCCCGGCGAAGCCGTAGAGCTCACCGCTCCCCGGGATACCGGAGAACTCACCCCACTCACCGGTCGCCGGCGCGAACGAAGCCCACCCGAACTCCCCGCGCTGCGAGTGCCAGCCGTACACCCAGAGCGTTCCGTCCACAGACGCGAGACCGCTCGGTGACTGGACCGTCGCCGTGCCGGAGCGGGCGACGAGCGCGTCGTCGGGCATCTGGTCGAACTGGGCGCCATCGACCAGCTGCCAGGCATCCGACTCGGGTTCGTATGCGACGAGGTCCCATGCCCACAGCTCCGAAGCCGAAGCGACCACGAAGTAGGCGCGACCGTCGTGCCATGCCCGCGGCGTGCTGTACGTCGTTGAAGCCCCGTCCTCGCCGGGACCGACACCTTCACGGGCCTCGTACTCGAACGGCATGTCCGCCATCGGTCGCCAACGGTCGGCGGCAGGGTCGTAGGCGGCGCCGTCTGCGTACTCGTCTCCGGCCATGTCGTACCCGCCCCAGACGAGCAGCTCCGTTCCCGTCCACAGGGTCACGGGATCGAACCGTTCGGTCAGTGGGCTCGCAGCCATCGGTGTCCACATGCCCTCGGCGGCGTTGACGGTGCCCTCTCCGGTTCCTGCGAACGTTGTCGACTCATCACCGTTCCCGGCGACGAGGGCGAGGCCGCCTGCGGCCAGCGCAAGGACCACGACGGCTGCGGCAGCCGCAAGCATCAAGCGGCGTCCGCCTTGCGGCTGTGGATCATGCGCGATCGGCGTCTCGACTGCGTCGCTCACGTCGTCGGCCAGCACCGACACGTACGCGCGAAGGTCATCCAAGACGTTGTCCTGCGACATCTGCGCTCACCCCCAATGCTTCTCGCAACTTCGACATGCCCCGCTCGACGTGTGCCTGCACTGACGACCTCCGTACGCCGAGCAGATCGGCGACCTCCTGATACGTCCACTCCTCGACGGCTACGAGCACCACGCAGATGCGCTGGCGTTGCGACAGCGCGGCCAGCGCTGCCGGCAGCCCAGGTTCGATCTCCGGCAACCCAACCGCCGCTGCGGGCGGAAACTCCGGCGGTCGCTCCCGCCGCTGGCGTGACCGGCTTTGCCCGACTCGATACAGGTAGCCAGCCGGGTTCTTCATCCCCATCAGCTGGTGAGGATGGCCCGCCGCCCACGACATGGCCTCCGCGAGAGCCTCTTGGCCGCGCTCGACCCCGTAGGCAGAGACGAAGGCGCGAGCAAGGCGCGGCTTCATCTCACCAATGAGCGCATCGAAGGACTGCATCTGCCCTAGTAGAGGTCATCGGCACGCTGCTGTACGACGCAAACGCAGAAGAAGATCGGAACGGCATCGACCGTCCATGCCCGCAGCCGTACCTATTGCCGGTTCTTCTTGCGTCAAGTCGAGCAGAGCCCCAGGCGCTGAACGCTCCGAGTTGGGGTTACGGAGCGCCCCCGGCTGGGGGCGCTCCGTTCCCGGTCAGATCAGCGGTGCCCTGCTGGTGGTCCGGCGGTGTCACCTCTGCTGGAGCCGGCGACGAAGGTGGCCACGATGTAGGTGGCGTGCCGGTCGAGTGACTGGCGGGCCCGGTCGTAGCGCATCGTCGTGCGGGGGTCTGCGTGGGAGGCAGCCTCCTGTACGTCCCGGAGCGGCACGCCGGCGTCGAGCGCTGCGGTGATGAAGGAATGGCGCAGGCTGTGCGGTCCGATCCGCTTGGTGATCCCGGCGGCCTTGGCCACCCGGCGCACCATCCGTGCCGCGGCGTCACGCGTCATGCGTTCACCGTTGGCGCCGAGGAACAGCGGGCCCTCCATCCGTTCACCGATGGCGAGGTCGAGTGCCCGTGCGGTCCGAGGAGCGAGCGGGATGGTGACGGTCTTGCCACCCTTGCGGTGCACGAGCAGGGTCCGGTGGCCGCGTTCGAGGCCGAGCTGTTCGATGTTGGCGCCGAGGGCTTCGGAGATCCGTAGTCCGTTGAGCGCAAGAAGCGAGCACAGCGCATGGTCCCTGGGTGAAGACATGCCGGCGGCGACGAGGAACCCGCCGAGCTCGTTGCGGTCCAGGCCCACGGCGTGGGATTCGTAGTCGAGCCGGGGCCGGCGGACGTGCACGGCTGGCGAGTGCTCGATCACGCCCTCCTCGGCCGCGTACCGGTAGAACCCGGCCAGCGTGGACAGACGCCGGCCGATCGTGGCCGGGGCCCGACCAAGTTCTTCGAGTTCGCGGGCGTACAGCTCGATATGGGTGCGGGTGACCCCGAACAGCTCCAGGTGGTGCTCGTCGCACCACCGGTAGAACATGCGCAGATCGAGGGTGTACGCCTCCCGGGTCCGGCCGGAGTAGCCAGCCAGGAACCCGGCGACGGCCTTCACCTCCGACGATGTCTCTTGCGGGTCGTAGAGCACGACCGATGTGTTCATGGCGTTGACGCTCCTTGCGATGGGAGCCGGACCGGGCCAGGCGGCACGCGCCCGGCTCGATTGATGTGACGCACCCATCACCGCGCACGTCGGACCAGATCGCCACCTCAGATGACAGCTGACGGCGGGTCAGAAACCGGGCCGCGACGCGGACGTCGGCGGCGCGCCACGCGTCCCGGAACAGCCCCGACGCCACCCCCACGCGGCCAGAGCGAGCAGCACCACGGTCCAGACCGAGAGCACGAGATCCGTCGCCCAGCCACCCTCCCGCAGGTCGGGCAGGACGAGCCGGGAGGCCTGGATCCACGGGTTGGCGGTTCGGTCGAAGTCCACGATCAACCGGAGGCCACCGATCGTGGCCTCGACCGTGAGCCACGCCCACGTGGCGACACCGATGACTCCCGTGCCGACGAGGACGGGCCAGACCCACCGGGCGCCGGCGCGGCGTTCACCATCGACGAAGGCGGCGACGGCGAGCACGACGAGGGGCAGGACGACGACCACCTGGCGCCCCGGCCACCACCAGCCGTGCATGGTCAGCGCCACCCAGGTCGCGGTCGCCCACCCGGCGGCGAGCGGGAGGAGCAGCACCGCAGCGACGCGGTCCCGGCGACGGAGGAGCGTCCCGACAGCCGGCAGGGCCAGCAGGTAGGCAGGCGCCCACACGAGCAGGCCGAAGTGGCGGTCCACGAGCAGTCCGGCGATGCGCACGGTCCGCCCGAGGTGGTCGGGGTCGTTGCCCACGACGGTGAGCTCGCCGTCGACGAAGTGGTCGCCCGCTGCGTAGACGGTCCACCCCCCGTAGACCCGCTGGTGGACGACGAGGTAGGCGACGCCAGCGACGGTGAGCGCCACGAGCGCGACGACGCGGTGACGGCGGTCGAGCAGAAGGCCGAGCACGGCGACCGCCGCGGCGACGCCGGCGTACTTCACGCCGAGCCAGGGCAGGGCCACGACCGCACCGACCCAGGTCGCGGTCGGCGTCCATCTCCGGTGTTCCCCAGCCGCTGCCAGCTCCAGGAGGGCCGCCGCCCCCACGGCGACGGCGAGCGCGGCGACCAGCTCCGGGTACAGCTGGTTGCCGTAGGTGCTCAACGGGGCGGCAAGCGCGAAGGCGCCCGCGACCACGACGGCGGTGGAGCGGCGCACCCCGAGCCGAACGACCGCGGTCCGCACCACGAGGGCGGCCAGTGCACCCGCCACCAGTGCCAGCACCACGCGCGCGCCGGCCAGCTCGGCGTGCTGCCAGTCGCCGGCGACGACCTGGGCGACCGCCACGCCGGGGGCGAGGAGCACCGGCAGGAGCGGGTCGTGGGGGCTGAGCTCGGACCCGTCCGGGCGAGGCTCGGTCTGGCGGGGCAGCTGCGCGTCGTGGAAGTCCCGCCAGCGCTCAGCGGCGAGCTCGTCGGCGATGTCGAGGTCGCCGTCCTCCACCAGGCTGATCGCGCTCAGCAGGTACTGGGGCTCGTCCGCGGTGACCCGGGCGCCGTAGGTGGCCCGCACCCCGGAGCCGAGCAGCGCCCACAGCGCGACCACGGCGAACACGGCCGCCAGCAGCCGGCGCAGCTCCACGGGATCAGTCGAGCAGCTCGGCGCGTCGCACGACCAGCACCCAGGTGAGCAGGCCTGACACGACGAGCAGGACCAGCGCGGCGAGACCGGCCTCCGCCAGCGCGTTCTCCTCCGTGGCCGACCAGATCCGGGTGGCGAGGGTCTCGAAGCCGGTGGGCGCGAGCAGCAGCGTCGCCGGCAGCTCCTTCATGGTCGACAGCAGCACGAGGCCGCCGCCGGCGGCCAGGCCCGGTGCCATGAGGGGCGCGTCGATGCGCAGCAGGCGCCGCCAGCGCTGGGCCCCGAGCATGCGGGCAGCGTCGTCGAGCCGACCGGGCACGGACCCGACCGCGACGCTGGCCGCCCGGACCGACTGGGCGCCGAAGTGCACGACGTAGGCCAGCACCAGCAGCGGGAAGGTCTGGTAGAACGCGTCGAGCACCGGCGTGTTCAGCGACAGGAACACCATCGACAGCGCGATGACGATGCCGGGCAGCGCGAAGCCGGCCACGACCATGGTGAGGGCGGGGCCGGCGACCCGGCTTCGGTACCGCGTGGCGAGGAAGGCCAAGGGCAGCACGACCACGACCGCGACGAGCGCGGTCACCATCGAGATGCCCGCCGTGTTGAGCACCGGCGTCCAGAGGTCGGCGTCGG
>DMTU01000022.1:6441-7313 GCA_003476595.1 Acidimicrobiaceae bacterium | reverse complement strand
TCGAGCGAGCCCGAGGTGATGCCCCGCCGGGTCCAGTGCACGAGCGAGGCCACCGGGGCCACGATGGCGTTCAGGAGGAAGAAGACGGCGAGGCCGAACACCGGCCAGCGCCACCGGCCGAGGGACACCGTCAGCGAGTGCTTCGTGCGCAACCCCTGCGCCACCGCGGCGTTGCGGCCCACCCGCCGCTCGGCGATGGTCACGATGAGCGCGACGATGGCGAGCACGAGCCCGAGCGCCATCGCCAGGTCGCGGCGCAGCACCCGGTTGGCGTAGATGACCCGGGTGAGCGCCGGGTAGCCGAGCAGGTCGACCGCGCCGAAGTCCGACACGGCGTACAGGAACACGAGCAGCGTGCCGGCGGCGATGGCGGTGCGGGCCTGAGGCAGGACCACCTGGAAGAACACGGCGAGCGGCCGCCGGCCGAGCATCCGGGCCGACTCCTCGATGGACGGGCCGAGGGCGCGCAACCGCGCGGCGACGGGCAGCTGCACGTAGGGATAGGTGAAGAGCGTGAGCACCAGCCAGGAGCCGAACAGGCCATCGACCTGCGGGAGGCGGTCGATGCCGAGCGGCCCGAGCACCGATTCGAGCAGCCCGCCGGGAGACACCGAGGCCCGCAGGGCGAGCGCGCCGACGAAGGAGGGGAACACCAGGGGCAGGGGCACGAGCACCGCGAACACCCGCCGGTACGGGACGTCGGAGCGGGCCACCAGCCAGGCGAGCGCCGTGCCGATCACCGCAGCCGACGCTGCCACCAGCGAGGCGAGGACGATGGTGCGCCACAAGGCGTCCTGCACCCGGTCGTCGGACACGACCGAGGACATGCGCACGTCGCCGACGGCGACCCGGGAGATCAGGTACGCCAGCGG
>DMTU01000022.1:563-6425 GCA_003476595.1 Acidimicrobiaceae bacterium | reverse complement strand
AGCGCGACGAGCACCGAGGTCGCCGAGAGGGCGACCGGTGCGCGCCGGCGCATCGTGGCGAGCACTAGCGATCCAGGCCGCTGTCCTGGATCAGCTCGGCGGTGCGGGCCAGCCCGCCACCCAGCCCGTCCAGATCGATCGTGGTGGTGTTGATCGTCGACAGCGCGGGCACCGACTCGGCCTGGGGCACGTCCCGGGCGAGCGGGTACTCGAAGGTCTCCTCGCTGAAGTAGCGCTGGGCCTCCTCGGACAGCAGGAACTCGACGAGGGACCGCGCGTCCTCCGCCTGGTCGCTGCCCTCGATGATCGCCGTCGCCGTGGTGATCAGCAGCGAGCCGATGTCGCCCTCGGCGAAGAAGTGGTTCGCGGCCGGGAGGTCCGGGTCATCGTCCAGCGCACGCTCGAGGTAGTAGTGGTTCACGAGGCCCATGGGCACCTCGCCACGCGTGACGGCCTCCACGATCGCGGTGTTGTTCGAGTAGGTGGGTGCGTCGTTGGCGACCATGCCCGCCAGCCAGTCCGTGGCCGCGTCGTCGCCGAGCTCCAGGCGCATGGCGGTGACGAAGTCCTGGAACGAGCCGTTGTTCGGGGCCACGGCGACCCGGCCGGCGAACTCCTCGGACGTGAGGTCCAGCACCGACTCGGGCAGCTCGGATTCCTCGACGAGGTCGGTGTTGTGGACGAGCACCCGCACCCGGCCGGACAGACCGACCCACTGCCCGTCATCGGCGCGGAAGTCCTCGTCCACCAGGTCGAGCACGGACGCATCGAGCTCGCTCAGCATCCCCTCTTCGTCGAGGAAGCCGACGGCGCCCGGCGACTGGGAGATGAAGACGTCGACATCGGTGCGATCGCCCTCCTCGTCGATGAGCAGGGCGAGGTCGGCGGAGTCCCCGTAGCGCACGTCGATCTTGGTGCCCGTATCCTCGCTGAACTGGTCGAGCAGGGGCTTGATCAGGTCGCTGGTCCGGCCGCTGTAGATGGTGAGCCGGTCCTCGTCGGTGGAGCAGGCCGGCGCCACGAGGGCCACGGCGCACAGGGACGCGACCACGCCCTTCCAGGCTCGGGGCAGTCGGGACCGGGGTACGGGCATGCGCCGGATGCTAGGAGGCCGATCCTTGTGTGTAAAGTTCGCCTAATGCCGGTCTCTGGCGCTCCCGTGGTGCTGTTCCTGCCCGCTCGCGACGAGGTCGCCACCGTGGCCGACGTGCTCGCCCGCGCGCCCCGCACCGTCACCGTCGCCGGTCGCGACCACCCGGTGCGCACCCTCGTGGTCGACGACGGCTCGATCGACGGCACCGGCGACGCGGCCCGGGCCTCCGGCGCCGACGTCGTGCGCACCCCGGGGCTCGGCCTCGGCGCCGCGGTGGGGATCGGCCTGGCCTGGGGTGCCTCGCAGGGCGCAGCCGCCGTCGCCTTCTGCGACGCCGACCTCGAGTACGACCCGGCCGAGCTGGAGACCCTGGTCGCCCCGGTGCTCACCGGGGCAGCCGACTACGTGGTGGGGTCCCGCTTCCTCGGTGGCGCACGGCGCATGAAGCCGCACCGGGAGCTGGGCAACCGCGTCCTCACCGCCCTCACCTCGGCGAGCACCGCGGGGCGTCGGGCGGTGCCGTTGACCGACGGCCAGTCCGGGTACCGCGCCCTGTCCGGCGAGGCCGCGGCGGCGACCGTGGTGGCCCACGACTACAACTACGCGCAGGTGCTCACGCTCGACCTGCTCGGTCGCGGCTTCCGCTACCTCGAGGTGCCGATCACCTACGCGCACCGCCGGGTCGGGCGCTCCTTCGTCCGCCTGCCCACCTACCTGCGTCGGGTGCTGCCCGCGATGTGGCGGGTCCGGCGCTCGTGGGCCCCACCGGGTCCGCAGCGTTCCGGGACGCTGGTGACGGCGCCGGCGACGTCCGACGCAAGCCGGTTCGTCGCCTCTCAGTCCTCGACGACGTAGGACCGGAAGCCCTCCCGGGCCTCGGCCCAGGCGGCGTGGTCGAAGGTGCCGTCCGGGCGGACGCAGCGCGCCGACCGCACACCCATCTCCAGGACGTGGTGGGTGTTGTCCGGCGTGGCCAGGCCCTGGCGGCCGAGCACCGTGACCCGCGTCGACATCGTGAGGGCGCGCTCGGCCCGGGCCAGGGCGCCGAGCGACTGCGGGGTCATCACCGGGTACACCGACGGGAGGCGCTCCACGTGGACGGCGACGTGGCGGGGGTCGGGCAGGCCGCTGCGCACGAGGTCGTCGGCCACCCGGGCGCCGAGCGCGTCGTCTCCGGCCGACCACACGTCGTCGCCCTGCCAGCAGGGGATCTCGGCACAGAGCACGGTGCGGTCGGTGGGGTCTTCGGCGCTGTCGCGGTAGTTGGTCGGCTCCGACAGGCGGCTGAGCAGCACGTTGCGGTCGGGCAGGTAGTGGGCGTCGAAGGCGGTGTAGGGCCGACGGTCGAGCACGAGGTAGACGAGCACCATCGCCCGCACCGGCGGCGGGCCGAGGGGGTCTTCGTGCAGGCCGAGCCAGGAGGCGACCCGCCACGCCGGCACCGTGGCGTGGACGTGGCTGGCCGTCACCAACCGCCCGTCGGAGAGCCCGACGATGACCCGGTCGTGGTGCTCGATGACGCGGTTCACCCGCCGGCCCGTGTCCACGGGCACCTCGGCGGCCAGGGCCTCGGCGATGGCGCCGAACCCCCGCTGCGGGTACAGGAACTTGGGCGTGGAGCGCACCCCGCGGGCGAGCCGCCGGGCGATGTCGACCGGGGAGGATGCCGACACCCGGCGGCGGGCCAGCTCGCCGGCAAGCAGGTCGGGGTCGGTGTCCCACAGCTTCCAGGCGTAGGGCTCGTGGAAGCGCCGCCACACCGTGGGCCCGAGGCCGGCCCGGACCACCTCGGCGTAGGTGTCGGCCTTCGGTCGACGCAGCGGTGCCACCACGGCGTCCAGGGCGGCGCGCGCCGCGACCCGGGCGGGCAGGCCGCGCACGAGACCCACCGGTGTCAGCGGGAACGGCACCCAGCGACCACCCATCCGGATGCGCCCGTTGCGGGGCCGCTCCTGCAGCTCCACCAGCTGGCCGAGCTCCTCGAGCAGCCAGGGCGGCGTCGACGGGTGGAGGCGGTGGCTGCCGAGGTCGACCCGGACGCCGGCGACCTCGCGGACGCCGGCCATGCCCCCGACGTGGTCGGACGCCTCCAGCACCCGCACCTCGTGGCCGTCGCGCTGCAGCTGCCACGCGGTGGCCAGACCGGCCGGCCCTGCTCCGATGACGACGTGCACGGCGCTCCGGCGATCAGCCGGCGGTGAACGCGACCGCGGCGCGGCCGGTGGTGCGGATCGATGCCACGTCGCCGCGGTCGAACCGCGGCACGGAGACCTCCCGCACGCGCACTCGGGTGCCGTCGTCGAGGGTCGCCAGGTACACGGTGTCGTGGCCGTAGTACTCGACCAGCTCGACGCGCACCGGCTTGCTGACGTCGTCGCCCGCAGCGGTGTCGAGCATCAGGTCCTCCGGCCGCAGCAGCACCTCGCAGGACCCCTCCACCTCGCTGCGCAGGTCGATGTCGCCGAGGGCGGTGGAGGCCCGACCGTGGCGGGCGACGCCGGGCACGAGGTTGGCGTCGCCGACGAAGTGCGCCACCCACGCGCTGGCCGGGTTCGCGTACAGCTCGTGGGGCGGTGCCTGCTGGACGATGACGCCTTCGGACATCACCGCCACGTCGTCGCCGAGCACGAAGGCCTCGTCCTGGTCGTGGGTGACGAACACGGTGGTGATGCCGACCCGGTGCAGCAGCTCGTGGACCTCGGTGCGGACCCGGGCCCGCAAGGTGGTGTCGAGGTTGGAGAACGGCTCGTCGAGGAGCAGCGCCGAGGGCTCGGGCGCCAGCGCCCGGGCGAGCGCCACCCGCTGCTGCTGGCCGCCGGACAGCGTGCCCGGCATGCGGTCGCCGAAGCCCTCGAGGCCGACGAGCTCGAGCGCGGCCTCGACGCGGGGCCCCTTGCGCTCGGCCCGGGGCAGGCCGAAGGACACGTTGCCGGCGACGGTGAGGTGCGGGAACAGCGCCCAGTCCTGGAAGACCATGCCGATGCGGCGCCGCTCCGGCGGGACCTGGGTGTCGGGGCCGCTGACCAGCGTGTCGCCGATGCGGACCTCGCCGCCGGTGGGGCGCTCGAGGCCGGCGATGGAGCGCAGCAGCGTGGTCTTCCCGCAGCCCGACGGGCCCAGCAGGGCCACGACGCTGCCCTCGGCGACGTCGAGGTCGACGCCGTGGAGCACCTCGGTGCCGTCGAAGGAGACAGTGATGCCGCGAGCGGTGATCTCGCTCATCAGCCCGCCTCCTCCACCGGCAGGTCGAGGCGCAGCTGGCTGTCGTGGCCGTTCGCCTGCACCGCGTCGCGTTCTGGGCCGGGCTCGGCGAGGAAGTCGGGCAGCGGACGCTCGTGGACGATGGCGAGGCGCTTGGTGGCACGCGTGAGCGCCACGTAGAGGGCCCGCAGTCCCTGGGCCTCCTCGTCCACGATGGCGGCCGGCTCGACCACGACGGACGCATCGACCTCGAGGCCCTTCACCATGCCCACGGGCACGATGGTGACCGGCTGGCGAAGGCCCTGGCGGGTGGCCCGACCGTGCTCGATGCCGGCCTCGGTGAGCGCCTCGGACACCTGCTCGACGAAGGTGGCCGGGACGATGACGGCGAGCGAGCCGGGGTCGACCTCGGCGGCCTCGGCCCTCGTCACCTCCGCGACGAGGTGGTGCAGCGCGCCGGTGTCGGCCCGGCTCACCACTGGCGGATCGCCGCCTTCGCGCACCGAGATCGGCGGGGTGAGCTCCGGTGCGGCGACCCGCAGGACCCGCGTCGCCATCTCCATGTTCTTGGCCGGGATGCGGTAGCCGACGGTGAGCTCGGCCTGCCGGGTGCCCCGCTTGGTGGGGAGGTGCTCGAGGATCTCCTCCCAGCTCTCGTGCGCCCACGCGCCGGTGGCCTGGGCGATGTCGCCGACGATGGTCAGCGAGCCCGACAGCGAACGCCGGGCCACCATGCGCAGCTGCATCGGCGACAGGTCCTGGGCCTCGTCGACGACGATGTGGCCGTAGGTGCGGATCTCGTCGTCCTGGCCCTTGCGCTTGCGGCGGGGGCCGAGGCGCTCGCGGGCCTCGTCCAGCAGGGGCACGTCCTGCCAGGTGAAGGTGACCTCGTCGATGGAGGTCCGGGGGCGGTGCAGCTCGGCCTGCTCGTCGGGCGCGAGCCACTTGCGGCTGGCCAGGTCGATGAGGGCACGGGACCCGAACAGGTCGTGCAGCAGCTCGGCCGGCGTGAGCACCGGCCACATCCACTCGAGGGCTTCGACCACCGCCGGGTGGCGTCGCAGCTGGTCGCGCACGTCCTCGGCCCGCACCGGGTTGCGGGCCGAGTCGGCCAGGACCTCGAACAGGCGCGCCTCGACGTGCTTCCGGCCGGCGTTGTGGCGGTGGTAGCGGCGGTGGGCGTCGGCGACGATCCGGGCGCTGTCGTCCACGGTGCACACCAGGGTCTGAGCGCCGAAGCCGACGCGCAGGTCGGCTCGCAGCTCGCGCTCGCGGTCGGCGATCGCCTTGCGGACCACGTGGGCCATGCGGGCGTCGCCCTTGACCCGGGCGACCCGCGGCTGGTCCTGCCCGTCGATGCGCTCGCGATCGACCAGGTCGGCCAGGACCGCCAGCTCCACGCCGGCCTCACCGAGCGACGGCAGCACCTGGTCGATGTAGCCGAGGAACAGCCGGTTGGGGCCGAGCACCAGCACGCCCTGGCCCTCGAGCGGGAAGCGATGGGTGTAGAGGAGGTAGGCGGCGCGGTGCAGGGCCACGACCGTCTTGCCGGTGCCGGGACCGCCCTG
>DMTU01000022.1:0-389 GCA_003476595.1 Acidimicrobiaceae bacterium | reverse complement strand
AGCTCGGAGCGGATGATCTCGTCCTGCTCGCCCTGGATGGTGGCGACGATGTCGCCGAGCCGACCGGTGCGGGTGGTCTCGAGCGCCCGGATGAGGGCGCCGTGGCCCTGGATGCGGTCGTCGTCGGCGAGGCGGATGCCGCCGTGGTCCCCGTGGACGGCCTCGCCGAACAGCTCGTCCTCGAGGTTGAGCAGCGTGCGGCCTCGGGCGGTGAAGTGGCGACGCCGGGCCAGGCCCATCGGCTGGGGACCGGTGGCCCGGTAGAAGGCCTCCGAGATCGGCGCCCGCCAGTCGACGACGACGGGCTCCTGGTCGTCGTCGGCCACCGACATGCGCCCGATGTAGAACGCGTCCTCGCCGTGGTCGGCGTCGGTGTCGAGGCGGCCGAA
>DMTU01000272.1:1970-2577 GCA_003476595.1 Acidimicrobiaceae bacterium | reverse complement strand
CCACGATGCGGTCGCCGTCGACGGCCACGTCGGCGCGGCGGCGCGGTGCGCCCGTCCCGTCCACGATCGTGCCGTTGCGGATCACCAGGTCGTGCATGTCGTCCCCCGAAGGTCGTTCCTGGCAACGACCGTAGCCTCGGCCAGGAGCCGCGGCCTACGGCGGGCTGGAGCCCTCGCTGTCCTGGAGGCGGAACCAGTGGTGGGCGTAGCCGGCCAGGGTGAGCTCGATGGTCGAGCCGTCGACCTCGTGGACCGGCTGCGCCGCGTCGAGCAGGTCGACCACCTGGTCGCAGCCCTCCATGGGGCCGAGGTCGACGCGCAGCAGGCGCGGGGTCGGGCTCAGGTTGTGGATCGCGACGACGGCGGAACGCTCCCAGTCGCAGCGGTGGGCGAGCACGGCGTCGTCGCCGGTGTCGAGCAGCATCGTCGTGCCCCAGCCCAGCTCGGGCGTCTCGCGCCGGCGGCGGATCATCCGCTCCATCCAGGTGAGCAGCGAGTCGGACCGCCGTCGCTGGTCGGCGACGTTGACCGCCAGCGGACCGAACTGGCCGTCGGGCACGGGTCGGGTCAGGCGCGACGGTCGGGCCGAGGAGAACCCGGCGTTCTT
>DMTU01000272.1:360-1755 GCA_003476595.1 Acidimicrobiaceae bacterium | reverse complement strand
CGGCGGGAGACGCCGGCGCAGGCCACGGCCGTACAGCTGCATGTGCTCCTCGGGGCCGAAGGCGTCGAACACCTCCTGGCGCTCGTCGTCGGTCAGCTGGTCGAGGGTGAGCTCGTCGTGGTTGCGCACGAAGATGGCCCACTGGGCGTCCTCGGGGATCTCCGGTCGGGCCTCGAGCGCGCCGCGGATCGGGCCGGCGTCGCAGCGGGCCAGCGCCAGGTACATGGCCTGCATGAGCGGGAAGTCGAACAGCAGTTCGAGCTCGTCGTCGTCGCCGAAGAACTCGACGAGGCCCTCGGGTGGCAGGTTCACCTCGCCGAGCAGCACCGAGTCGCCTCGGCGACGGGACATGAACGCGCGCAGGTCGCGGATCATCTCGTGGGGGTCGAGGGAGAGCTCGCCGTCGGCGCCGGTGGCTTCGGTCTCGATGAGGAAGGGCACGGCGTCGACCCGGAAGCCGTCGACCCCGAGCTGGAGCCAGAAGCCGGCGATCTTGGCGATCTCCTCGCGGACCGCTGGGTTGCCGATGTTGAGGTCGGGCTGGTGGGAGTAGAAGTGGTGCAGGTACCACTCGCCGGTCTTGTCATCCTGGGTCCAGATGCTGTCCTCGGCGTCGGGGAAGACGACCTCGGCGAAGGGCTCCTTCGGCTCGTCCTCGACCCAGACGTACCAGTCGCGGGAGGGGTTGTCCTTCGATCGTCGTGAGGCGCGGAACCACGGGTGCTGGTCCGAGGTGTGGTTCACCACCAGGTCGACGATGATCCGCATGCCCCGGTCCTTCGCCGTGCGCACGAACGCGACGAGGTCGCCGAGGGACCCCAGGCTCGGGTCGACCGAGTAGTAGTCGGTGATGTCGTAGCCGTCGTCCCGGTTGGGGGAGGGGTAGAAGGGCATCAGCCAGATGCACGTGACCCCCATCCCGGCCAGGTGGTCGACCCGGTCGGTGAGGCCGGCGAGGTCGCCGGTGCCGTCGCCGTCGGTGTCGAGGAAGGTCTCGACGTCGAGGCAGTAGATGATCCCGTTCTTCCACCACAGGTCGCTCGTGCGCGAGGCGCTCATCGATCGGTCCTTCCGTCGCCGGCATGCAGGGAGGGCAACACGTGCTCGGCGAACGCGTCGATGAACGCGTCCTGGGTCTGGCCGACGTGGTGGAGGTAGAGCGAATCGACGCCCAGCGCGAGGTACTCCTGGAGCCACTCGAGCTGCTGGCCGAGGTCGGACGACACGAGCACCTTCTCGCGCACGTCGGCGGCGGTGACGTGCACGGCGGCGGCGTCGAACTGCGCTGGCATCTCGAGGTTCCACGCCAGGTTGGAGGCGAACACGTTGGTCCGCCACTGCTCGTGGGCGACGGCTTCGGCGGTCGCCTCGTCGGGATCCCAGCTCAGGTGCACC
>DMTU01000272.1:0-272 GCA_003476595.1 Acidimicrobiaceae bacterium | reverse complement strand
CGCCTCGTCGGGGTCCCAGCTCAGGTGGACCTGCAGGAAGATCGGCTTGCCCTCGCCGCCGCCCTCGCGGAACGCGTCGAACACCTTCCGGAGCACGTCGTGGGGCTGGTTGATCGTGATGAGGGCATCGGCCCAGCCGCCGACGGTGCGGGCGGTCCCTTCGCTGACGGCGGCGCCCACCAGCATCGGGGGTTCGGCCGGCAGGTCCCAGAGCCGGGCCCGGTCGACGGTGACGAGGCCGTCGTGGGTGACCTCCTCGCCGGCGAGCAGCG
>DMTU01000341.1:4087-9740 GCA_003476595.1 Acidimicrobiaceae bacterium | reverse complement strand
CATCGAGCGGCGGGGAGGTTGACGGTGGACATCGTCGCCGACGTGATCATGCTGGCCGGGGCCCTGTGGTTCCTCCTCGCCGGGTTGGGCGTCGCCCGGTTGGGCGACTCGCTCGCGCGGGTGCACGCCGCCACCAAGGCCACCACCCTCGGGATGATGCTCGTCGTGCTCGGCGCGGCACTGCAGCTCCCCCTGGACGACGGGCTGCGCATCGCGCTCGCCATCTTCCTCATCGCCCTCACCAACCCCCTCGGCGGCCACCTGCTGGGCCGCGCGGTGGAGGCCAACCCGGGCACGGCCGAGATGCGCATCGACGTCCGGGCGACGCTGGACGACGACGGCACCGACGACGGCACCGAACCGGAGTCCGAGCGCTAGCTGTGACGACCGGGGACGTCGTCCCTGGGGTGACGGCCCGTCACGACCAGCCCCCGTCATGGGCGACGAACTGGCCGGTGACGAACCCGCAGGATCCGTCGAGCAGGCTGGTCCACATCGCCGCGCACTCCTCCACCGTGCCGAGCCGGCCGGGAGGAGGCCTGGGGGTCGGTGAGGTCGGCCACGCCCTCGACGACGGCTAGGCCGAGCGCGCCCCGACCCGGGCGATGGCGTCGACGATCTCGGGCAGGCGCGGCGCCGGCAGGTCGTGGGCCATGTCGTTGAACATGAGGAGGCGGGAGCCGGGGATGGCCTGGGCCGTGGCGAGCCCGCCGCTGGGCTTCACCAAGGGGTCGATCAACCCGTGCACGACGAGCGCGGGGACGGCCAGCCGGGACAGGCCCTCGGTCCGGTCGGCGCTCGCCATGATCGCCGCGGTCTGGCGGGCGACGCCGTGCGGGCGGAAGCTGCGGGCCACGGCAGCCTCGGCCAGGGGCCGGTACTCCTCCGCCCGGAAGTGGGGGCCGCTGATGCGCTGGAAGGTCGCCACGGCCTGGTCCACCGCGTTCTCCGGGGTCGGGTCCTCCCGGCGGGCGAACGCGAGCAGCACCTTGGCGGTCGCGCCACCGCTGCCGTCGCCGGGGTTCGACATGATCGACGTGAGGCTGGCGACCCGTCGGGGATGGGCGATGGCAAGGGCCTGGGCGATCATCCCGCCCATCGAGGCACCGACGACGTGGGCGCGTTCGATGCCCAGCGCGTCGAGCAGGCCCGCGGCGTCGTCGGCCATGTCGTCGACCACGTAGCCGGTGGGCACCGGCCGGCGCAGCAGGCGACCGATGAACGCGCGCACCGGCGATGGCGGCTCCCAGTCGCACTCGGAGCTGAGTCCGATGTCGCGGTTGTCGAAGCGGATCACGTCGAAGCCGGCATCCTCGAGCAGCTGCACCATCTCCACCGGCCAGGCGGTGAGCTGGGCGCCGAGGCCCATGATCAGCAGCAGCGGTTCGCCGGCGCCGCTGCGCTCGTACTCGAGGGTGATCCCGTTCACGTCGACCGATGGCATGGGCCCAGTGTGGCGGGACCTTCGCCTCTGTCCCGGATCGGGTGGCTCGTCCTACGTTCGACCTGCGCAACCGAACGATGGAAGGAGCACGCCGTGCCCGCCCACGTGACCCCCATCCCCGTCGACGCCGACGCGGCGACGGCGTTCCTGCGATCCGGCCGCCTCGCGGTCATCGGCGCCTCCGACGCCCGCGACAGCTTCGGTCGCTCGATCTACGAGGCGCTGCGCGCGCAGGGCGTCGAGGTGGTTGCCGTCCACCCCCGGGGTGGCACGGTCGCCGGCGACGTCTGCCACCCCAGCCTCCTGGACGTCCCCGGCCAGCTCGACGGCGCCATCGTCATGGTGTCGGCCCCGGCGTCGGTCGACGTCGTGCGCCAGGTCGCCGCGCGCGGCATCCCGCGCATCTGGCTGTTCAAGGGCGTCGGTGGCCCCGGCGCGGCCAGCCCGGAGGCCATCGCGGTCGCCGAGGAGCTCGGCCTCGAGGTCGTACCCGGGGCCTGCCCGCTGATGTTCCTGGAGCCGGTCGGCCTCGTCCACCGCTTCCACCGGCTGGTGCGCCGGACCCGCGGTCACGTGGCGTCCTCGTCCGGCTGATCTCCCGTCGACGGTGACGCAAACCACCTCAAGTCCGCACCGGCCGGCACCGATGCTCCGGCGTGACATCCGACCCGCGCGCCGTCCCTGACCCGTCCATCGCCAGCGCCTCCGGCGAGCTCGAGGAGCTGGCGCGCCGCCTGCTGGACCTGCTGGGCCGGATCACCGGGCTGGAGAGCACGTACCTGACCTCCATCGACTGGGAGGGCGACCTGCAGCAGGTGCTCTACGCGCGCAACGTCGGGACGCTCGACATCCCCGAGGGGCTGCAGGTCGAGTGGTCCGACACGCTGTGCCGGCGGGCGTTGGAGGGCGGTCCGGCCTGCACGACCGACGTGGCGACCACCTACCCGGAGAGCGCGGCTGCGCGCGAGCTCGGTCTGAGCACCTACGTCACGGTGCCGGTGCGCGGCCCGGACGGCGAGGTCTTCGGCACGGTGTGCGGCGCCGACTCGCGGCCGGTGGAGCTGAGCGACGACGCGCAGGCCGTGATGGAGGCGCTGGCCGAGATGGTGGCGCTCCAGCTGGCCAACGACGCCGCCCGGCGCGAGCTGGTCGCGGCGAACGACGCGCTGTCCGATCTGGCCTACCTCGACGGGCTGACCGGCCTCGGCAACCGCCGGGCCTTCGACCGCGACCTGCCGCGCGCCTGCGCGGGCGACGCGGCGATCGCGCTCGTGGCGGTCGACATCGACCACTTCAAGCAGATCAACGACACGCTCGGCCACGCCGCAGGTGACGAGGTGCTGCGCGCCGTCGGTCGCCGGCTGGTCGCGCACTGCCGGGCCGGCGACACCGTGGCCCGGCTCGGGGGCGACGAGTTCGTCGCCGTGCTGGCCGACACCGACCTGGGCACCGCCGCCGCCGTCGCCGAGCGGTTGCGAGCCGACGTGTCGGGATCACCGATCGTGACGGTGGCCGGTCCGGTCGACGTCACGCTCAGCGTCGGTGTGGCCGGCGGCACCGGGGAGGCCGCTGCGTCCCTGCTGCGTCGGGCCGACGAGGCGCTCTACGCCGCCAAGTCGGCCGGACGCGACGCGGTCCACGCCCCCGCCTGAGGGGTGGACCAGGGAGCGGTCAGTCGCCGCCGATGAACCCGACCGGGAGCGCCGTCGCCGCCCACGTGGACCCGTCGGCACCGCCGTCGACGGCCGCGACCACCAGGCCCCAGCCGCCTCCGGGGTTGTCCCACTCGATCTCGCCGGAGAAGGCCTCGAGCTCGCCGACGCCACCGCCGGTGACGAAGCCCTCACCGAGCACCGCGCCGTCCGTGCGGTCGTGGACGCGGATGCCGATCTGGCCCTCGAAGCCCCGGCCCCAACCCTCGACCTCGAGCGGGGTGTCGATCGCGCTGCCTGCGGTGGGCAACAGGAGCTCGACCTCCGACGTCGCGGCGAACAGCACGTAGAAGCGATCGTCGCTCATCTGGCGCACCCCGACGGTCGTCACCGGCCCGTCCGCCGCGGCCCGGATCTCGACCTCACCGGACCGGGAGTCACCCTCCTGCAGCTCGCCCACGAGCGGGTCCTCGAAGCCGAGCACCTCGGTCGCGAACTCGGCCGCGGCCTCGACCGGATCGACGAACCCGTCACCTGCGAGCGGATCGGGCCAGGCCACCGTCGCCGCTTCCGCGTCGCTGACCGCGCCGGGGGTCGTGGTGGTCGACGCCGTCGTCGTGGTCTCCGCAGCCGTCGTCGTGGTCTCCTCCGCCTCGGTGGTGGTCGTGGAGTCGACGACGCTGGTGGTGGTGTCATCGGTCGCCACGTCGTCGTCGTCATCGTCGGAGGCCACCACGACGAGGACGATCACGAGCGCGACGACGACCGCGAGCGCGGCCAGGATCCAGGGCGTGCGGGAGTGATCGCTCGTGGGTCCGCCCGGGGGCCGGGATGGGGTGTCGGTGTGCGGTTCCATGGACCCATCGCGCGCCCGAGGCCCCGCGGGCACCAGAGGCTCCAGGCACGACCGGTCCGGGAGCATCCGATCCCACGTCGGCGGGGACGTTCGCCCCTGGCCCCGGGCCGGTCCGGCACGCACACTCGGGCCAGGACGACGAGGAGATCACCGCATGGAACGCATCATCGTCGGGGTCGACGGCTCCGAGTGCAGCGCGGACGCCCTCCGCTGGGCCCACCGCGAGGCCCGCATCCGGGACGCCACGGTCACCGCGCTGCTGGCCTGGAACTTCCTCGACCAGCACCACGTCGACGACGAGACCACTTTCGACCCCCACTACGGGGAGGCCGAGGCCCAGCAGGCGCTCGATGTGCTCGTGCAGCGGGCGCTCGGCGACGACGCCGACGACGTGCACCGCGAGGTCGTCTGCGACCTCCCGGCCACCGCGCTCCTCGGTGCGTCGAAGGACGCCGACCTGCTCGTGGTGGGCGCCCGCGGGCTCGGGAGCTTCCGCGGGCTGGTCCTCGGGTCCGTCAGCCAACGGTGCCTCGAGCACGCCGCGTGCCCGGTGATGGTCGTCCACGGCACGCCGAGCGATGGTGACCAGGGCCGCGTCGTCGTCGGCGTCGACGGGTCCGAGCCGTCGGCGCTCGCGCTCGAGTGGGCCCTGGAGGAGGCCCGGCTCCGAGGCGCCACGCTCGAGGTCGTCCACTCCTGGGACGTGCCCTACGCCGCCGAGTTCACCTTCGTCGGCGATGCCTACGACGCCGCCCAGGGCAGCGCGACCGACCTGGTGGACCGGATGCTCGTGGCGGCCGGGCTCGCGCCGGCCGACGTGATCCGCACCGTCGTCCAGGGCTCCCCCGTCGTCGTCCTCACCGACGCCGCCGCCGGCGCCGACCTCGTCGTGGTCGGCTCCCGGGGTCGCGGCGGCTTCGCCGGTCTGCTCCTCGGCTCCGTCAGCCACCAGGTGAGCCGCCACGCCGAGCGGCCCGTCGTGGTGGTCCCGGATCCGAGCCGCGCCGCCGGCTGAGCCCGGCGCCCACCCTCCGGGCGCGGCCGGGGTCAGTCGATCCGGACGCGCTCCCCGTGGTCGGGGACCACGACGGTCCAGCCCTGCGTCTGGGCGATCGCATCGTGCATCGCCGCGCTGGCCTCGGCCTCGCCATGCACGACGTAGACGACATCGGGAGCGCTCGGGGCGGTCGACAGCCACGCCAGCAGCTCCGGCTCGTCGGCGTGGACCGAGAAGCAGCGCAGCGTCAGGACCTCGGCGCGGACCGGCACGTAGCGACCGAACATCTTCACCGTGTCGGCACCCGAGGCCAGTCGCTCGCCGCGCGTCCCCGGGGCCTGGAACCCGGCGAGGACGAACGCGTTGCGGGGGTCGGGGAGACGGTTCGCCAGGTGGTGCAGGACACGTCCCCCGGAAGCCATGCCGGACGCAGAGATGATGATCGAGGGGTACGGCACGTCGTGGAGGGCCTTGGATGCGGCGGTGTCCGGTACCTCCTGCAGCTCCCCTGCGGCAGCGAAGGGGTCACCGTCCCCGAACCCGGCGCGGATCTCGTCGCTGCCCGCCGCCAGGGCCCGGCGGTAGACGTCGAGCACGGCGAGCGCCATCGGGCTGTCGGCGTAGATCGGCAGCCGGGGGATGCGTCCCTCCCGGACCAGACGGCCGAGCGCCAGCAGCACGACCTCGGTCCGGTCCACGGCGAA
>DMTU01000341.1:2647-4015 GCA_003476595.1 Acidimicrobiaceae bacterium | reverse complement strand
ACGATCGATCCACCCCGGGCGGCCGTGCGTCGGATGAGGTCGGCGAGCTGCTCGATGCCCTCGTCCAGGTCCTCGTGGTGGCGACCGCCGTAGGTCGACTCCGTGAGGAGGACGTCGACGGCCGGCATCGGCGCCGGCGGGCGCAGGATCGGGTGGTTCGGACGCCCGAGGTCCCCGGTGAGCAGCACCCGTCGATCACCGACCCCCAGCTCGACGGTCGCGGACCCGAGGATGTGCCCGGCAGGTCGGAGCCAGGTCCGGAACCCGTCGGCGACCGGGTGCTCGGCACCGAAGTCGACCGACCGGAGCAGCGCGACCGCCGCCTCCGCGTCCTCCCCGGTGTAGAGCGGACGAGGGGGGTGGTGCTTGGAGTACCCCTTGCGCTGCGCGTAGGACGCCTCCTCCTCCTGCAGGCGCGCCGAGTCCCGCAGCATGATCGGGACGAGCTCGGCCGTCGCCGGCGAGCACAGCACCGGCCCGCGGAACCCGTCGCGCACCAGGGCAGGCAGGTACCCGCAGTGGTCGATGTGGGCATGGGTCAGCACCACCGCGTCGATCGACTCCGGGTCGACCGGGAACGGGGCCCAGTTCCGGAGTCGGAGCTCCTTGCGGCCCTGGAACAGCCCGCAGTCGACCAGCACCCTCGTGCCGGCGTGCTCCACCAGGAAGCGGCTGCCGGTGACGGTGCCGGCCGCGCCCAGGAACGTCAGGATCGATGACGCGCGCGTCATCAGGCTCTCCCTCGTCGGGTCAAGGTGTCGGAGTCGGCGCGACCGGTCGCTCCGGTCGACGTCGTCGGGTAGCGCCGGTGCAGCAGCGCTCGGTTGTAGCGCTGGAGCATCGCGGGGTAGCCGTTCATCACCACGTCGAAGACCAGGGTCAGCGCGGCCGCCGTCCACCACCCGCGCGCCGCCGCGTTCGCCACGATGCCGAGCGTCGCGACGAACAAGATGGCGTGGCTCGCCTCGGCCGCCTCCATGCGCTGCTCCAGCCGGGCCAGGCGCTCGGGCGTCCGCTCCGTCGGCAGGTGCAGGTGGGGGTTGAAGCGCGCGAAGGGCCCCCGACGGAGCAACCGCTTCGCCGCCCGGACCCCGACACGCTCGTAGACGCGCCCGTCCCGCTCGAAGCCGCGCAGCTGGTGGTAGGAGGTGGGGAGCCGCGGCTGCGCCAGCCGGCTCGCCGTCCCGAGCCAGGTCATCGGGACCCACACGACGAGGAAGGCGAACACGGCGGAGCGAGGCCCGAACACCTGCCAGCCCCACACCAGCAGGGCGGTTCCACCGACGGTCACGGCGGCGATGGCGGCTCCTCGGCGCACCTGCCGATCGTGCGACCGAGCCCCCGCCGCCGCCAGAGGCGGGAGTCCCT
>DMTU01000341.1:0-2631 GCA_003476595.1 Acidimicrobiaceae bacterium | reverse complement strand
ACCGCCGCCGGTGCAGCCCGATCGTGCGGCCGCGGCGCGCCCGCCGCCAGAGGCGCGAGTCCCTTCGCGGCGCTCGATCGGCGGCCAGCCCCGGTCGCCGTCGTCGGACACGCACGATGCGAAGATGGCCCCGCCGCCGATGGACGGCCGCCGACGGACGCCATGTCACCGGGGCCCGTCGTCGAACCGGACCGAACGGAGCACGAGATGGAGACCACGATCACCGCAGGCGTGCTCGGCGCCGGCGTCATGGGCGCCGGCATCGCACAGGTCCTGGCCACCGCCGGGCTCGAGGTCCACTGCCACGACGTGTCCCACGATGCCCTGGCAGCCGCCCGAGAGCTGATCGACACCGGCCGCTTCGGGGTCCGCAGCGCGGTCGAGCGGGGCAAGCTCACCGCGGTGGAGGCCGACGAGGCCCTGGACCGGGTCAGCTTCACCGAGCGGCCCGAGGACCTGCACCGCTGCGACCTCGTGATCGAGGCCATCCCCGAGCGGCTCGACCTCAAGATCGCCGCCTTCCGTGCGCTCGATCGGCACTGCCGCCCGGAGACGATCCTCGCCACCAACTCGAGCGGCTTCCCCGTCTCGGCGATCGCCGCCGCCACCGATCGGCCCGATCGCGTCGTCGGGTGGCACTGGGCCTCGCCTGCGCCGGTGATGCGCTTCGCCGAGATCGTGCGCGGACCATCGACCTCGGACGAGACCGTCGAGACGGTGTCGGCGCTCGCCCGGAGGGCCGGCAAGAACCCGATCGTGGTCGAGGACACGGCCATGGCCTGGGGCTACGTCGCCAACCGCGTCTACGCCGCCATGATCCGCGAGGCGCGCCGGGTCGCGGACGAGGGCATCGCGACGCGGGAGGAGATCGACCAGCTGATGGTCGACTGCTTCCGTTGGCCGGCCGGACCCTTCGGGATGACGCGCGGCGCCACGTCCGGCTGGTCGTAGCCCCGCAACGACGTAGGGACCGGCCGGAGCCGGTCCCTACGTGTGCTCGATCAGGCGGTGCGGTGCGTCAGCGGTTCTGGCGCAGCGGGTCGATGCGACCCTCGGAGATGGCCCGGGCGACGATGCCCTGCTGGATCTGCTCCGTGCCCTCGAAGATGTCCATGATCTTGGCGTCGCGGTGCATGCGCTCGACGTCGTACTCGCGGGTGTAGCCGTAGCCGCCCAGGATCTGGATGGCCCGCTCGGTGACCCACGTGGCGGTGCGGCCGGCCTTGAGCTTGGACTGGCTGCCCTCGGCGTACTTGTAGCCGTCGCCGTTGCGGGACAGCCAGGCGGCCCGCCACACGAGGAGGCGGGAGGCGTCGATCTCGGTCTTCATGTCGGCGAGCATGAAGGCGATCGCCTGGTTCTCGAAGATCGGCACGCCGAACGCCTGGCGCTCGTGGGCGTACTCGAGCGCGATCTCGTAGGCGGCCCGGGCGATGCCGACGGCCATGGAGGCCACGGCCGGGCGGGTGGCCTCGAAGGTGGCCATGGCCGGCTGCTTCTCGCCGGTCTTGGCGCCCTCGCGGGCCTTGGCCAGCTTGGCGTCCAGCTTCTCCTTGCCGCCGAGCAGCATGGAGCCCGGGATGCGGCAGTCGGTGAGGACGACCTCGGCGGTGTGGCTGGCCTTGATGCCGTGCTTCTTGTACTTCTGGCCCTGCTCGATGCCCGCGGTGCCCTCGGGAATGACGAAGCTGGCCTGGCCGCGGGAGCCGAGCGAAGGGTCGACCGTGGCGGTGACCACGTGCAGGTGGGCGATGCCGCCGTTGGTGGCCCAGGCCTTGGTGCCGTTGAGGACCCACTCGTCCTTGGCCTCGTCGTACTCGGCGCGGGTGCGCAGCGAGCTGACGTCGGAGCCGGCGTCGGGCTCGGACACGCAGTACGCGGCGATCTTGATGTCGTTCTCGTCACCGAAGCACTGCGGCACCCACTCCATGACCTGCTCGGGCGTGCCGTTGCCGGCGATGCCGGCGGCGGCGAGACCGGAGCCGAAGATCGACAGCGCGATGCCGGCATCGCCCCAGAACAGCTCCTCGAGGGCGATGGGCATGGTGAGCCCGGTGGGGTCGGCCATCGACATGTTGGCGAAGAAGTCGAAGCCGTACAGCCCGATCTTGGCCGCCTCCTGCACGATCGGCCAGGGGAACTCCTCCTTGTCGTCCCACTCCTGGCCCGCCGGACGCAGCACGTCCTTGGCGAACTCGTGGATCCAGTCCCTGATCTGGATCTGGTCGTCGTTGAGCTGGAGCGAGAACTCGGCCATCGGGGTTCCTCCGGGGCGGGGGCGGATCGTCTCGGGCGCCGCTGGCGCAGCGCCACCTCCCACGAAGTTACCGATGAGTAACCGTCGACGGCCAGCCGGTGCGTGCGTATCGACCGTGACGCGGGCCGCGAACCCTACCGATCTGTCCCGATTCAGGTGGTTCTGCGCTGCAGTTGGATGACGAACGGAGAAGATGGGAAGGACAGGTGGGCTGAGGGGGCGAAGCCTCGACCCGGACCACTTCCGATCTCGGGGGCGACAGCATGCGGACCACGGACACCACCACGACGAGCGACCAGGACCTCGTCGCAGCGGCCGGGCGCGGGGACCAGCCCGCCTTCGAGGAGCTGCACCGCCGGCACGCGCCGCTCGCC
>DMTU01000230.1:12660-13344 GCA_003476595.1 Acidimicrobiaceae bacterium | reverse complement strand
CCCCGCCGTGGCCGATGACGACCGCCACCCGGTCGACGTCGCAGTCGGCGAGGGCGTCGAGCACCCACAGCACCATGGGCTTGCCGACGAGCACGTGGAGGGGCTTGGGGCGCTCGGATCGCATCCGGGTGCCGTGGCCGGCAGCGATCACGATGGCGGAAAGCGGTCGGTCCGGGGACTCGTCCATGTCACCCGGTCTAACGCGGCGACCGGAGGCGAGGCGTTCCCGGGGCAGGGCTCGAACCTGCAACATCCGGCTCCAAAGGCCGGCGTTCTGCCAGTTGAACTACCCGGGAGAGGGCCGGCAGCGTAGTTGGCTCCGGTGGGGTGGCCTCTCTACAGTCGGCAGCCTTATGGGTTCTCTCGTGAAGAAGCGCCGCAAGCGCATGCGTAAGAAGAAGCACCGCAAGATGCTGAAGCGCACCCGCTTCCAGCGTCGCGCTGCCGGCAAGTAGCACCGAACGATCGATCCGCCGTCCCACCGGGACGGCGCCTCGTCGACCGCCCCGAGCACCGCTCCGGGCGGTCGGTTCGCGTCAGGACTCGAATGCCACCACGGTGCGGGCGACGACGCGCCCCGGTCCCGGGTGGGCACCGGGCACGAACCAGGTCGAACCGCTGCCGGCCAGGACGGGCACCTCGCCGGTGTCCTCGCCCAGCGCGTCCCGGAACGCGGCGAGGCGG
>DMTU01000230.1:916-12600 GCA_003476595.1 Acidimicrobiaceae bacterium | reverse complement strand
CGCGTCCCGGAACGCAGCGAGGCGGGGTTCGACCCGGAGCGCCGCGGGTTCGAGGTCGTTGGGGCCGTCCGCCGTGGGGCCGCCGAGGGCGTCCCACGCGGCGTAGACGGCTGCGGTGTCGCAGCCGAAGTCGGGCGTGGCCAGGGTGACGGTCTGCTCGACGAAGGGCAGCGGATCGAGGACCTCGCCGATGCCCCGCACCCGGGCGCGGCCGCCCCGGGTGCAGAACGGCACGTCGGCGCCGACCCGGGCGGCCAGGCCGAGGTCGTCGACCCCGGCCCAGCGGAACACCGCGGCGGCATCGGCGGACCCGCCACCGAGGCCCCCGCCGTGGGGGATGTGCTTGTCCACGGTGACGTCGGCCGTGCGTCCCACCGCCCGGAGCGCCTTGGCCACCAGGTTGCCCTCGCCCGCAGACAGGCCCGCGGCGGTCGGTCCCGTGAGCGCGATGTGCGTCCGGTCGGCTGGACGGAAGGTCAGCTCATCTGCGATGTCGAGGCTGACCATCTCGGCGTCGATCAGGTGGTAGCCGTCGTCGCGCACGCCCGTGACCCGCAGGGTCAGCGTCAGCTTCGCCGGCGCGACGACGGTGACCGGGTCGGTCATCGACCTTCGACGAGGAGCGACTGCGTGGCCCGACCGATGGGACCGTCCTCGTCGAAGAGCAGGCTCTCGGCCAGGCCGACGCCCTCGGTCCCGAGGCGGGTGACGGCGTCGATGCACACCCACTCCCCCACGGGCAGGCGATGCAGGTTGACGGTCAGGTCGGGGTTGAGGAACAGGGCCTCGTCCATGTCGAACCACTTGGACACGCCGTTGCCGAAGTCGGCGGCGGCGATCACGCGCTCCAGCGGCGTGGGCTCGCGCCCGTCCACCATCGGGGCGGCGAGGCGGATCCAGTCGGTGGCCGGGCCCGGGTCCTCGAAGCGGCCGGCGACGACCCGGTGCTCCACGCCGTCGCGGGCGAACATCACGTGCTCGCCGTCGGCGATCTTCACGCCCCACCCGCCGGACGCCGGTGGAGGCGTCGCCACCTCGTCGGAACGAGGCTGGTCGAATGGCTGACTGCGGATGGTGGCGAGCGTGGCGGCCAGGCACACCTTTCCGTCGGGGCCGGTGAGGGTCGCGTCGGCGATGCAGATCTTGCGCCCGGGGCGGCGCAGGGTGGTCTCCACCACGAGCTCGTCGAGGGGCACCGGCCGGAGCAGCTCGGCGGTGAACCGGGCCGGGAAGAACGACACCGTCGTGCCGTCGTCGCCCGTGAGCTCGTCGCGGGCGAAGGTCGCGACGACGTCCTCCAGCGCCCCGGCGACCAGCGCACCGGGTGGGCCGCCGTGCAGCGCGTCGGGATCCCACGGACCACGGGCGAGCTCGGTGGCCCGGAAGCGGTCGTGGTCGAGCTGCTCGAAGAGCGAGGTGGCACCCACGCCTGCTGATCCTGCCAGGTCCGCCCGAGTGCGACACCACGACTGCCAGTTCCAGGAACCGTCAGCCCCCGGCCAGGCGGACCCAGTCGTCGAGGGCGAGCTCCTCGGCGCGCCGGGTCGGGTCGATGCCGGCCTGCTCGAGGGCGCCGGGCTCGATGTGGTCGACCAGGCTGCGCCGCAGCATCTTGCGGCGCTGGCCGAAGCCGGCGTCGACGAGGGTGAAGACCCGCTGGCGCAGCTCCTCGTCGCCCGGCGGATCGTGGCGCTCGAAGGTGATGAACGCCGAATCCACGCGGGGCCGCGGGTGGAACACCGAGGCCGGGACGCGACCGCCGACGCGGGCGTCGACCCACCACGCCGCCTTCACCGAGGGGATGCCGTAGGCGTCGTCGCCGGCGCGGGCGGCGAGTCGCTCGGCGACCTCCCGCTGGACCAGCACGACACCACCGGTGATCGCCGGCGCCTCCTGGAGGACCCGCAGGAGGATCGTGGTGCCGACGTTGTAGGGCAGGTTCGCCGCCAGGCGCCACCGCCGGCCCGGCGGGACGAGGTCGTCGAGGTCCACCTCGAGCGCGTCGGCCTCCACGACGCGGACGGGCGGATCGGCGTCGGCGTCGGCGACGACCTCGCGGAGCACCGGCACCAGGTGGCGGTCGAGCTCGACCGCGGTGACCTCGGCGCCGAGCTCGGCGAGGGCGAGGGTCAGCGACCCGAGCCCGGGTCCGATCTCCAGGACGGCATCGCCCTCCACCGCGCCGCTGGCCGCGGCGATGCGCCGGGCCGTGTTCGGATCGATGAGGAAGTTCTGGCCGAGGGCGCGGCTCGGCGTGATGCCGTGGTCGTCGAGGAGCGCCCGGATGCGCCCGGCACCGAGGGTCACGGAGCCGTGGTCGTCGTGGCGGCGGTGATGGGGACGGTCGAGGACGTGGTGGACGACGTCACGACCGAGATGCCCTTCGCCGGCCCGGTCTCCGGGCGGTCGAGCGGGACCACCACGGTGACGACGGCGCGCTTGGTGGCCGAGGTCGTCCCGTCGGGTTCGTCGTCGGCATCGGCGGTCAGGTTGTCGAGCAGCAGGAGCGGCACGGCGACCATCGTCGCCGCCACCGCGACCCACAGGCGCCGCCGGTCAGGCGGTGCGGGGTTCTCGTCCTCCACGGCTCTCCTCCACGTCGGACGGCGGTGACGGTAGGGAACCCGGCTCCGTACGGCAACCTTGATGGCACGCTCCGTGCCAGAACCGCCCGTTCAGGTCAGGCGGTAGCAGCGCTCGGCGTTGGCCCACGTGGCCTCGGCGATCGCAGCGATGGGATGCCCGGAGGCCTCGGCCAGGCCGGCCCCGACCAAGGGCACCCAGCCCGGCTCGTTGGTCCGGCCCCGCTTGGGCACCGGCGCGAGGTAGGGGCTGTCGGTCTCCACCAGCATCCGGTCGAGCGGGCAGCGAGCCGCCGCGGCACGCACGTCGTGCGCGCTCGGGAACGTGACGATCCCGGAGAAGGACAGGAAGGCGCCGCGGGCGAGGCACTCGTCGGCTTCGTCGGCACCCCCGGTGAAGCAGTGGAACACGGTGCGGGCCGGGACCCCCTCGGCGTCGAGGACCTCGAAGGTTTCCTCCCAGGCCTCCCGGGTGTGGATCACGAGCGCCTTGTCATGGCTGTGGGCCAGGGCGATCTGGGCGGCGAACACGTCGCGCTGGACGTCGCGGGGCGAGTGGTCGTAGTGGAAGTCGAACCCGCACTCCCCCACCGCCACGCACGACGGGTCGGACAGCAGCCCCTCGATGCCGTCGACGCCGTGACGGGCCTCGTGGGGGTGGACGCCGGCGGTGGCCCAGACCCCGTCGTGCGCCGCCGCGAGCACCATCGCCGCGCGCGACGACGCCAGGTCGGTGCCGACGTGGACCAACCGCTCGACCCCCGCGGCCCGTGCCGCAGCGAGCACCTCGTCCGCGGAGCCGTCGTCGGGGAGGTGGCAGTGGTCGTCGGTCCAGCGCAGCTCGCCGGCCACGGCGTCAGGCCTTGATCCGGGGGAAGAGCGGGGCGCCCTTCTCGACGGCGAGGCCGCCCGGGTACTGGCCCCAGGCCGCGGCGTCGGGGAGGCGCTGGTCCTCCGGCGAGCCGGGGAGGCCGATGCGCCGCCAGATCTCCTGGCACGACGCCGGCGCGGCCGGTGACGCGAGGATCGTCACGATGCGCAGCGCCTCGAGCGCGTCGCCCATGATCCGCTCGACCTCCGGACCCGGTTCCATCTTCCAGGGCTCGTAGGTCTCGAGGTGGGCGTTGGTCTCCTTGATGAGCCGCCAGGTGGCATCCAGGGCCACGGACGGCTGGATCCGGTCCCACGCCGCGGCCGTGTCCGCGTAGGCCTCGGCGGCGATGGCGGCCAGCGGGCTGTCCGGGTCGGGGGCCGGCCCGGTGCCGTCGCACTTCTTGGCGACCACCGTGGCGACCCGCGACAGCAGGTTGCCGAGGTTGTTGGCCAGGTCCGAGTTGTACCGGGCGACCATGGCCTCGTAGCTGAAGTCACCGTCGGGGCCGAAGGGCTGGTCGTGCAGGAAGTGGTGGCGGAAGCCGTCGACGCCGAAGTCCTCGACGAGCCTCGCCGGGGCGATGTCGGTGAGCTTGGCCTGGCCGTGCACCGTCTTGGACAGCTTCTCGCCGCCGAGCAGCAGCCAGCCGTGCACCATCACGCGCTTGGGCGGCTCGAGACCGGCGGCCATGAGCATGGCGGGCCAGTACACGCAGTGGAACCGGATGATCTCCTTGCCGATGATGTGGTGCACCGCCGGCCACCAGGTGCGGAAGCGCTCGTCGTCGGTGCCGTAGCCGATGGCGGTGGCGTAGTTGATGAGCGCGTCGTACCAGACGTAGAAGACGTGGCCGTCCGCCCACGGGACCGGCACCCCCCAGTCGAGGCTGGTGCGGGTGATGGAGACGTCGTCGAGGCCCTGGCGCAGGAAGCCGAGGACCTCGTTGCGCTTGCCGACCGGCTGGATGGCCTCGGGGTCGGACTCGATCCAGTCGATGAGGCGCTGCTCGTAGCGGCTGAGCCGGAAGAAGTAGTTCTCCTCGCGCAGGCGCTCGACCGGCTTGTGGTGGATCGGGCACATCCCGTCGACCAGCTCGCCCTCGGCGTAGTACGCCTCGCACGACACGCAGTACGGGCCCTCGTAGGTGTCGAGCTCGATGTCGCCGTTGTCGTGGATCTGCTGCAACATCGCCTGCACCGCCGCGTGGTGGCGGGGCTCGGTGGTGCGGATGAAGTCGTCGTTGCTGATGCCGAGTAGCTCCCACGCCTCGGCGAAGCGGCCTGCGTTGCGGTCTGCCTGCTCCTGGGGGGTGATGCCGGCCTCGGTGGCCGACTGGGCCACCTTGAGGCCGTGCTCGTCGGTCCCCGTGAGGAAGTAGGTGTCGTCGCCCACCAGCCGGTGCCAGCGAGCCAGCGCATCGGCGATGACGGTGGTGTAGGCGTGGCCGATGTGGGGGGCGTCGTTGACGTAGTAGATCGGCGTCGTGACGTAGAAGCGGCCGGGCATGGGATCGCAGCCTACGGGCGCGCCGGGCCGACCCCAGATCCGGTTGCCTACCCCGTGACCGCGCCGGCGATGAGCTCGGCGATGGCGATCCGGCCGGAGGCGGACAGGTGGAGCATGTCCTCGGCGTACTCCGGGTGGGCGGCGATGAGCGGTGCCCACTCGGCGACGACGATCTGGGGCCAGCGACCGGCCGCCGCCCGGATGTGCTGGTTGATCTCGACCCGCGACGGCCACTTCTCGGCCACCGTCAGC
Organism: Acidimicrobiaceae bacterium; assembly: GCA_003476595.1. Classification (GTDB taxonomy): domain Bacteria; phylum Actinomycetota; class Acidimicrobiia; order Acidimicrobiales; family Salinilacustritrichaceae; genus Salinilacustrithrix. The sequence goes on along the minus strand of DMTU01000230.1, from coordinate 7,386 downwards.
CAGACGACCCGGTCGACGCCATCGAGCACCCGCATCGCCTCGTCGATCTGCGCGCCGAAGGACCCCTCGCTCTCGAGGTAGTTGTTCCCCTGCTGGATGACGGCGACGGCGCCGATCTCCGACCGCCGGGCTCGCAGCACCTCGATGGCCTGCGGGAGCCGCCTGCTGCCCACCGCGTCGAAGACCACCTGCCACCCGGGCAGGGCGGCGGGCACCGTCTCGCGCGCACCGAGCAGGGCGGAGTCGCCGAGCACGAACACCGACCCGCCCGCCGTCGACGGAGGACGCGCCGTCGTCGGTGGGGCCGTGGTCGGCGGGATCGTGCTCGGCGGGACCGTGGTCGGTGCCGTCGTCGTCGTCGACGGGACCGGCTGCTCGGTGGTGCTCGGCGCGTCGACGGTCGTCGAGGTCGAGGTGGTCGTGGTCGTGGATCCGACGTCGACGGTCTCCGTGGTCGGGCTCGTGCCGCACCCGGCGACGAGGGCGAGGCCCGCCACCAGCACGCCGATCCTTCGAGCTGCCCTCATCGGTCCAGCCTCCAGTCGGCGCGGATCTCGTCGAGCACCACGGCGGCGAGGCGGTCGCCACCGGCTCGGGACAGGTGGATCCCGTCGCTCTGACGGACCGACGTCGGCCCGCTCCCGTCGTCGAGGTGCGACGCGTAGGCACCGTCGGCCGAGAGGACCGACCAGGCATCCACGTAGGTCACGTGCTCCCGCCGCGCCGCCTCCGAGGCGTAGATCTCGTTCAGCGCGGCCATCCGGGCCGAGAACGAGTCCGATCGCATGACGGGCTGACCCACCCAGTAGGCGTCCGCGCCCCCGGCAGCGAGCGCATCCATCACCCAGGCGACCCGCCACCGGTACTCGTCGAGCCACGCCTGGGTGCCGAACGGCTCCGATCCGGCGGGCAGGACCATGCCCTGGGCGTCGTTCGCCCCGAACATGACCACCACCGCGTCGAGCGGGCCGGAGGACAGCAGCTCGGTGATCCGACCGGGCCAGTCGAAGTAGTCGGGCCGGGTCAGCCCGGTGGACACCCGGTACTCGAGGGTCGTCTCGACCCGGTCGTCGCCGGCCGCGCCGTTCACGATGGACTGGCCGAGGACCTGCATCATCGAGTCGCCGAGCACCGCCACCTGCAGCGGAGCGCTCGCCGTCGGCGTGCGGCGCTCCGGCACGGTCGTCGACGTCGAGGTGGACGCGGACGTGGACGTGGACGTGGACGTGGACGACCCGGTGGGACCCGTGACCGGGTCGTCGCTGCTGACGGGGGGCCGGGCCGGCGGAGGCGCCGGACGCTCGAGCACGCTGCCTCCCGGGTCCGGCGTGCCGAGGAGCGCCTCCGCCCAGCGCCGCGGCCGGTTCAGGCGGCTCGCGTCCGCGACCTCCTGCGGGACCGCGGCGAGGTCGATCAGCACGTCCCGCTCCCACCCCACGGGCTGGCGCTCGGCGGTGCGCTGCAGCTCGTCGGCGTTGAGCAGGGCGGCCAGCACGAGCGCAGCGGCCGCGACGACGAAGGGTCCCCACACCCCACGGGACCGGGCTGCGCCGTCCGGGGGCGCCTCGTCGGGAGGGAGCGTCGGGGTGGGGGTGGTGAGCGCCATCAGAAGCCGAAGTAGATGAAGGGGGCGACGCCGGCGGGGCCGAGCACGTCCACGACGGTGAGCGCGCCGGCGAGGCCGACGGCCTGGGGAACCGGCCCGGTGCGCGCCGCCCAGGCCTGGACCCGCTCGGCGACGGCCGGGGCACGGACGAGCTGCACGCCGTAGATCCCGGCGACGGTGAGGACGGCGAGTGCTCAGAGGTTGAGCGCGATCAGCGCGACGCCGAACACGGCGAACAGCGCCGCGGAGCCGATGCGTATGGTCCGCTCGGGCAGCCGAGCGCCGGTGGCCCGCCCCACGAGGACGCCGACCGATCCGGAGGCGATGATGCCGATGGTGGCGCCGACCCACACCAGCACCGGGTTGCCCTGCGCGGCCAGCGTCGCGGTCGCCAGCATCGTCTTGTCGCCGAGCTCCGCGACGAACATGGCGGCGGCGACGGACAGCACGACCCGGCCGTGGCCGGTGGACGCGGCGACGCCGTCGTCGTCCTCGTCGTCCTTGGAGCGCAGCGACCAGAGGGCGAAGCCGATGAAGAGGACGCCACCGCCCAGGCCGAGCGCACGGGTCGGCAGCGCGGCGCCGAGCAGGCCGCCGACCACGACCGACAGCAGGTTGGTGGCGGCGTAGGCCAGCGCCACGCCGGCGAGCACCGGGCCGAGGCGGTGGCGGGCACCGAAGCCGAGGGCGACCAGCTGGGTCTTGTCGCCCAGCTCGGCCAGGAAGACGATGCCGAGCGCGGCGAGCAGCGATCCCACGCCGCGAACCTAGGGCCGGGCGTCGGACGCGACGGAGGGCGCAGCGATCGCTGCGCCCTCCGTCCCTGTTGATGCCGTGGGTCAGACCTGCGGTGGCCTGCCCTCGATCACTCCTCGGACTCGCCGTCCATCTCCGACTCCGGGTCCGACTCCATCTCGGTCTCGGTCTCGGTCTCGGTGTCGGTCTCCATCTCGGTCTCGGTCTCGGTCTCGGTGTCCTCGACCTCTTCCGTCTGGGTCTCGGTGTCCTCCACCTCGACGACGTCGGTGTCGTCCACGTCGTCGTCGTCGCCGCAGGCAGCGGCACCGAGCAGCAGGGCGGCGGCGAAGCCGGCACCGGCGATGCGGCGGGTCACGGTCGAATGCATCTCATACCTCCGTTGGGGGGATGGCGCGGAGACCGCCACCTACCCGACGGGGTGATCAGTAGAACCCGCTGCGATCAGCCGTCCCCGGGCTCGTGGCCGAGCGCTCGGGCCACGGCGTCGAGCAGCTCCGCCGGGCTGGCCGGCGCCTCCAGCACCATGCAGCCCTCGAGGTCCACCTTCTGCCGGGCGGCCTCGGGCGCGGCGACCTCGACCACGACCCGCAGATCGGGCAGCCGGCGACGCAGCGCCCGGAGCGCCTCCACGTTGCGTGGGTCCCACGGGCGCAGCGCGTGCACGACCACGTCGACGTTCTCCGCGGCCGAGCACCCCTCCCCGGCGGCCAGTCGGCACCGCTGGCCGGCGCCTTCGGGTCCCGGGCAGGTCACCGTGTCGTAGCCGTGCTCCCGCAGCACCGCGGCGGCGCGCTCGCGCGTCCCCCACTCGACGGCCTCCACCAGCACCCGAGGTCCGGCACCGGGTTCCCATTCGTGGTCCTGGATGAGCTCGGGCATCGCGCGCTCCTCCGTTCGCGATCCGGGTCAGGCCCCGGTTCCCTTCGCCATCGTCGGCCAGCCGAGGCTGGCGCGCCAGGGACCAACGTCCCGTCCGACATGGGCCCGGCACGACCGGGGAACGGATGGACCGCACACCCGCCCGTTCCGGAAGGACCCCCCATGCACGTCATCCAGCTGCTGGAGAACGACCATCGAGAGGTCGACGAGCTGTTCCGCCGCGTCCACCTCTCCGAGAAGCCCGAGACGATCGATGAGCTGACCAAGCAGATCGTGCACGACCTCTCCGTCCACGCCGCCGTGGAGGAGCAGTTCGTCTACCCGCTCCTGCGAGCCAAGGTCGACGGCGGCAGCGCCATGGCCGACGAGGCGATCGAGGAGCACCAGCAGGCCAAGCGCCTCCTGGCCGACCTCGAGAAGCTCGATGCCGGCTCCGCCGACCACGCGAAGGCCATGGAGTCGCTGATCGAGACGATCCGCCACCACGTGGAGGAGGAGGAGTCCGACGTCTTCCCCGAGCTCCGCGACGCCGTCGATGCCTCGACCCTCGACAGGATGGGTGACCTGGTCGAGCAGGCCAAGAAGGTCGTCCCCACGCACCCGCACCCCCTGGTGCCCGGCACCGCCACCGCACAGCTCGTCGCCGGACCGTGGGCGGCCACGGTGGACAAGGTGCGAGACCTGCTCGGCGGCCGCTGACGCGACCCGCCCCGGACGCCGTGGCGTCCGGGGCGGGTTCGCCGGGCCTCAGCCCTCGGGGTCGGGTTCGTCGTCGGTGGGGACGCTCCGGGCCTGGTCGAGGGCGTCGGCCTCAGGAACCTCGAAGCTGTCGTCGCCGAGCACCGCGCCAGCGTCGGCGTCGTCGTCGACCGCTCGGCGCTGCTCGAGCGCGTCGGCTTCGGGGACGTCGTCGGGCAGCTCGTCGCCGGCCATGGTCAGTCCTCCTCGATCGGCTCCCACCACTGGCACCACCAGTCCCCGCCCACGAGGATGCGCAGGGTCTGGTGCCAGCAGTACGAGATCTCCTCGTCGGGGTCCAGGTAGTACAAGCAGTTGTCGCAGCGCTCGTCCTTGTACGGATGGCCCTTGAGGGTGGCGCGCTCCATCACGTCCTTCCACTCGAGCCACTTGACGGAGTCGATCTCCTTGGGCTCAGGCTTCGGGATCTCGTAGTCGGACATTCGCTGGTCTTCTCCCGGTCTCGACGATGGGTACGCCGGGTCGGTTCCCGGGCGCCCCCTCGTTCTAGAACATCCGGCCTGGACGGTGGCGGCACACCACCGGGATCGTCGGCCGGGTCAGCCGGCTTCGGCCACCCCGCGGTCGCGCTCGTCCACGGGCAGGGCCCGGACGTCGCCGGCGGCCTTCTGGGCGGCCAGGGCCTCGCCCGCGCCCAGCACCGGGCGCTCCGCCGCGGTCTGGAGGGACTCGATCTCGTCCAGGGACCGCTGGAACACGCGCCGGCGGGTGCCGTTGAGCTCGTCGTGGAAGCTCTTGTGCGTGAGGTCCAGCTGGCGACCCACCTTCTCGATGGCCCCGACCAGCTTGTCCCACTCGCCGGTCAGGCCGCCGAGGCAGCGCAGGATGTCGTCGCTGCGCCGCTCGAGCTGGAACTGCTCGACCGAGCGGCGGACCACGGCCAGCACGGCGAACAGCGTGCTCGGCGAGCACAGGACCACCTGGTGGCCGAGGGCGACGTCGACGATGTCGGGGTCGGACTCGTGCAGGAAGGCGTAGACCGCCTCGTTGGGGATGAACAGCAGCAGGCAGTCGACCGTGTCGCGGTGGTCCACGTAGCCCCGGCCGGCCAGGCCGCGGACGTGGTTGCGCACGTCGGCCACGAAGGCCTTGGTGTGGCGGGCGCGGTCGGCGTCGGACTCGCACTCGAGCACCCGCAGGTAGTTGTCGACCGGGAACTTCACGTCCATGCGCAGCTCGAGGTCCCGCGGCAGCAGGAAGCGGAAGTCGGGGATGGTGCCGCCCTCGATGGCGGTCTGGCGGCGGTAGCTCACGCCCTCGCGGAAGCCTGCGGCACGCAGCACGTCCTCGGCCATGCGCTCCCCCCACTGGCCCCGCTGCTTCGGGCTCGCCAGGGCTTGGCGGAGCTGGTCGGTGTGCTGGGCCAGGGACTGCTGGGTGCGGGTGACGTGCTCGAGCTGGGCCACGAGCGATCCGGTCTGCTCGGCCCGCTCCTTCTGCAGGGACTGGACCAGCCCGCCGAGGGTGCCGAGCGCATCGGCGATGTGGGTGACCTGCTGCTCGAAGGAGTGCGAGCGCAGGTCGAGCTCCCGGCTGCCGGCGGCCATGGAGTCCTGCAGCTTGGAGGTGGCCACCGAGGTGGCGCTCTCCACCGCGGCGCGCAGCGTGTGCTCCCGCTCGGCGACGAAGGCGTGCCCGGCCTGGGCGACGACGGCGTCGACGGCGGCGGCGACCGCGGCCTCCCGCTCCTCCGCCGCCCGGGCCGACAGCTGGGTGGTGGTGAGACGGGCGACGACGAGCGCGGCCAGCGCGGCGGCCACGACGGCGGCGAGGAGGGCGAGGAGGACGGCCATGGGTCAAGTATCCGCACGGGGGGTGACGAGAACGCGGACCCGGGCGTGCCTACCGTTCGTCCATGGCCCGCATCACCGTCTCCACCACGATCGACGCGAGCCCGGTGGAGGTGTGGGCCGCGGTCGAGGACGTCGGCTCCCACGTCGACTGGATGGCCGACGCCGAGGCCATCCGCTTCACCTCGGACCGCACGAGCGGCGTCGGCACCACCTTCGAGTGCGACACCAAGGTCGGGCCGCTCCGCCTCACCGATCTGATGGAGATCACCCGCTGGGAGCCGGGCAAGGCCATGGGCGTCCGCCACGTCGGGCTCGTCACCGGCGAGGGCGTCTTCACCCTCTCCCCTGCCGGCGGACGCCTCCGCCGGCGGTCGGCGACCCGCTTCGAGTGGTCCGAGCGCCTCGTCTTCCCCTGGTGGATGGGCGGCCCGATCGGTGGTCTCGTGGGCGGTCGCATCATGCGCCTCATCTGGAAGGGGAACCTGCGCCGGCTCAAGGCCATCGTCGAAGGTCGCCCGTGAGCATCTTCCTGCTGCGGCTCGACCCCGGCCCCGGGGACGGCCCCACGGTGGCGGTCAAGGACCTGATCGACGTCGAGGGCACGCCCACCACGTGCGCGTCCCGCCCGGTCGCCGAGGCCGCGGCCCCGGCCACCGCCGACGCAGCGTGCATCG